>JAPLNB010000306.1 GCA_026693085.1 Planctomycetota bacterium | reverse complement strand
AGTTGTTGGGGTGAACCTTGGGGGGGAGCAATGTGCGGGGGCTGCCGGCTTCGTTATCGGACGTGGATCGTTCGGCGGAGGCGGTTGGAGAGGGGAGTTATTGAGTCGCTCGGCGATTTGCCAATGCCAAAAACTGTGCTATGTTCTGATCTACCACTATGCAAGCATGTCATGTTGCGATAGAATCCTTGTTTAAGACAACATTGCTGTGCACATTCGTCGCGGGACCGTCGAGTGAGTGAGGCCGGCGGGGTCTGGGAAAGATGTCTCTGAATCGGCCATGGCAGTTCCTGTATCGCTGGTCGGCGGCTTCGGTGAAAGGAGATCGGGATGAAAGGGCAGTATTCACAGGCGTGGCGTGGGATCGAGGCGTTGGAAGGCCGCGTGCTGCTGTCGTTGATGTTTGGGGCGGACATTTCCGCAGCGGCCAAGGGCGGTGGCGGTGGGGGCGGTGGCGCGGGGCCGGCGATCCGGCTGGATCTGGTGGCGCTGCATGAGCTGGGGCATTCGCTGGGGCTGGGGCACACGAGCAACGGGTCGATCATGGACCCGTACTACAACGCCGGCTACGACCTCAACAGCTTTGCCAGCGATCCGGCAGTGGCGACGCTGCGATCTGTCTACTCGAACGTGAACACCAGCGGGTGGAAGGATTCGGCGGACGCAACGCCGACCGACGGCGTTGTGGACATCACTTATAGCTTCATGCCGGACGGTGCGCGGATGGACAAGGGGACCAGCACGGGGTTCGCTACGTTTGACAAGAAATTCGGCGACGGCGTGTGGGAGGCGATGTTCGCGGCGCAGTTTGCGCGATGGGCCAGCGTCAGCAAAGGGAAGCTTGCTTTCACTGAAGTGGCCGAGACTCGGGCGTATGCATTCAACGTGTTTGGCGCAGAACAGGGCGATTCACGGTTTGGCGACATCCGCATCGGGGTACATCGATTTGACGGCGTGGGCAAGACGCTGGCGCACACGTATTATCCGCCGCCGAACGGCGCGACGGCGGCGGGGGACTCGCATTACGATGATGCGGAGAACTGGGTGTTGTCGCCGGGTGCGACGGCTGGAACGCAAACGGCCACCCAATCGACCGCTGTGTTTGCGAATCAGACGCAGATCGCGGCGAGCGGCGAAGTTCGGGCGAGCGACTCGCTGGTGGCAAGCGACTCGGTGGGCGTATTTGGCAAGGCGGAAGATCTCTTCTAGAGCGGTTTGCAGGTTGGTGTCGCAAATACCCGCAATGCTCGAACCATGCTCTGGTGTGGGCGGAAGTGATGTTGTTGAATGCGTCGGTGCGGGGTTGCATCGCCGCGCCGGATTCTTGCGTATTCCGGGGAGGGTCAGGCGGGTTTGACGGCGGCGAGAGCGTAGAAGGGGCGTCCTTCGTGTTTGTATTTGTGCTCGAAGTTGGTGCCGACGAATTCGCCCTCGGCGGCGGAGCCTGGGCGGCTGTAATCGACGATCTTCAGGGGGGATTCCTTGACGACGGATTGGATTTGCTCGGCGTAGTCCTGGTGGTCGGTGACAACCTGGAGGCGGCCGCCGGGGGTGAGAATCCGCTGGACCAGGGGCATGAATTTCGGCTGGATGAGGCGGCGTTTGTTATGGCGTTTCTTCGGCCAGGGGTCGGGGAAGTAGATGTGGAGGACGGAGATGGTGGCGGGGGAAATGAACTCGGTGAGGAAGAAGTTGGCCTCCGCGCGGACCATGCGCGAGTTGAGGCAGTTGTGTCGTCGAAGGCGGTCCGAGGCGTATCGCCAATACCAGCGTGCCCACTCGATGCCGAAGAAGTTGGTATCGGGGCGAGCGAGGGCCTGGTGGAGCAGGAAGGTTCCTTTGCCGCAGCCGATCTCGAGTTCGACGGGGTGGTCGTTGCCGAAGATTTCGAGCCAATTGAGGGGCTTGGGGAGCTTGTCCACATTGAGGCCGACGGGCTCGATGATTAATTCGCGGTGCGATTGCATAGGGTGGGGATTTTAGGGGATGGAACGACCGATGCACACGGAGCGGAGCTGAAATGAAAGGCGATTGCGGGGAGGCAATCGATGGAAAGAGCACGCGGATCGTGGATCGGGTGACGTATCGGTTGCCATGGGGGCCGATCGGGTGGATGGGGGATTGGCTGGTGGTGCGGCGGCGGATTAGGGAGATGTTCGCGTATCAACGATCGATTCTGCGGGAGATTCTCCGGGCGAGTGTGGATCTGGGGTAATTGGCAGGGGTAGATGACCACAAACGCGGAATAAGCTTGGCACGGCTGCCCGCCAGGGGGCATAATCAGGGCAAGCGATGGTGTTGCTTGAGTGCGAGGTCTGGCTGGAGGCGCGGTATGTCGGCACGAGAGTGTTTGCGGTACGCGGCGATGGTGGCGGCGGGAGTCGTCTTGACCGGCGCAACCTCGGCCTGGGGCCAGAACCACATCCGGCTGGGGCAATCCGAGGGTCTGGCGCTGTTTCAGCCCATGGTGACCATCGAATTGTTCGAAGATGCCGACGGCAACAACTCGTTCGGGCCAGCGATGTTCAACCAGATCTTGCTGGACACCGGCGCCAACTCGGTCATAGTCACGCAGACGCCGCTGTCGGAACTGCTGGATGCGGGGGCGCTGTATGAGAAGCGCAAAGATGGATCCGATGTGGAATTGATGGAGATGGGCGTGGCGGGAAGCGAGCCGCTGAAGATTCTCAAGGCCTACCGATTCGATTTCGCGGGCACCAGTGGTGAGCGGAACACGATTCAAAATGCGCGGATCGAGGGCAACCCGCTGGCGGATTTCTCGATGTTCGGGCCGTTCGGACTGGTGGGCATGCCGGCGATGGTCAAGCGCGTGACCACGATCGATCTGAACATGAATCGTTGGATTGGCGAGGATCTGAGTCCTCCGGTGGCATTCCTTGCCACCGCGCCTACGCCGCCCCCGGCGACGTACCACGTGAAACTGGCGAAGGTTGCCATTTTCAAGCCCGAAGATCAGATGGAGCCCGGTGATCCGCCCCCCGTCTGGGCGCCGCTGTCGGCGGTGGCGGGCACCGTCACCCAGAAACGCGACAAGGTCTGGACGGACTCGTATGTCCTGGACACCGGCGCTCAGATGTCCGTGATTTCCACCAAGGTGGCGCTGCGAATGGGGATCGATCTGAGCGAGACCAGCGCGGACGTCATTGACTGGGTGGACATCGGCGGGATTGGCGGAAGCGTCAGCGTGCCCGAGGTCATGCTGGACCACCTGGTTATCCCGACCCAAGAAGGTGTCAACCTGGTCTATGACGACGTGCCGGTGCTCGTCAGCGATATCGCTCCCGGGTTCGAGGGCGTGATTGGCATGGATTTGCTGACCAACGGCTGGCTGACCGTGTTTCTCGGCGAAGCAAACAACGGAGCGCTGGATTTGATGACCCTTGATCTGACCGGCCGCCGGTGGGAACTTGGGCTTACGGTGAATGAGGACTTCCGAACGGTGAATGAAGGCGCGTTTCTCGAGGACGCGCCGCGCGTGCTGACTTGGCAGGGATCAATCGACGGCACGTGGAGCATCGTGCCGGAGAACTGGAAATGGGCGGCGAAAGATGCGACGCTCCGCTACAACGATTTCGACCGGGTCATCTTCGATGACAGCGCCACGCAGCGAGTGATCGATATCCCCTTTGAGATCGAGCCGGGTTCGATCCTCGTGAACGCGTCGGCGGGCGATTACACCTTCAAGGGCGAAGCGATCACCGGCGATACAGGGCTTACGAAAAAAGGAACATCGACGCTGACGCTTCTGAACAAGAATATCTACCTCGGCCCGACCGATGTGGTCGAAGGCCAGATCGTCTTCGGAGCGCCGCAGGACATCGGGCCGGTGAACGTGCTGGCAGCGGGCCGAATCGAAATGCAGACCAGCCAGCGATTCGCGGAGTTGAACATCGTCGGCGGCAACGGAAGCTTCACCAGCGGCGGAGACAAACTGCTCGTGGTCAACAAGCTGAGCATTACGGATGCCGGCAGCCTGGATCTGGCGGACAACGCCATGGTGATCCATGTGACGGCGACGGATCCGAAGCAGGCGATGAGCGAGATCGAGGGGCTGATCCGGCTGGCTCGCGGCAGCGGGGGGGATTGGCTGGGCGCGGGGCTGACCAGCTCCTCCGCCAGGGACTACCGGGGCGGCCTGACGGGGTTGGGCGCGATTCTGAACGACAAAGGCGGGACGGAAGGCCCGATTTACCCGGAGTTTGGGGGCGAAACGGTGGGCATTAATTCGATCCTGGTCAAGTATACGTGGAACGGCGACGCCAACCTCGATGGCAGGGTGAATGCGGATGACTATTTCCTGATCGACTCGGGATATATCACGCAGAAGCGCGGGTGGCACAACGGGGATTTCAACTATGATGGGGTGGTGAACGCGGACGACTATTTCCTGATAGATTCAGGGTTTATAGGTCAGACAGGGGTATTGTCGGGGCGGCGGATGGTTGCGGCGGTGCCGGAGCCGGCGGGAATGGCGCTGCTGGCGGTGGGGGCGTTGGGATTGATGACCCGGCGGCGTTTTATCGGACGTTGCAGCAAGGTGAAATAGTTTTGGAAAGGAGCGGATTGTGTGATAGTATAGTTTTGCGGCAACGCTGAGACCCTGCGCAGGGCGTTGGCGGGTCGGTTGTGCGCTTAGCCAGATCTGAGTGATTGCCAGGAAGCCAGAAAATGTTGGGTGATTCGGTCCGCAACGGGCCGGATGGTGTTGTTTGGGGGGAGGAGCTTCGCATGTTCAGCAAGAGAGCGAGCGGAATAGCGGCGGCGTGCGGGGCGGTGGTGCTGGTGGGGGGGGTGGCGAGGGGTGGAGGGACACTGCTGACGTTCGACGCTTGGTCGGGATCGTCGGCGGGGCCGGCGATGATCTATTCGAACAACGCCTTCAAACCCGGGGCGGGCATGGGCTCGGTGCGTGTTGCGACGGCGTTTGGCGCTGCGTCGCCGAACGTGTTTGACGGCGCGTCGATGAGTTTCAGCGGGTTTGCGGGCACTGGACCGTTGGTGGAGACGTCCATCGGCCCGGGCACAACACTCGTTTCGCAGCAACTGACAACCGGGACGTTCAGCGTGACGGCGAAGGACGGGATGCTGATCCTGTCGGGCGTCATCAGCAACCCGCTGCTGATAGGGACGAAGGGGGCGACCAACGGCGCCATCTACGGCCTGGGAGCGAGATATACGGGCGGGTGGCTGTACGACCAACTGCGGGAGAACGGCGGAGCGACGAGCGGAACGTGCTCGTGGAATCTGTTGGACATTTCACCTGCGGTGTCGGTGTCGGGTGCGAAGCTGGTGGACTTCACTGCGAATGCAACGGGGCAGTTTGAGCCGTCGTGGCTGAGCAGCATGCACTGGACGGCGCCGGGGGGCGGTTCATGGGGCAACGCGGGCAACTGGAGCGGGCTGGTTCCATCGGGATCTGACGCGTCAGCGAGTTTCACGAGCAAGAACAAAACACCGCTTACCGTCACGTTGGATGGCGATCAGACCGTGGGCGGCATCATGTTCGACAACGATCAGAGCTATACAATCGACCGGGGCAGCGGCGGGACGCTTTTGGTGGCGCCCACCGGGTCGGCGTCGACGACTGTGCCGATGGGCATTTCGGTTCAAAGCGGCACTCATACGATCTCGGCGCCGCTGAGAATCGCGGCGAACACCATCGTGAGCGCGGCTGCATCGTCGAAGCTGGTGGCCAGCGGTGGGGTGTGGGTGGCAGGCGGCTATCAGGTGGACATGAGCGGGGCGATTGAGTTGCAGGGTGGGTTGTACATGGAGAGTGGGGGCAAGGTGGTCGTGGACTCCGGCAGGCTGCAATCCGAGTACATAACCGGCGGAGCGATGGAGATTCAGAACGACGCGAGCGTGGCGATCACGGCGGAACAGTATAGCCAGGCGATGGTGACGCTGGACGGGCTGACGTTGAGCGGGGCTGGCGCGACGATGGATGTGGGGAGCACGCGGATGATGGTTCGCGCGAAGTCCGGCGTGGATGTGCTGGGGGAGATCGTGAGCCAGATCGTCAAGGCGCGGGACAGTGGGTGGGCCGGGCCGGGGATTACCAGCTCGATGGCGAAGAATTCGCCGGATTTCCTGGGGTTGGCGGCGGTGTATCAAGAATCGGCCAGCGCCAGTCCACTGGAAATGGGCTGGATTGTCGTCCGGTGCACCTACAATGGGGATTCGAATCTGGATGGCTGGATCAATGCCGACGATTATTTCGCGATCGACAGCGGCTACATCCGACAAACAAAGGGCTACAGCAACGGCGACTTCAATTATGACGGGAAGATCAACGCGGACGACTTCTTCCTGATCGATAGCGCGTTTATCGGGCAGAAGTCGCCGCTGGCGGGCTCGGATCGGCCGGTGGGCGTGCCGGAGCCGGGTACGCTGCTGCTGGCGGGCCTGGGCGTGCTGAGCCTGAGGCGGCGGGCGAGGCGGTGATCAGCTTTCCACGTGCGAATACTGGCGCAGTTGCCGCATGACGTTGGCGACGGCGCCTTGGGTGTTGGCCAGCTCCCGGTAGAGGGCGTAGAGCTTGTCGTATTGTTTTCTTGCCTTGGGGTCGGGTTTGTATTCCAGGTCGGTGCGCAGGCGGGACATGGCGTGGATCGCGTCAGAGATGGTGCGGTAGCCGGTGGTCTGCGACCCGGCGGCGATGCAGCCAAGAATGGCGGCGCCCAAGGCGACGGATTGATCGGTTTCGGGTAGAGCAATGCGGGCGTTCAGCACGTCGGCGTAGATCTGCATGAGCAGCGGGGATTTGGCGGGCAGTCCGCCGCTGGCGACGAACTGTCTGACCGGCACGCCGCCGTCGCGAAGCGTCTGGACGATCCAGCGGACACCAAACGCGGTCGCTTCCATCATCGCGCGGTAGAGCTGTTCGGGGCGGGTGTTCAGCGTGATCCCGGCAAAGGAGCCACTGAGCCGGCCATCCATCAGAGGGGTTCGGCAGCCGTTTAACCAGTCCAAAGCGAGGACGCCGCCGGAGCCGGGCGGCAGTCGCGCGGCGCGCTGGTTCAATTCCTGATGCGAGAGATTGAGGGTCTTGGCGACCCATGCGAAGGCATCGCCGACGGACGCCTGGCCCGTCTCGTAGCCGAAGAATCCAGGGAGAATGCCGCCTTCGACGACCCAGGCGACGCCAGGGACGAGTTTTTCGATCCGGCTGTTCATCATATGACAGGAACTCGTGCCCATGACGAGCACGATGCTGGAATGCGACGCGACACCCGCGCCCGGGACGCCCGCATGGGCATCAATGATGGCGGCCGAAATGGGGATGCCCGCTCGAACGCCAAGGAGGTCGGCCATACCGTTGGTGAGCAGGCCGGCTTGCTGGCCAGGGCTCAGCAGCGTCCCGGGCATCTTCTCGGTGACCACGCCGGCCATCTTTGGGTGGACAGCGCGGAAGTACTCGCGCGATGGATACCCGGTGTGCGCGTTCCACATCGCTTTGTACCCGGCCTGACAGGTCGAGCGGGGGGGCGTTACAGAAGCGCAGTGGGGGAACGGCCCGGCCACCAGTTGCCAGACGAGCCAATCGCCGCCTTCGATCCACACTTCGGCCGCGTCGTAGACCTTAGGCTCGTGGTTGAGCGTTTCGAGCACTTTGGGGAAGAACCATTCGATGCCGATGATCCCGCCGTATCGAGCGAGCCATTTTTCCTTACGGCGGCGGGCAGTTTCGTTAATGCGATCGGTTTCGGCCTTGGCGCCGTGGTGTTTCCAGAGCTTCGGCCAAGCCAGGGGCGTGGTGCGAAACCGATCGACACAGCAGAGCGGCGTGCCATCCCGCAGGCAGGGCAGCATGGTGCAGCTTGTGAAATCGACGCCGATGCCCACGACCTGGTCGGGGCTGATTTTCGCCTGCGCCAGCGCGGCTCGGCAGGCAATGCCCATGCTGGCTAGCCAGTCCCGCGGATGCTGAAGCGCGTAATCCGGCGGGAGCTTATCGTCACTGCCCGGGAGGGTTTGGTCGATCACGCCGTGTTCGTAGTTGTGGGCGGCCTGTCCAACGATCCGGCCGTCTTTGATGTCAACGACCAGGACGCGAGCCGACTCGGTGCCGAAATCCAGCCCGATTGCGTATTGCCAAGCCACACACACCTCCAGAGCCGTAGAAAGATGCAGACCATTGCGAAGAAATTAAGACGCGGCGGGCAAAAAGACAAGGCGAGCGGCACCATGCGGTTGCAGGTTGCAGCGGCGATTTGTGCAACACCGGCGGCAACGGAGGTAGACCCATGGCGGTAAGGGCAATAAATGGCGAGTGTGGGCGTTTGAATCTGCGGGCAAAGTGCGCCCGGAGGACGGGTCATGACGATGAACGCTGGCGAAAAGCCGAAAAGCTCGAACGCGTGGCGGATACCGATGCCGGTGGCGATCGTGCTGGTGCTCTTATGCCTTGCCGGGGGCGTGATGCTCCTGCGGTCGTGGCTGAAACGCGATGCAAACGGCAACGATGCGATGGCGGTCGATGCCCCCCAGCGAACAGGCAGGCAAAGGCCGATGGATCGAGCCGACAGGCAGAGGCCGGTTGATCGCAAGCCGAACGACAAGCCGCCGGATCGGAAGCCACGCGATGTTGTGGTCCGGGATAACGGCCCGGTGATGCGGGCAGTGGCGGGAGGCATTGAACTGCGTGTAAGGCCCGTGCCTGGAGAAAAGGCCGATGTCGTGCTCCGCCCGGTCAATGGAGAACTCGCCGCCGGCCAGGACGGTCTGCTGCGCGCCGCGCGCCGACTGCTGCTCGATGCCAATCTGGCCAAGCAGGTGCAACTCAGCGACGAACAGCGCAAGAAACTTCGCGAGGTGCAATTCGCGCCCGGCTTGAGCATCGTCGAGCAGGACCGCTCGCGGCTGATCACGCTCGCCCTCGCCTGGCAGCAGGCCGCGGCGGGCGCCGCCAGGACCGCAGCCGAGGCCAATCTGGTGGCAGCAATGAAAGACGTGGGCGTTCGCAGCGTTGAGCCTTCGAAGCAGGCGATAATAAAGAGCGTTGAGCAGGTGAAAGTGATCCTCACGCCGCAACAACTGGAGCAATTGCAGCAGGCCGATGGGAAAACGCCGATCAAGCCGAAGCCGGCAACGCAACCTGCGGCAGCATGACGCGGCCTGGGCGCCATTAGAACCCGTGATGATTAATCACTGAAGAGGCCGCAATTCCAATGGATCGCGAGCATGCCCGCCGCTGGGCGGACGTCAGGTGAGACGCCGCTGTGGCGGGCGAGCCGACTCTGCCATCGCTCCTCCGTCGTTTCTGCCTGCGCGGGAGATCCCCGTAGGTTATTTCCTGTCCATCATTGGAGTTCAGGCTGCTTCAGGAGGAACTCGCGGCGCTTGGTCAGGTGATCCTTCAGCGATTGCATATTGCGGTGGAGGTCGGCGACGGCGCGGTCGGGGTCAGCGCCTGTGGCGTTGCCGCGGATGCGCACTTCGTCTTCGAGGCGTTTCTCCATGTTGTCGATAAGGGGGAAGAAGACCTTCGGGGTGTAGTATTTTTCGCAGATTTCCTGGGTGCGGGCGAGGAAAAGCTTGCGGAACTGAGAGTTGGCCAGCAGCGGCGCCGAGAAGTAGCCGCCCGGGCGCCACCAGATGACGCCGCCGCGGCCGAAGGGGCTGCCGCCGAAGACGAGCCCGCTTTGTTGCTGGCCGCCTTTGGGAGTTGGAGGCCGGTCGCCGGCCATGCCGAACGTGAGGGGCATGTCGGTAAACACCTGATCGCCCCACATGCCGTCGTGGTAGCCCCAGGTTTTGTCGCGGTCCCAGGGGTAGATCTCCCATTTGCCGGTGCCGAGGGTGTCGTGGTAGGTGAAGAAGTTGTTGAAGAAGCCATCCCAGTCGGAGAGGACCATGTTGACGGCGTAGTAATTGACGAACTGGGGGACGTTGAAATTGTTCTGGATGACTTTCCACTGCTCGTCGGCTTTGGTGGAGCTGAGTTTGCCGATCAGGGCGACGAGGTCGTCGTGGTTCGTGGTGTTGCGGTTGGTTTTCTTTTCGTGCTGGCCGACGATGCCGCCGCCGTACCAGATGAGCTTGTACATGTTGCCGCCGGTCTTGATCTTGTTGCGGCGGAGGAAAGAACTGTTCGGTTGTTCGACCAGGAGGTAGTAGCCGCGGGTGCGATTGTCGATGGTGATGCGTACGAAGTCGGTGAGCGGGGCAGGCGAGCCGACGCGGTAAAACAGTTCGTAGGCGAGTGGCTCGGCAAGGACCATGCGTTCATTTCCCTCGATGATGAGGTTGAGGACGCTCATGCCGTTGAGCGTGTGGTCCTTGTGGAACCGGACTTTGAAGCCGCCGAAGCCGTCGCCGGACATGGAGGCCCGTGGGGTGACGTTGATGTGGTCGAAGACAGTCTGTTTGGCGGTTTTCTGGTCAACGTAGATGAAGGCGGCGGGGCCTTGGGGTGCGAGATTCGCGGTGGGTGCTTCGCCGAAACGGCCGCGTGGCTGGTTCTCGTCGCGCGAGCCGCCAAAGAGCGAGCCCCAGACGCTGGGTTTGCGGACGGGCTTGGTCGTGGGCTGTTCGCCGGGACCGGTCGGAACCGCGCCGATATTAATGATGAAGCCGACGGGGATTCTGCCGGGCTGGTACTTGTCGTGGACATACGTTGAGAAGGTGGGGCGAAGATCGTTTCGCGCGGGGAAAAGGCGGGTGGCGTTCTTCTGGTTCGTCGCTTTGATGCGGTAACGCAGCAGCCGGTTGGCCTCCTGCGCGGGGATGGTGGCAGAATATCGGCCTGTCGCGGAGTCTTTGGTCATCGCAATGCTGGTTTCCGGGCCAGGCAGGTTGGGCGTGATGGAGCGATACAGGAGCGAAACCTCGGTGAGCGGAATGCTATCGGTGACGACCACCTCGATACGAAGAGGCTGGCCGGGGGCGGGGTCTTCAGGGGCGCGCGTGACCTTGGAAATGGCGGGGGAAAGCGTTTCCAAGTAACAGGCATTGCGTTTTCCGGGGGTGCCGCCGGGGCGGGTGCCGTCCGCCGACAGCAAAGAGGCCGCCCAGTTGAAATGAGTATCGCCGCCAGACGTGGGACAGATGCGCTCGAGCGAGGCGGAGTGGCCATCGGCGCTCGCGGGCCAGGGATCGCGCTCTTTGTATTTGATGATGTCAATGGACTTGCCCGCGGCGTTGCAGAGTTCGAGTTGCTCGCCTTTGGTGGTCAGCGACGATCCGCAGGGGCCCAGAACGGGGATGGGGTAGAATTGTTTAAAGCGGTCGGGGTTACGGGCGATGACGAGGTATCCGTTGCCGTCGATTTTTGTGTTGGCGGGGAATTTGAACTGTAAACCGCGCGTGAAGGCATAGCCGGTCAGATCGACGGCTTGGTCCGAGGTGTTGTAAAGCTCGACCCATTGGAGGTCGTCGATGTCGTCGGGCGCGCGGTAGAAAATCTCGTTGATGACGACGGCTGCGGAGGCCAGAGCCGGGGCTGCGATTACGGTGATAAGAGTCGCGATCAAACGGCGGATGGTCATGGTTGTTCTCCTTCACCAACGGGCGGCAATGTGATGCCAGGACAGTCCTTTGATGCCGTGAGCGCTCGAGAGTTCCGCAAAGTGGGCCAGGGCATCCACTGGGATGATATCGCATTGGGGGCGAGAATATTACAGGGCGGGGGATCGCGAAATCCAATTCGAGCGAGGGTCAATCGTAAGCCTCCGGAGCCTCCCCTTTCGGGCGGGTTTTCCAGCGCCGATGCACCCACCAATACTGCCCGGGATCCTGGCGGATGATGTCTTCGAGGGCCTTGGTGTACCGTTGCGTGATATACCGGAGCGGATCGTCCTGATCCTGCCAGTCGGCCGGGTAGATGATGTCATGGGCGGCGACATGGAAGCGGAATCGGTCGTTGAGTCGGCGCGCATAGCCAACCGCAATTGGGGCGTGGTATTCCATCGCCAACAGCGCGATGGATTTGTAGGTGGAAGCTTTTCGGCCGAAGAAATCGACAAAAAGGCCCTTTGAGCCGGCGTTTTGGTCGGCGACGAACCCGACCACCCCGTTCTGTTCGAGGACCGACGTTACTTCGTCCGTCGCGCCCTTCTTGTTGATGATCTTGGACCCTTGCCGCTGCCGCACCCCCATGACCCAGTCGTTAACATATGGATTATCGAGCGGCCGGCCGATGGCGGTCGTTTCAAAGCCCAGGGTGCCCAGGACATAGTTGGAGATTTCAAAGTTGCCGTAGTGCCCGGTGAGCAGCAGAACCGGCGACTGCTTGCGGACGAGCAGGTCGAGAACTTCGCGGAAGTTGTCGAGCACGACATATCGCCGCCAGGTGTCGATGTGGATCAAGCGGGTGGTGAAAAGGATCTCGACGAAAAACATGAACAGCGTCTGCATCGACCGACGTGCGAGCAGCTCAATCTGCTTTTGGGGCAGGTCGGGGAAAGAGCGGCGGAGGTTGGTCAGGGCGCGGTTGCGGTGTTTGCGGTCGAACCTGTACATCAGATCGCCCAGCAGCCGCGCCGTACGGAGGTTGGCATCGACGGGCCAGCAATGCAGAAGCATGGAGACCACTCGCAGAGCGAGGTATTGGAGGCGGTCAATGAGATCGTTCCGCGGCTTGGCCATGGCGAAACGAATTTTAGAGATTAGAGTGACGGAGGGAAGCAGCCCGGGGTGAATGACCAAGGAATGACCAAGCTCCCATGTCAACCACCGACCCCAGAGACGATCAGCAGTTGGTGAAGGCCATCAACGCCGGCGACGATCAGGCCTTCGACGCCGTCTATTGGCGATATCGCGATTGGATCGTCCGGCTGGCTCGGCGGTTCACTGGCAATGATGACGATGCGCTGGATGTGCTCCAGGAGACCTTTGCTTACTTCACACGCAAGTTTCCGGGCTTTGTGCTGACGGCCAAATTGACGACATTTTTCTACCCCGTTGTCAGAAACCTCTCGATCGCACAGCGGAAAAAACGCGGCCGGTTCCTCGGCGACAACGCGGCTCTGGATACGCTGGCCGCGGACGGGCATGTCGATTATGACCACGCTCGCGCCGAACTGGCCACGGTGCTCGCCACGCTCGCTGACGGCCAGAGGGAAACCGTCTTGATGAGATTCGTCGATGGCATGAGCTTGGAGGAGATCGCAGACGCGCTTTCAATCCCGCTCGGGACGGTTAAGTCGCGGCTGCACAACGCATTGGAAACACTGAGAAACGATCCGCGTACAGGCGAGTTTTTTTCAGATGAACCTTGGCGGCCCGGGCGGCACTGAAGAAGAGAGAAGGATGTTATGAGTGACCGGCAAGAACAATTCGAGGAACAATCGCCGCCACGCCTGGTGGAAAGGCTCCAGGCGGCATACGGGCAGAACCTACCCGTGCCGGCCAGCATCGATCGAGCGATTCTGTCCACAGGGCGGGCAAGGATGATGGGCATTCGGGCCAGGAGCAACTGGCGCATCGCGTCCAAGTGGGGAATTGGCGTGGCGGCGGCGGCAATGGTCGCGGTGGCGGTGCGCGTGGGAGTGGTGCAGCAGCAGGAGAGGCACGTGGCGCCGGCGGTGCGGTCGTTCGCCGGTGTGTCCAAGCAAGAGCCACGGCAGACGATGCTCGATGCGTATCTGCTGGCCCGGCGAGTGAAACTCGGCGAGAAACTCACCCAGGAGTGGGATCTGAACCGCGATGGCGTGGTGGATGAACGCGATGCGAAGGCCATTGCGGCAGTGGCGGTCAAACTGGAAGGAGGGTCGGTGCAATGAGGTGGTGCTGGCTGGTTGTGGCAGTTCTGTTGATGGGGATTGGGGGTTCAGGGTTCAGGGTTCAGGGCGCGGACGCGGGAGAAGAAAAAACCGTCCCCGTCCCGGTTTCTGATCGCGTGCGGTTCGGCGTGGTGGATGTGTTTGTGGATTCGGGGGGGGATGGGTTGGCGGTGTGGCAGGTGGAGATGAAGGCGGTCGCCGGCGATGTGAAGATCGTCGGCATCGAGAGCGGCGGGCATGCGGCGTACAAGGAGCCGCCCTTCTACGACCCCGCAGCCATGATGGGCGGCCGAGTGATCCTGGGGGCGTATAGCCTGGAGGATGAGGCGCTGCCGACGGGAAAAACGCGGGTGGCGAGGGTGCATGTGCGAGTGGGGGGCGATGCGAAGCCGGAATATGAAGTGAAACTGGTGGTGGCGGCCGCGAAGGCAGGGAAGCCCATCGCGGCGAAGGTAATGGTTGCGGAAGGAGAAGGACAATGAAAAAGATCGTGCTGTGTGCGATTGTGGTATTGACGCTGGGACTGGCGATGGTGCTCGCGTTCAGCGGATGCGGACAGGTGGAACACTACAACGCGATGAAGCTGGAGAAGGATCCGCTGGCGAGTCAGTTGCAGACGTTGCAGGGGAGCTATCCGGCGTTTTCGACGCCTTCGACGTCGCCGGGGGCGAATGCGCGCAGCGGGATTGAGTTGCCCGCGGGGACGGCGTTGTCGCGGGATGAGGAGTTGTGGGTGATCGAGAGGGCTTCGCAGCCGCAGGTGGCGCAGAGAAGCGAGGATGTGCCGGAAAGTGGCGCATTGATGGCGAAGGTGCCGGGAGAGGACAAGCCCGTACCGGTGCCGCTGAAGCACACCGACGTGAAGGCGGCCATCGCCGGCTATATCGCCACCGTTGATGTCACGCAGAAGTATGAGAATCCGTTCGGGGTCAAGATCGAGGCGGTCTACGTCTTCCCCCTGCCGCACAATGCCGCAGTCAATGAGTTTGTCATGACCATCGGCGATCGCAGAATCCGCGGCATCATCCGCGAACGCGAAGAGGCCGAGAAGATCTACCGCGAGGCCAAGGCCCAAGGCTATGTCGCGTCCTTGCTCACACAGGAGCGGCCGAACATTTTCACTCAGTCCGTGGCCAATATCGAGCCGGGCAAGCGAATCGACATCAACATCCGCTATTACCACACCTTGGCGTACGTCGATGGCTGGTATGAGTGGGTGTTCCCGATGGTGGTTGGTCCGCGGTTCAACCCACCAGGATCGACCGATGGCGTCGGCGCCGTGGCGAGGGGGGCGCAGGGGATCTCGAAGCAGAAAACCGAGGTCCAGTATCTCAAACCCACCGAGCGGAACGGCCATGATATTGCGGTGAATGTGGAGATTGATGCCGGCGTGAGCATCGAGAGCGTCATCTGCCGCAGCCATGATGTCCGGCTCGAAAAAATCGAAGGCGCGCGGGCAAAAGTGGTTCTCGCGGACGGCGATCGGATTCCCAATAAGGATTTCGTCCTGAAATATCAGGTGGCCGGCCGCGTGGCCAAGTCCGCCGTGATGACCCATCGGGATCAGAAGGGGGGCTATTTCACGCTCATGCTCGTGCCGCCGAAGGAACTGACCGAATTGAAACGCAAACCCTTGGAGATGGTCTTCACGATGGACGTCTCGGGAAGCATGAACGGCCGGCCGATCGAGCAGGCCAAGGCCGCCATGCGCTGGGCGCTCTCCAACATGGACGAACGCGATACCTTCCAAGTCATCACCTTCGCCAACGACGCCCACAAGCTCTTCAGCGGCCCCAAGCCCGTCACTCGCGGAAGCGTGAACGAGGCGCTCAGCTTCGTTGATCGCCAGAACGGCGGCGGCGGCACAATGATGATGGAGGGCATCCGCCAGTCCCTCGATTTCCCCCACGATGAGAATCGCCTCCGCTTCGTATCATTCATGACCGATGGCTACATCGGCAACGAACGCGAAATCCTCGGCGGCATCCACAAATGGCTCGGCCCATCCCGCATCTTCAGCTTCGGCGTCGGCTCGGGGCCAAACCGATATCTGCTCGACCACATGGCCAAGATGGGCAGCGGCGCAGTCGCGTTTCTGCCGCTAACCGAAAACCCGGACGATGTCATGCGGATGTTCTTCGATCGGATCAGCCACCCAGCCATGACCGACATCGCCATCGACTGGGGCGGGATGGATGTGAAAGAGGTCTATCCGCAGCGCGTCCCCGACCTCTTTGTCGGCCGACCGGTCATCCTCACCGGACGATTCGATGGGAATGCCGATGCGACCATCCGAGTGCGGGGAGTGGTGGGGGGGCAGGTGCGCGAGACGCTCGTTCGCCCGGCGAACACCGACGCGACCGCCGCCAACGGCGCCCTGCCCGCCATCTGGGCACGCAATAAGATCGCCGACCTGGCCGACCGTTCTACCTGGGACCAGGACGGCGATTGGACCGGCCGGATCAAGCAAATCGCTTTGGAGTATGGATTGATGTCCCCTTATACCGCCTTTGTGGCCGTGGATTCGCTGACACGCACCAGCGGCGATCACGGCGTGACCGTGCCCGTCGCCGTCCCCGTGCCGGACGGGGTGAAGTATGACACCACGGTCCAGGAAAAGTGACGTTGAATAACGAGTGACGGGCAGGCCAAGCCCGCGCGGAAGCCAATCCGCGCGGGCTTTGCGTTTGGGGGCCGCTGTAACCAATTCAGGGCCGGCTGCGTATATACGCCTGGCGAGGCTATAAAGACGTTGTGGTTTTCTATCCCAATAGCAGTTTGAAGGCGTCGGCGGCTTGGGTACGATACTGCATCGGGTTGCGGAGCCACAGAGGCTTCGCGAAGGTCCGGGTGAAGGCAAGAAAGGAACGCCCCATGAATGCGCAACGTCGAGTCGGATTTGGAGTCTTTCTGTTTGCTTTGATGCTCAGCCTCGCCGGCTGGGCTCAGGCGCAGGTCATGGAGCAAATCCCGGCCGAAGCTTTGGCAGTCCTGAAGTTCAATAACCCCGATGCCATCGGTGCAAAAGTGACGGCGCTGGGCCAGAAGCTGGGCGTCGCGAATTTCGTTCCCCAGTTGGCCGACCCGATCGGGGCGCTGAAGCAGCAGTTTAATCTCAAGGACGGCATTGATACCAAGGGCGAGGTCGCGGTTGCGATGCTCCTGCCCGGCGAAGGGGAAACCGACCCCCGGTTCATCGTGTTCGTGCCCGTCAGCGATTATGCCGCGTTCTTGAAGAACCTCACGAACCTGAAGACCGAAGGCGAGTTGACGACGTTCAACATGCCGGCCGATGCGGACCCGATCTACGCGGTGAACTGGGGCAGCTACGCCGTCATCACCCCCTGGAAGTCGCTGGTCGCCCAGAAACCCGCCGCCGGCATCAAAGTCGCCGGCGCGGCAGCGGCACAGCTTCAGAGCAATGACGTTGTCGTGTTTGTCAATGTCAAAGCAATCGCCGCCAAGCTCCTGCCCGAACTGCTGGCGAATAAGGAACAGGTCATGAAGCAGGCCGAGATCGGCGTCCCGCCGAACCTCCTGCCGGCCAGCAAGGCGACGACGGCCCAGATCTTCACCTTCGCCGAAACCGTCCTCAAACAAGGCCAGGCAGCGACGATTGGCCTGTCCCTCAGCGAAAAGGGGATCAACTTCAGCGCCATGGCCGAGTTTGACCCGGCGGCAAGCCTCGGGCAGACCATCGCCAGCATCAAGAGCAGCCCCGATGCGACTTTGCTCGCGGGACTGCCTGCGCGGAAGTATCTCGCGTATGGCGGCGCGCAGTTCGACCCCGCCGTCAGCGCCAAGGTCTTCGACGACGTGGTGGGGCCGGTCCAGAAAGCGCTCGAGGGCGTTGATGAGGTCGCCAGCGCCGTGAAGATTATGACGGCCGCGAAGAGCATCCTCGAGGGGACCAACAAGATCACCGTCGGCTGGGCCGCTCCCGCTGCCGATGCCAAAGGCCCCCCCGCAGTCCAGCAGGTGACCCTCATCGGCGGCGACTCCAAAAAAGTCCAGGCCGGTGTGCGCGAACTCTACCAGGGAGCAATCGACCTCATGAAACTGGTCTCGCAAGGCCAAGGCATGACCATCCAGGCCGAGATCAAGCCCGACGCCAAGACCGTTGACGGCGTAAACCTCGATCAGATAACCATGCAGATCAAGTTCGATCAGAACACGCCAATGGGCGCTCAGGCGGCCCAGATTGCAGCGTCCGTCTTTGGGCCTGAGGGCGCCAGCTCGCTGCTGGGGCCGGTCAGCGACCAGACGTTTGTCAGCCTCACCGGCGACGACGAATTCCTGACCGGCGTCGTCGCGTCAGCCAAGAAGGCCGAAGATACCCTCGGCCAACTCGCCAACGTCAACGCCGTCTCAGAACAACTGCCCAAGAACAAGGTCGCGGTCATGTATGTGGCCGTGGACAACATTGTGATGGCCGGCCTCAAGTACGCCGAGCAGATGGGGATGGCTATGCCGCTCAAGCTGCCCCCGGACATGCAACCGATTGGATTGTCCCTATCGACCGAAGGCGCTGCCTTGCGGGCGGATATGCATGTCTCCGCCGATCTGATGGGGCAACTGATATCCACAGGTTTCCAGGTCATGCAGATGATGCAGGGTGGTGCCGCTCGTCCGCCGGCTGCACCGGCGCCTGGACAATAATGCAGATGGGTCAGTCCCAAAACCTCTGTCGCGTGGGTGGATGCCCGATTTTGGAGATTTGAATGAGTTTCTTGCCCAATACTTTGCTTATTCTGCCGACAAACGTTCAGGGTAAGCTCGCCAAGGCACGGACGGTCCGTACCGCAGTCCGGGCGGGAACCTTCTGAACTTCTCAAGGACTGTCGTTGCGGTTGCTGTTATGATAGAATGCTGCCTCTCCGGGAAGGCGGTGCAGCGGGTGATTAGAACGGGGTCTAGCACAGTATTATGAGGTGAACATCATGAAAATGCTTCGTCGGTTGGGTGCCGCCTTTTTACTGGCGGCGTTTCTGGCGGTGTCGAGCGGGCTTGCCCAGGCGCAGGTCCTCAAGCACGTCCGCGATGACGCTCTGGCGGTCATCAAAATGAACAACGCGCAGGCCGTCAGCGACAAGGCCGCCACCATGGCCAAGAAAATGGGCCTGGCGAACCTGAATGTCGGCTTCGGCGATCCTTTGACGTTGCTCAAAGAGAAGTTGAACCTCAAGGCCGGCGTCGATTTCACCGGCGAAGCCGCCGTCGTCATCTTCCGACCGCCCGCTGGCGAGCGAGAGCCCAGGGCTTTGGCGCTGATCCCCGTCAGCGACTACAAGGCGTTCCTCGGCAACTTCGCAAACGTCAAAAAGGAAGGCGACGCCGACACCTTCAGCATTCAGCCCGATGGCGAGCCCGTCTACAGCGAACAGTGGGGCAAGTACGCCGCCGTCTCCCCGTGGAAAGACCTGCTCCTCGAGCAGCCAAGCGGCCTGAAGGTCGGCAGCATCGTCGAGAAACAGTTCGCGGAAAAGGATCTGACCGTCTACGTCAACATGAAGGTCGTTCGCGAAATGATTCTGCCGCAGTTCCAGCAGATCAAGGCCATGATCGGCAACATGCCCATGGGCCAGCCCGGCCAGCCGCCCGGACAAGAGGCCTTCCAACGCGCCATGGCCGTCCAGATCTTTGACGGCGTCGAAGCGTTCCTCACCCAGTCCCAGTCCGCCGCCCTCAGCGTCAACCTCGCCACCGGCGGCATCGCTTACACGCTTTCGGTCGACTTCATGGCCGACAGCTCCATGGGCAAGGCCCTGGCTGCGGTTCCCAACACCGACGCGAACCTCATCACGTCGCTGCCCAAGGAGAAGTACCTGCTGTTCGGCGGATGGGTCCAGGACGGCAAGGGTATGTGGGAGTTCGTGAAAGCCGTCTACGATAAGCCCATCAAGGCTGCCACGCTGGCTCCCGCCGATGCCAAGGCCGTCGACGATGCCATGGCTGCCATGGAGAAAATGCTCACCTCGGTCAAGTCCGGCGAGTTCGGAATGATCGCTCCGCCGCAAGGCGCGGGGCTGACCGCGGGTGTGATCCATGGCGTGTTCGTCATGACCGGCGACGCCAAGGCCATTCTCGAATCGCAGAAGAAGTACATGGACGGCCAGGCGGCATTCATGAAGGCCACCGGCAACCAGGGCGTCGATTTGAAAGTGACGTCGCAGACCGCCGCCAAGACCATCGATGGCGTGGCTATGGACAAGTATGACCTGGCCTTCACCGTCGATCCCAAGTCGCCCCAGGCTGCCGTAGTCGGCCAAGTCCTCAAGGTTTTCTACGGCGAGAGCGTCACGAGCTATGTCGGCGCATTGAACGACAAGACCATCGTCTCCGGCATCAACATTGACGAGGCACAGTTGCAGGCCGCCGTCGCCTCGACCAAACAGGCCCAGGCCCAACTGGCCGCTTCCGATGCCGTCAAGGCGGCTTCCGAACAGTTGCCCAAGAAGCGCATCGCGGTGGCCTACATCGCGCTGGACAACATCCTTACCGTGGCCTTCGAGATCGCCGCCCAGATGGGTCAGGCCGCTCCGCTCAAGGTGCCCACCGACCTCCCGCCCATCGGCGTCTCCGTCGGCACCGAAGGCACCGCCCTGCGGATTGACGCCAACCTGCCCGCAACGTTGATCGAGAACATGGTCTCCATGGGCATCCAGGCCGCCATGCAGGCCGGACAGCGGCGAGCCCCCGCCGCAGCGCCATGATCTAAGTCAATCCCACTCCGGACTTCCACTCCGGCCCACGGACTTCTGTCCGTGGGCCTTTTTTTGCGACCAGCACCTCCGACAACTACGCCTGTAACTCCCAGCCCAACCTCATGTAGATGGACCTTTGTATTACAGTTGCGCATCCCGTTCAGGCCGAACCCCTGCGGTTAAACCCTGCGATCTGGCCAAACGCAAACCCTCGGCGCCTTCGCGTGGGGCATGGGGAAAAGTCATCTGGCCATTGCGCTCGGCCGGGAAGCCTGCCGCCGTGGTCGGCGGGTGAAGTTCTTCACCGCGTCGCACCGGGTCAACACGTACCTGGAGGCCCGGGAGCAACGCCAGGTGATGCGTCTGGAACCCACATCCGCAAGAAAGACCTGCTCATCGTCGACGAGTCTGAATAGTGCCATCCGCAGAGTAACGACTCCAACACCTGCCACAGGACTACAGCACCGGCTCCGTCGAGAACAACTGGCTCAGGATGCCGTCCGGCTCAGCCTTTCTGGCTTTCTGTTGGACTACCACATCTGCCGAAACCACCAACTCAGGCTTCGATGCCGCCAATGGCCCGCTCTGGCCAATGAAAGCCGAGTCGATGAGGAAGTAATCGTCCGCGTTCACCATATCGTCATAGTTGAAGTCGCCGTTGTAGTACCCACCCTTCGGGCTGATGAACCCGCTGTCGATTTGGAAGTAGTCGTCGGCGTTGACGACCCCATCCAAGTTCGCATCGCCGTTCCAGGTGTATTTGACGAATACCCGGTTCTGTGAGTCGAGGCGGAGGCCCAGGCCGGTCTTGCCGGTCTTGTCCGCCTTGGCAGTCGAGCTGGTAATGCCCAGGCCCTGCCATGTGCCGCCGGTGCGGGCGGACCGGATCAGATCGGAAACGGCATTCAGATCCGCGGACGTGACGATGAGCCGGTTGTTGGTCAGATCGAGCTTGCAGCCGGCTCCGATCTGGAGTTGGCCGGCAGTCACGACCCGATTGCCCCCCGTACGGACGGAGACCGTGGCATGTTCGCTGAGGGACAGCGAATCGAGCGTGATGGCCTGCCCATCCAACTGGATTTGCGCGGAAGCATAGGCAATCGGATGGCCACCGATGCTGACCTGGGTATCGCTGATCGATATCGCATCGCTGGGTCGGGTTACGAGCAAGCGGAAGGTGTTGGCGCCGCCGGCGCCGTCGAAGCTGAACGCAGCGGGCAACTGGCTGCCTTTGGGAATGTCGAGGGTGAGCGTGTCGTTGCCAGCCAGGCCGGTGATCTGCAGCGAGGGGACGGAGCCGGCCTGCCACAGGCGCGTTGGAGTGAGCGAGGTGTCGGTATTGACCCACGCCTGGACGGTCGAGCCGGCGGGGTCGAGCTGGACGACGAACGAATCGTCACCGGGAGTGCCGGTGAGGACAACGGATTGCGGCGTGAAGATGTCGCCAAAGCTGACGTCCTCGATGCGGTCGCCGCCGGTGACCTGGACGAGGTATCCGCCCGGATCAACCACGGCCCGCGTCAGCTCCCAGGTGTAGAGGCTGCTGACCTCGGAGCCGGACAGGGGACGGTCATAGATGCGGATGTCGTCGATGGTGCCGTCAAAGGTAGCTGCCGCGTCAAAGCCTGGTTTCGTGCCGAGGAGCAGGGGACCGGCGGGGGTATCGATCGGCCAGGTGCCGGAGTTCTTTTCCTGGCCATCGACGAAGATTCTAGCGGTGGTCCCGTCGTAGGTGAGGACCAGGTTGTGCCAGGCCGTGTCAATGGGGACGCCGCTGTAGACATCGGCGCCGTGCATGTACCCACCCCAAATTCCGCCCCAGTAAACGTCCACGCCGAAGGCCTGACGCGTATCGGCTTTGCCCCAGTCGACAATGTGCTCGGCGTAGCCGTTCATTTTCCCATCGGCCGATCGCACCCAGATCGACAGCGCGCGGGGGGCGCTGCCCAACGGCAGGTCGGGCAGCATCGCCCGCATGAACGCAAATCCATCGAAGAAGTAGGACGAATTAGCCTGAGTGAAGCGGTCGGCGACTGCATCGGCGCCGTAGTTCTTGGCGACAACCCCGCTGATCTGGTCAGCGGTGTTGCCGCTGAATGGCAGATAGCTGACCAGTGAATCGTCCGACAGAATCGGCTTCAGTGGCATCGCGGTCCAGCCCTCCGGGACGACCTCGCGGATGATGTAGTTGCCGGCCTTCAGGCCGTCGAACACGAACCGCCCGGTTTCGTCGAGAGCCGTTGCCGGATCGTCGGTCTGCGAGAGCGTCCATCGTTCACCTTCGCCGTCATCCCACATGCTGTCGTGATCCAGATCAGACCAGTCGAGCTGGCTGTTGTTGTTCGAGTCAATGTAGAACTGCACGCCGGGGACGCCGGGTTCGAGCCAGAGGCCGTCCGTGCTGGTGGCCGAGGTGCCAGAGCCTGGTCCGCTTGTGCCGGGATCAAATGGGAACTTCGCGACAAGGTCCGAAGGGCTGGTGAAGTTGACCGCTTCGGGATCGATGGTTTTCAGGGTATAGAGTACGGCCGTTCGCCCAGACCCAAAGGCGCTAAGTGTGACCTCCATGCCGCGAAGGGTAGCGACTTCGTCGCCATAATCGTTGGGATTGTTGGGCTCGCCATCCGAGACAAAGAGCACATTGGCGCTGCTGCCAGGGACGCCCAGGTCCGTAATGGTCTTCTGGACCATCGTCAGCGCGACGGCATAATCGGTCCGCAGGGCATCGCTACGACGGCGTAGGCCGCGAAGCGCGTCGGCCACATCAGACTGGCCATTCCCGTCGGCATCGGTGGAAGGCAACGTGCCAAGCTGCATTTCGGACGCCGTGCTGTCCATGTCGATCTGCCAGGCCTTGTCGCCGAACGCTACGATCGCCACCTGGACTTTCCCTGCAAAGCCGCAGTCGATCAGCGCCTGGTTGACGGCAATGAGTGCGGCGATCTCGCCGTCGAGAATCGTGTCGGCCTCGCCGTCGCCGTTCATATCTCCCGGCGCATCCCCGTCGAATTGGTTCTTCGTGCTGTCCGAGACATCGACGGCGAAAACGAGCAACGGCTTATCCCCACGCAGTCGATTGCGGTCCCGCCGACAGTTGCGGTTCAGGTCGTTGTATTTAAAGCCAATGATCGTGGACGGAAGCGGCGCATTGCCGAACACCAGCTCCTCGATCACGGCAAGCGGCGCGACATCGATGTTGTACGCTCCGCCGACCGGGAATGAGGGCGCGAATTTCGCCGGAGAAACCTCGCGGAGGATATACGAGCCGGGCACGACGTTCGGCAGCGTCCACAGGCCGGTCTCGTCAACGTCAAGCGTGGCCGGATCATCCGCCGAGGTGAACGTGGATGGTTCGCTGGGGTCGAAGACGCCGTTCTTGTTGATGTCGAGGTAAACTCGCACGCCGGCCTGGCCAAGCTCGCCGGCGTCGCGATTGCCGTTGCCGTCGAGGTCGATCCACTTGGACCCCTTCAGGCACCCGCGCAGGTCCCAGTTGAGGAACAACAGGTCGGCCACGGTCTGGCCGGGGCCAATCGTCACAGTAATCCCGCCTTGGGCCGCGGGGAGGTTCTGCTGGAAGCCTGGCGGAGTCACTTCCCGCACGACGCACTCGCCGGGCGTCACGCCGGTGAACTGGAACTCGCCGGCGGCATCGCTGACGGCCGTGGGCTCAAACGAGTCCTGCTGGCCGTCGTGGTCCAGATCCAGGTAGAAGGTCACGCCCGCCTGTCCAGGCTCGCCAGGCTCGAGAATGCCATCGCGGTCGGTGTCGATGCACTTTCGGCCACGGATGCAGCCGGGCAGAGCGCGGTTCCCGAAATCCCGCCCGTCGGCCGTCGCGCCTGTCCTGAGATCGACCAGGTAATAATCGGGGTCGTGCGGGGCCGTCTGCGCATAGCCCTCCGGAACCACCTCGCGAACCACGTACTCGGCAATGGGCAGGCCATCGAACGAGTACCATCCGGTTTCGGTTACATTTGGCGTGGCCGGATCGCCCTGGCGCGTGACGGTGGAAGTCTCGCCAGGGTCGAGCACACCGTTGTTGTTGGCGTCGAGGTAGATGGTAACGCCGGGCATGCCGAGCTCGAGGAATTCGCCGTTGCCGATCCCCAGCGCACTGGGCAAGTCGATCATCTTGGAAATGGCCTCAAGGCTGGGGAAGTACGCCGCAAACGGGTCGATTTTCCTCGGCTCAGTTAGATCGAAATAGTCGTTCCAGCCGAAGGTCAATCCAAACCGACGCACGCCCATCGTCTGCAACTGCGCCACCTGGTCGGCGAATGACCAGGGGTTGTCCGCCAAGCCATCGGAGCAGAAGAACAGCGTCGTCTGGTCTGCCGCAACCTGGCCGGAGCTGAGCGTTGTGATCGCCTGGGCCAGGGGATCGCGGTAGTCTGTGTTGCCCGCGTAGGTGCCGGCTTGCGCGATTCGGATCGAGCGCAACACCTGCTCGACATCGGGCACGTTATTGCCATCAGCATCTGCGGCCGGCGAGGTGAACAATTGGACGCCGGGGGTAACGGGGTCCATGTCCAGGTTTGCGGCGTCGTTGGCAAAAACAATGATGCCGACCTTGGCCGTCGCGCCCCAACCCAGGACCTCCAGTTCCTTGCGCAGGGCCAGCATGGTAAACAGCTCCGCGTCAATCACGCGGTTCGCGTAGCCGTCGCCGTTCATGTTTGGGACGGCATAACCGGCGTAGTTCCAGGTCGTATTCGAGATATCGAGCACCATCAAAATCGTGGGGGGACTGGCCGAGAAGGGGTTGCGGTCGCGGACGCCATTGCCATTCAGATCGATGAACTTGGTCCCGCTGATCCGGCCGTCTACCTGATTGCCAAAGTCCAAGTCGGTGATGATGTTCGCGTTGTTAATCGTGACCTGATACGCCGACGGCGAGGTGGGCACGATCTGCTTCAGATTGACCGCCGCCAGCTCGTGCACGACGTATTGGCCATCCGGCAGTCCCGTAAAGCGGTATGTGCCCGTCTCGTCAACATCGGGCGTGTTCGGATCATCCTGCCGGAGGAACGTCAGGGGTTCGTCCGCGTCGAATGTGCCGTTGGCGTTCTGGTCGATGTAGATGCGCACGTCATCGCGGGCATAAGGCAGCACGACCACATTGTCGATCGCCGGTCCGGCGATGCTGTTGGGTACGAGGCTTTCAAACTTCAGTTGGGTAAGCGTGTCCTGGGCCTTGAATTCCCAGGTCTTGGTCTCCCATCCCATGTTTCTGAGATCATGGCCGGTGGTGTCGAACGTGTACTCTTCCTGCGTACCTGCAGCCGAAACCCGTAACGTCTTGACGCCGCTGATGGTGGTGATGTCGCCGGCCAGCGAGAACTGCACTCGATATCGGCGTCCCGGTTCCGTGACCAGGGTCTGCGCAATGGCACCGACGTCAGAGATGTTCATCGCGACGAAATGGGCGCCTTCAGCGGGGTTGCCCCAGGCGTTGCTGACCTCAGCAACCGGTTGGATCACCTGCCAACCGTACAGCTCGAGTGAACCCGGATTCAGAATGCGATAATTGTAGGGACCGGCCGGGTTGTACTGCTCAAATCCCCCGTTCACCACAATCGACGCGCCCCATGATTCGTCGGGCTGGCCATCGTGATTGAGGTCGAACCACTTGCGGCCATGCAGCTCTCCGCCGGGCTGCTTGTATTCAAAAGCCCCCATGTCCACATGCAGCCCGATCAGGCGGTCAAAACCTTTGTCGCGCTGATCGTACCAGAGCGGCTCGCCATCGGGTGCCAGCGCCAGCGCATTGTCGCCGGCATCAATCGCGGGGCTGCCGGGCAGGAGCGCTCGCGTATCGCTCAGTCCGCCGTTGTTCTGGAGCGGGCCCAATTTCGCTTCCACCCCGACCAGGTTGCCGTTGACTCCATTGCTCAGGCCGCCCGCACTGGCGGAGTCGCCGATGAGGCTGTGTTGTGAATCGGCCAGCAGCGTGCCGAATACGTCGGACGGTGTCGTGCCGGTGCCTTTGAGATTACCGGCGACAATGGTGTTCTGGAGCAGGATGCTGCTGTTGTTGGAAATGAAGATTCCGCCGCCCATTGGGTTAGGGAAGCTATCGGTGCCGGCACGGTTGGCCGCGATGGTCGCATTCACGATGCTGGCGGTGTTATGCACAACCCCCAGATAGAGGCCGCCCCCTCGTATGCCAGCACGATTGTCGGAAATGGTCGTATTGGCGATGCTCACTTCCGCGTCCGACGTGGCACAAATGCCGCCGCCCAGCCCATTGGCCACATTGCCGGCCACAAGGCTCCCGGTCATGGCCAGCATTCCCAGCACCGCGTAGATTCCCGCGCCGGTGTTCGCCGTGTTGTCCAGGATTCTCGTAGCCGTGATCTCCGCGCGACGTTGATCGGAGTAGATTCCGCCCCCCGCGCTGGTTGCCGAATTCTGCTCAATCAGGCAGTCGATCAGTTTCGTCGTACGGTTGTCAGCAGATAGAGCAATCGCGCCGCCCACATTCTTCGCGCTGTTGCCCTCGAATGTGCTGTGCATGATCGTATTGTCGCCACTGGTGTTCACGACCCCGCCGTTGACTCTCGCCGTATTCCCCGCGAAGTCGCTCCGGTTGATCATCAGAGGCCAATCCTGGTGGTTGATCGCGCCTCCGTAGTCCGCGGAATTGGCTGAGAAGCTGGAACCAAGAACGCTCAGCCGCCCCCATGAATGAATGCCCCCTCCGACATATGCGGCGGTGTTGGACTTGAAACTTGAGTCGCTCACGGTCATCGTCCCTCCCCCGTTGATCAGCGCACCGCCGCACCACGTCCTTGCCACGTTGCCATCGAAGCTGGAGTTGCTGATTTCAACCAAGCTGGGCTGTGCCCACATCGCTCCACCGCTGCTCTCGGCCTGATTGTTTTTGAACACACAATTGTCCATCCGCACCATCCGCCACCAGTCCACGAACATCGCCGCGCCGTCGATCGTGCACTGGTTCCGTTCAAAACGGACGTTCTGGATGTCAGCCAGAACGGATGACTGAACATGGAGCCCGCCGCCGCGCCCGGCGGAGTTGTCGTTGATGCTGCCGCCCCTCAGCGCCAGCTCGCCCGACGAGAAGATCCCGCCGCCATATGTTGGGCTCTGGTTGAAGGTGAAATCGCTGTCCGTGATCGTCGCCGGGCCATAGACGACGATTCCGCCGCCCCCGGCGCCTGTTGCCGTGTTGTGGTCAAAGCGGCAGTCGCTGATCTGCGCAACGGCAGCGGTTTCGACCCCGCCGCCGTCCAGAGCGGTGTTCAGGCTGAAGATACAGTGATCGAGCGTCAGCGACCCGGCCGCCTGGTACATGCCGCCGCCGGCTCCAACCGCCGTGCTCTGGGTCACAATGCAGTCGGTCATGGCAATCGAGACGCTCGTGGACGTGGCATAAATCGCTCCGCCCTGCTTGCCGGCGCGGTTCTGCGTGAAAACACAGTCCGTCAGCACCAATGACCCATCGGCATAGATCGATCCGCCGTGGTCGCCTTCGCCGGCGTTGCCGTTGTACAGCTTCAACGCCGACATCGTCAGCGTCGCACCCGGATTGACCTCGAAATGCCGAGTGAAATTGTTGGCGTCGATGGTCAGTTTGTCGGCGCCGAGGCCGATGATCGTCAGGTCCTTGGCAACCACCAGCTCATTGCCGTTGAGCACGATGGTCTTACCCGCCAGAGAGGGGTCGAACTCGATGAAATCCGCGCCGTTGCCCGCCGGAGCATCGCCGACCGGCGAGTCGCTGTTGGCGGCATAAATCGCTTCGCGCAGCGTGATCACGCCGTCAACGGCGATCACGTCCAGCTCGCTGTTGACCAGATAATGCGTCTCGGCCAGCAGCAATCGCCGCTCCAGCGATTCCACCAACGCCGCTCCGGCGGCCTCGATGACAGCCCTGCGAATACGCGAACGCGCGCCCTGCTTAAATGAAAACACCGCTCTCCTCCTCACTGGCCCCACAAAGTAGATCCACCGAACACCGATCGAGTCGCAGAACCTGCCCACAATCGAATGGCGATCCGCCCAGATGCAACAGGCCTTCCGCGGCAAGATTCACGCCAAACACTACCCACACTCCCGGCTCGATCCGACGGGAGTCTTAAAGTCGCATAGGTCAGTATACCGACTGCCAGCCTCGCGGCAACAAGAAACGGGAATCAATCATGCTGGGCACGCGCGCCACAGCTCACCCGGCAGCCCCCGGAACGAACCGGTCCGTCATAGCCGTCATAAATCGCCCAGACTCACGGCCGACCATGCCATCACTTCACCTTCAGTTCTCCCTTGGCGATGATGACTTGGCCTCCCACCGTCACAGCACCGGCTCCGTCGAGAACAGCGCTGCCAGGAGCGAATCACGATCCTGCTTCTGCACCGGACGCGCCGTCACCGCCGACAAGGGTGATGCCGAGGCCTTTGCCTCGGCCACTTTCGCACTCTTGCCGCCAATCTGTACCTTGAATGTGCCCAGTGTCAGGCCGGCCTTCTTGGGGGCCATCGCGTTGCCGGCCACGTCGCAGATGTGCTTGTAGACCAGCACCACCGAATACACCCCGTTGTCGGCCTTGTCCCACGTCCCGCCGGGGGCGGGAATGCTGTAGTAGGTCACGATCGACTTGGTGTTGCCGAAAGGCTTCTTCGACGGCAACCACGTCGCCACCGGCTTGTACTTCTTCACGCTCTTTGGCGGATAAACCACGATGTCGCCGGCGCCGACCGTGCTGGCCATGAGTGCCATGTCGTCTTTGTACGTCACCTTGAAGTAGTAGGGCGGCTTTTTCGGAGCAGCGGCAACCGTCGCGGCGGTCAGCCATGCTTGCGGGGCCACGCGGTCGACGGTGACGGTGTTATCCGTCGAAGTGGAGGCGGGATTCGGATTGCCAGCCGAATCGAAAGCGACCCCTGCCGGCACGCTGGCGATCACCGTGCCGCTCTTAGTCATGCCGCTCACGGCCACGTTGTACGTCGTCCCGCTGCCGGTCAGCGTAGCCGTCGTGGCGCCCGCGGTGCCAGCCAGCGTCACATCTCCCGTCGCAAAGCCAGTCATCACCTGGCTGAACACAACCGTGAAATTGACCGTCGAGCTGTTCGTCGGATCGGCCTGACCCGGCGCTTGCTCGATTGTCACCTCGATTGTCCCCGTCGTGGGCGAGGGAGGAACCAGTGTGATCCACGATCTGCTGGTAGTGAAGGTGCTGCCGATCGGACTGTACATGTACCCGCCCAGGCAGTAGGTTCCCGGCGTGTAGCTGGTCGTGTCCCAGTCGTACGAGCCAATGCCGTTGGCGGGAACGATGTTGTCCACCGTCAGCCAGTTGTCGTTGCCGTTGTAGTAGGTGGCGTCCGCATCGGCACAGAGGTTGATGGTGCTGTTGGACGGGACGTTTTCCGCCGCCCACTGGATGGTTACCGTGTTGCCTATCACATAGCTTGAGCCGGAGGCCGGGGCGCTGAGGCTGAAGGTTGGGGGGCCGTTGGGCACGGTGGCCGATGCGGCAGCAGACCAGCCGCTGGCGTTCTGTGTGGCTGATTGATCCCGGGTTTGGACCTTGTAGGTGTATTGGCCGGGGGTGGAGACAGAGTCAAGATATTCGGGGCTATCCTGCCAGCCGCTGTCATGTCCGGGGCCGGCGGTGCAGCCAAAGAAATACTGGACGCCGCTGGGATCGGTGGCGGTGGTGGCAACCATTCGGATGGCGGAGCCGGTCCAGGCGGGAGGTGTGGCGAAGGTGCTGGGGT
>JAPLNB010000305.1 GCA_026693085.1 Planctomycetota bacterium | reverse complement strand
CCAATCGTTGTTGCCCCCAAAATCATTGTCCGTCGTCCGCAGCACACTCCCCACGCCCACAACCTCTATCTGCCCATCGTTGCTCAAATTGCTCCGGTTTAGCAAACACTGTGCTCCATCGACAATCCGATAGCCAGCACCCGCCTCCACTTTCCCCTTCAACACCAGCGACGTCCCGGACCCACCCACGTTCATCATTCCGCCCTGGATCGTCGCATCCACCGTTCCCGTCCCTGTCACCATCGGCGAAGTCGCCGTAATCCCCGACCCGTTGCTCGTCTGCAACGAGCCGCCCGCCAAAGTCACCTCACCCCCTAGCACGGCCGTCTGGCCTCCCGCTATGTTCAGACAATTCCCAATGCTTACCCGTCCGCTGCTGCTTACGGGCCCCAGCAAATCCAGCCGCTGCTGTACATCGATCGTGCCATAGTTCACCACCGCGCCGACGATCTCATTCCAGTGGCCGCTCCCCCGGCTCACCAACTTCGATGCGGCGTCGATCTCGACGCTGTTCTCCACCCGACCATGCACATGCTCCTGCGCCCACCCCACCGGGGAGGGATGGGCATCTGTAATGTTCGCCGCCAACTCCAGCAACCCTCCTTCTTTCACCAGCACACGCCCTTTCCCCAGCAAACCCGCAGATGCCTCCCAATCGTTGTTGCCCCCAAAATCATTGTCCGTCGTCCGCAGCACACTCCCCACGCCCACAACCTCTATCTGCCCATCGTTGCTCAAATTGCTCCGGTTTAGCAAACACTGTGCTCCATGGGAAATCACGTACGAGCCGGATTGCCCTACGCTCCCGCTTAGTGTCAACGCCGTAGGCATCCCCGCCCCGCCGATGTTCACCGTCCCATCCGAGAGCGTAATGCTCAGTGTCCCGGTACCCAGGATCAGGGGCGAGGAAGCCGAAATTCGCGACCCAGTGAGTGTCTGCAGGACGGCATCATGAAGAACGACTTGTCCGCCGAACGTTGCCGGCTGATTACCTGCTACGGTCAGAACACCATTCACGCTCAGCAATCCAGTGGTGACAAAAAGCCCGTTGGTAGTCAGGCTCGTTGCTAGGTCCACCTGTCCGTGGTTGATGAAGTCGCCATCGACGGTGCCTCGGAAGTTACGGAGGGTTCCGAAATTCGCGATCGCCCCGGTCTTAACCACCCCTTGGCTGAATAAGTCGACGATCCCGCGATTGTGCAGCGTGTTCTGGACGACTAGAGTCCTTGCTCCGTCGAAGTCCAATCCCGTGAGAGGGAATTCCGGCCCACCGACCGTCAAGGAGGTCAGCGTCGCGTTCTGGTTGAGCAGGACGACGGTATTGTCGTTGATATACGCGTCGTACGCGGTGGTTAGGTTGAGTTGGCAGCCAATGACAGTGAACGGACCGATGCTAAAACCGCTAGGTAGTGGCACTGTGAAAGTGCCGTTACTGGGCCCGCTGCTCATCAGCAGATCCACAAATCCGTTCCAATCATACGTAAAGGTCAGCCACTTGCTTTTCACTGAATCGAAGTACTTGTACGTATTGATGACGCCGCCGGTCCCCCACTGTCCTGACCCGCTCCAGTTGGTGCCGGCGTTCCAATATGCGCGCCCCATCCCATCTTCGGACACTGGGCTGCTTCGAAGCACCACGTCATAAGGAACGGCAGGGTTGCGGAGGTTGAAGCTGAAAACAGGTCCTGGAGCGAAATGAAGCGTGACGGTCCAGTCCCCGAGAGCGATATTGTCGCCCTCTCGCCATATGGCGAACTCGCCCGCCGACAAATCGTCTCCGGTTGCCGGTGTGTCCGCCGCAAGCAGGTTGGACACACTTACAAGCAACAGGGCCGTCAAGGGTAAGATCTGCATGGCTGCCCCCCGGATCGACTCCGCGCAACCACATCGAACTTTTGAGGGTTCGCTGATCATTGATGGACGTAAGACCCTGGCAAACATGCTCTCACCTCCGCGAGAAGATATGGACCCACTGTCAACGTGCCACCCGACTTCAGTGGGAGGAGAGCTTACCCGATTGGCGGCCCACTTGTCAAAATCTACTTTCAATTCTAGCCCAACCTTCGCGTACGCCGTGAAAAGGCGTCGATCTTCAGCGGGTGAGAATCCCGCCCGGGAACTTGGTCGTTCCACCCGGTAACAATTGGAGCAGCGGTGGAGGTAACGAAGCTGCTGAAGCCTCCGATGCAGAGGGTCGCTTTTGGCGACTTGGTGAGCAGGCAGGCCACAAGTTCCGCCCGGTCGATCCATGTCCCATTGGCCGAGCTGATCACGTACTGAGAGCAACCGAGCGTCGTCATCGCCTGCTGCTGGCGGTTGAGCCGCCTGGGGTGGCGGAAGCGGCGTGCTCTTGCTGAGGGTGAACCGGTCCGGGTAGACTGCAACCTCCTTCAGCCGCAACTACTTGGGCTAACAACTGAACGGATGGGATTATGTCATGTAGCAACAAGAAGAAGCAGTCGTCAATGCCGCGACGGGAGTTTCTGGAGCTGTCAGTCGCGACGGTGGGCGCGGTGGGCGTGGCCAAGTTCGTCGAAGGGCGCGCCGCCGCCGCCGCAGAAGTCCTGGATGCAGTCAGCGGCAAAGCCCCGCGGGCAGGCAAGTCGGGCGCGGGCCCCGGATACAGCGGGGAGTACGTCGGCGAGCGCCTCAGTCGCATCGCATTCCCATTGGGCGGGCTCGGGGCAGGGATGATCTGCCTTGAGGGCACCGGGGCGCTGTCGCATTTCTCGCTGCGCAACAAGCCGGAGGTTTTCAACGAGCCGTGCACGTTCGCGGCCGTTTCCGTCAAAGGGAAAAAGGCCGTGGCACGGGTGCTTGAAGGCCCGGTGCCCGGGTGGAAACTGTTTGGCTCGCCCGGGACTGGAAATGGCGCAGGCGGATCATCGTTCGGCCTCCCACGATTCGGCGAGGCGCGGTTTCGCGTGCGGTTTCCCTTTGCGGCCGTGACGCTGACCGATCGCGACATGCCGCTGGAGGTCGAAGTTACTGGGTGGAGTCCATTCGAGCCCAACGACAGTGACAATTCCAGCCTCCCGGTCGCGGCGATGGAATATCGGTTCACGAACAAGAGCGGCGAGGCGATTGAGGCAGTGTTTTCGTACAGCACGAGGAATTTCATGGCCGTCGGGCAAAACGCCCAGGCGGTGAAGCCCGCGGCCGGGGGGTTTGTGCTCTTTGGCGCGGGCGGCAAGGACAAGCCGTGGGAAGAGGGCGCGTTTACGGCGACCGTCGATGATCCGGCCGTCAAGGTAAACCACGCCTGGTTCCGCGGGGGCTGGTTTGACGGGCTGACCATGGCGTGGAAGGACATCGCGGACGGGGCATGCTATGACCGCGCGCCGGTGACGGAAGGCGGGCACTCGCCGGGCGCGACGCTGTTTGTTCCATTTACGTTGGCGGCCGGTGCGTCCAAAACGATCGTGCTGAGACTCGCGTGGTACGTGGGGCAGACCAATCTCCGTATTGGCCAGGACCCGCAAGCCAAAGAGGGCTCGCAGATTGTCCAAGGCCCCTATCGGCCGTGGTACGCGGGGAAATTCGCTGACATCAATGCGGTCACAGAGTACTGGCGCGATCGCTACGCGGAGCTGCGTCAGAACTCCAAGCGTTTTGGCGACTGTTTCTACGATACGAATTTGCCGCCGGAAGTCATCGATGCGGTTGCCGCCAATCTGACCATCCTCAAGTCTCCCACCGTGCTCCGACAGGCGGATGGCAAGCTCTGGAACTGGGAAGGTTGCAGCGACAACTCCGGCTGCTGCCACGGGTCCTGCACGCACGTCTGGAACTACGCCCAGGCGATTCCGCACCTGTTCCCGGCGCTGGAGCGCACGTTGCGCGAGACCGAGTTTGGCCCGTCGCAGGATGAGCGCGGGCATCAGTCTTTCCGCAGCAGCCTGCCGATCAGGCCCGTCGTCCACGACTTCCACGCCGCGGCTGACGGGCAATTCGGCGGCATCATGAAGGTTCATCGCGACTGGCGCATCAGCGGCGACACGGACTGGCTGCGCCGGCTGTGGCCAAGCGTCAAGGCCAGCCTCGATTACTGCAGCAAGGAGTGGGACCCCGATCGCAAAGGCTGGGTCGAAGAGCCGCACCACAACACGTACGACATCGAGTTCTGGGGCCCGGACGGCATGTGCACGAGTTTCTACCTCGGGGCGCTCCAGGCCGCGGTGAATATGGGCCGAGCGCTGGGCGTGGACGTCTCTTCGTATTCCGACCTGCTGGCCAAGGGGACCAAGAGGACCGAGGAGGAGCTGTTCGATGGCGAGTATTTCATTCAAAAAATCGAATGGAAGAATCTTCGCGCCAAGAACCCCGTCGAGGTCAAGAGTTTCGGTGGCGGTTACTCCGCCGAAGCGATGGCGCTGATGCAGAAGGAAGGCCCCAAGTACCAATACGGAAAGGGCTGCCTCACGGATGGCGTGCTGGGTTCGTGGCTGGCGCTCGTTTGTGGCGTGGGGCAGGTGCTCGATGCGAGAAAGGTGACCAGCCACCTTCGCGCGGTCCACAAGTACAACCTCAAGCGCGATCTGAGCGCTCATGCCAACCCGCAGCGGCCCAGTTATGCCTGCGGCGCCGAAGGTGGGGTGCTCTTGTGCACCTGGCCCAAGGGCGGTGAGCTGTCGTTGCCGTTCGTCTATTCCAACGAGGTCTGGACCGGCATCGAATACCAGGCGGCGGCGCACCTCATGGCGATGGGCCTGGTGGAAGAGGGCTTGGAGATCGTCCGCGTCTGCCGCGACCGCTACGACGGGCGCGTGCGAAATCCGTTCAACGAATACGAGTGCGGCCACTGGTACGCCCGCGCCATGTCGAGCTATGCGTTGCTGGAGGGCCTGAGCGGGGCCCGTTACGACGCGGTGGAACAGGTCCTTTACCTGCGCCCGAGCCTGAAGGGCGACTTCCGCTGTTTCCTCTCGACCGCGACCGGCTACGGCACGGTGGGGGTGAAAGACGGCAAGCCGTTTGTGGAGGTCAAGGCGGGCAAGATCGCGTGCCGCCAGATCAAGCACACGGCGCAAGCGTAGGTTTGTTTTGAGCGGGCAGTGGGCGAAGACGGTGAGAATGAGGAGCAACCTGAGCGAAAACCGACGATGGGGACTTGTTGTGGCCGTTTCTGTGCTGATGCTTGCCGCGGGGTATCAGGGTCCGGCCGCAGAAGAGCACTGGGCGCGTGTATCGGAGTTTACGATCCGGTGGGCGCAATAGGGAAGCTCTCGCCCCATCCTTCTCCCGGAGTGCCGGGCGAGGGGGAAAGAACTGAGGAAGAACCAACCGTGTCCCCTTGGATTTACGGCCGGGGGGGCTCGGCGTAGGGTTCGCCTGCGATGGGCCAATCTTCTTTGTCCCAGGTCAGCGGGCGAATCTGAAGCGTCGGCACGCCATACTGGTCGGCGTCATAGTAGTGATGAATCAGCCAATGCTTCTGGCCTTCGATCAAGACCGAGTTGTGGCCGGGTCCGCGCACATGGCCGTGGCTGCCCAGAACCAGCGTGCCGCCGCCTTCCAGCATGGGGGTTCCGGTCTTGTCCAGGAACGGGCCGGTGATCTGCTTTGAGCGGCCGACCATAATCTTGTAGGTGCTATCGACGCCCCTGGAGCAGTAGTCGAACGAGACAAACAGGTAGTAGTACCCCTGCCGGCGGATCATGCACGGCGCCTCGATGGCTCCCGGCTTTGGGCGGGCTGCCAGTGCGATCATCTTGGAATCGGCCGGTGGTTTTCCGGTTTGCGGGTCGATGCGCTGGAGCTTGATGCCGCTCCAGAACGAGCCAAACGCCAACCAGGGCTGGTTTTGGTCGTCGAGGATGATATTGGGATCGATGGCATTCCAGTCGTCCTGGCCGGGGGTGGATTCGATGACCTTGCCCAGATCGATCCACTTGTATTTCGGGCTGGCGGGGTCAAGGGTCGCATTGACGGTGTGGCCGATGCAGGAACGGTTGCGGCCGAAGGTGGAGACGGAGTAGTAGAGGTGGTACTGGTTATTGAAATACGAAACATCTGGCGCCCAGAGGCCGCGAGCGCCGGGGACTTCCGTTCTCGTCCATTCAGGGATGTTGGCGAACACGGTGCCGATGCGTTCCCAGTGGATCAGGTCCTTGGACCTGCGGATGGGGATGCCGCCACCGGTGCAGAAGATGTAGTAGTTGCCATCGGCGGCGATGATGTGCGGGTCGTGGACGCGGCGGATGTCGCCTTCCTGGCCGAAAGCCTGGCTTATCGCCAACAGCATCGCGGCGATCAGCAGCGGCATCGTCGTACGCAGGACGGAGCGCCTCATCATCACTCGGTTATACCACGGCGAAGGGTCCGCGCCGGCCCTGGTTCGACGACGGCATCAACAGCGCGGCAGCCGTGAGCGTCGATCCCCGGCATCACCGGGTGATCTCCACGACTTTCTCTTGTCTGGCGTTGCCCAGATAGGAACCCAGATCGATCTGAACGATGGCCTTCTGGATGTCATTGACCGTCGCCCGGACGGTCGTTTCGCAGATGCCGCTTCAGCCAAATTCGAGCTTCTTGTCCTTGACGATCTCTTTGCCGGCTTTGTCCAGGAGCGTGAGAGTGGGCGCCACATCTCCGGCGGGCGACGAGGCAGTGCGGAGCGTGCATCCGTTGGCGTCCTTGAGCCCTACCGACACCACCGCGTTCTCCCCATCTTGCTTGGCGGTCACGGACCAATCGCATTTGCCGGCGATTTTGATCGGCTCTCCGCGCATGGCATCCGTCGCGGTGGGATACACGTGGAACTTGCCATTAATAAAGAAGTAGTTCCACTTGTCCGCATCCGTCATGCGCCAGAAGAAGTAGAGGTCCTTCGTGACAGGCGTCTTTGAATTGCTGCCAGCCAGTGAGTACAGGTCCAACGAGTATTGCGAGAGAGTTGTGTCCTTATACGGGCGAGGGGCGGTGAAGGCGACGGTCGGATACGGTTTGGCGCCGTCGGGAAGCGGGCGGACGGGAAACGATATTGGCTTGTGATGGGTCAGATCGCCATCCATGTTGTCATCGACGTAGGCCACGTCGTAGCCGGCGCCGTCGCCCTTGGACTCGTCCAGGACGATCAACATGCCCTTGGACGGCTTTTCCCCAAAGACGACATTGATGTATAGGGGGTGATTTGAGGCGTATTTCGGCTCGCTGAACGGCGGCGAGAGCGAGTTGGCCTCATTGCTCGCGGCACAGCCTGATATGAAAGCCACGGCCATCAGCAAGGCAAGAGCAATTCTCATGTTCAGCTCCCTGATGAGCCCCCGGATTGCCTGAGACGGTTGCATTATACCGCATCGGAGCGGCAATGAAAGGATGAGCGTGCTGATGTGGTACACGACTCGCCAGGCTGGGGTGCGGATATATGATTGAGATGTAGCATTCAAAGAAGGCTGGTGCGGCAAGTGGAATTCTACTATCACGAGACCGAGAAGGACGTTTTGATCCTGAGTGCCGACGGCGGCCTGAACGCGGCCACCGCCGAGAAGTTCGTTTCAGAGCTGGAGCGGCTGATCGAGGCCGGGAACCGAAAGATCATCGTGGACTGCTCCGCGTTGGATTACATTTCCAGCTACGGCATTTCGGTGCTGCTTCGGCTGCACAAAAAGCTCCAGCGCCATGGCGGCGACGTGCGGCTCGCGTCGGTCAAGGGCATGCTCGTGAAGACTTTCTCTATCGTGGGCATCGACGAGATCCTGTCGATTCATCCCGACGTGAACCGGGCTCGGCTGTCGTTCCGTCCGCAGACGGGAAGCGGATGATCCTTCTGCCGCTCATCGCGGCCGCGGCATTCCGGCAGGTCGCTTCATCGAACTGGCCCTGATGTGTTGAGAAAGACGTCCACGCGTGGGGTTTCCCAGTTGTAGGGCTTGCTCAAGATGTCGAGCCGGACGTCGCCATTCAGATCGGCCACGCGGACCTCGTGCCAGCCCATGCCCGTCCGGAAGACCGTCTTGCGGAAGTTGCCCTTGCCGTCGCCGTAGAAGATGAAGGCCTGGGCGTTGGGGTTATCCGGTTGCGTCTGGCGTTCGGACCACTTGGCCATCTCGGCCACGAAGATGTCCAGATTCCAGTCGCCGTCGATGTCCGCCACCTGGAGCGAATGCGGGTGGATCATCTGCCGGCCAACCAGGTCATGCCCGATCCAGCTCTTGGTTTCGAACGGGTCGCCTTTGCATTCATACCATTTCACCGGGCCGGACCCATCGCCGGGCGCGATGACGATTTGGGGGTACTTGGAACCCTTGATGAATCGGCCGGCGAAGATCAGCCCGCCGATGTCGCCGACCTTTGTGGCCGACCACTTGCCGGGGCTGATGTACTTGAACATGTAGTTGCCGGCCAGCAGCTCCGGTCGGCCGTCGCCGTCGATGTCGAAGGCGGACATGCCTTCGGCATATTTCCCGGCGTTCTCGCCGGCGCTGCCGGAGAAGACCTGCTCGGCCGGCCACTGATCGGCCTGGCGCGGATTGGCCGGGATGTCGGCAACGAACAGCGCCTTAGCGCCCTGATTCCAGTACGCCAGTTGCGGCTTGCCGGCGCCTTTGAAATCCGCGAAGTACTGGTCGTGGTGCTGCGTGGCGCCATCCTTTTTGATGGTGTGCCGCTCCCACGGGACATCGGGCTTCCATTCCTTGCCGGGGTGCCGCCACCACCAGACGCACTTGCTCTGCCAGTCGCCGCCGAAAACCAGGTCGGGGTAGCCGTCGCCGTCAATGTCACAAACCGCCCCGCCGGCCTCGATGGTCAAGAACTCCTTTTCGATCACGTAGCGGTCCCAGTCGGTCGCCGTGTGCCGGTACCAGACCAAGGCGGGACCTTTTTCGCGGAAGCCGAGGACGAAATCGTTGATGCCGTCCTTATCGAGGTCGGCGACCACGGCGGCGGTCTGCTGGGTGGAGGCGCCGGGGACCGGCAGGTCGCCGTTCTTGCTCGACAGGTGCCGCCACTGCGGTTCGGCGGCGCGCGATGCGGCGCAACAGGCGCATAGAAGCAGGATGAACGATAGTGACCTAGACGGAGGGGTGGTCATGGGCTTGACTCCTGTTGGTGCGTTCATGAGAGGCCGAGCAGCTTCCGATTGCGTGCCGCGTCGGTTGCGACGGCCGCAAAATCGTCGAACGCGACCGTTGTGGCCTCGATCAGGTGCCTGGCGATGAATGGCGCGACTGCCTCGGCGGCGTTCCCGGATGCTCCGCCGCCTGGGCGCCGCCGAACCCGATCAGCGACATATCTTCCCGAAACGACAGGCCCATGTCACGCGGCTCGAGCGCCGCCGCGGCCGATTCGTCTGCTTGATGGGGCGCGCGCCGCGGGCTACACTCGCCCCAGGGTGTTGGCCCGCGCGGTTCTGTGGTGTGCCTGGTTTTGACGATGTGGATGGGAGGCCGCCAGATGTTCCCGGGATTCATGAGCAAAATGGTTTGGGCTGGAGTGTTTTTTCTGGCTGCGCAAACCCTGGCCTCTTGGGCGGACGAGGCAGGCGCCACGGTGGAGCTCTTTGACACGGGTACTTCGTCGGCGGCTGTGCTTTCGAGCGGCGTCCTTGCGAAGATGAGCGGCTGGAGCAAGCTGCCGGAAGGCGAAGTTTCCCACCAGTTCAAAGGCGATGCTATTGTTTCCAACGGCCGGATCAGCGTGGTCCTGCGCCGCGGCGCCCCGGGCGCCGAGCTGTTCGCCAATTCGGCAAATGGCCCAATTCTGCGCGCAGTCCTGGCCCCGCTGGCGGGCGCGGACAAGCCCCGACTCTCGTCGGTTGCCATCGTGAGCAGTTCGCTCAGCGCAGCCGTGCTCGACGTGCATTTCGCATCCGCCGACCCAAAGGATGTCGTCCTGCGGCTGGAGTTGCAGGTCGGGCAGGTGTTCGTCAAGACCGAATCCTGCCAAGCCGTCAAAGGGCTGCGTGTCGAGGCGCCCTGCCGGTTTGCCATTCTGCCGGATTTCTTTGCGGCCGACATTGCGGTGGACGCAACCGAGCTGCCTACCTCCCGGGCCGAGCTGCCGAGCGAGAATTTCCTGCTGCACATGGTCGGGCAGGGTGAGGCGATCGTGCTGGCCGTGTGGAAGCAGCGCGACCAGGATGTGCAGGTTGAGCTGGCTGGTGAGGGCAACGCCAGGGTCATCCAGGCATCCGAAATTCCCTACGGAAAGCAGGGGGGCGCATTCGTTGCCGTTCTCGAAGGCGCGGGCATGTGGCACTGGCGCGACGTCGCTAAGGGCGATGCCAACAAGGCCATCGGCCTCGGTTGGAAGCCGCCTTTTGCGGCGCAGTGGCGAATGGATTGGCGGCAGGACGACGGGCTGACCGACAGTTGGGAGATGCTGACCCAGAGGCCCGACGGAACCTACGAACGGCACGACTGGTTCGGCCAATCGGATGCCTACGGCACGCCGGACTGGATGCAGGCAGATCGCAAGCGATGGACGACGGTGCTCGGGTCGTTCCAGTATCCCTGCTGGATCGACAAGGATGGCCAGGGCTTCATCCAGCCTCTGAAGAGCCCGGGCAAGTTCCAGGGCCCGGCGATTGTGTATCCGATCAGCCGCACCAGCGCGACCCCGCTGACGGCGGTCACCTTCATCGATATCGTGCGGGACACGCTGGGGGTCGGGCCGTGTGAGTACATCCTGGACATCGAGGGACAGAAGAAAAAGTCCGAGGGAATCCCGACCTGCGCCACGCGGACCCGGCTGAACGGCATCTATGCCGACAAACAACAGAAGCAGAAGAAAGCGGAGGTCGAAAAGGCGCTGGCCGATGTGCTGGCCTTTATGAGGCACATCCGCAACAGGATCGAGAGTTACGTGGGCTTCGGCCATCAGATGCTGGCGTACCTCGAGGAGCAGAAGAAGGCGCAGCCGCATCTGGCGAAAGTGATCGCGGAACTGGAGACGCTCACGCGCAGGATCGACGCGGCCGTGGTGGCAAGGCAGAAAGGCATCCACACGCCGGAGCACGCGACGGGGCTGGTTCAGGAGTTCCGCACGAGCCTGGTCGATTACGAGGGAGAGGACGCGCTGGGAAAGTGCAAGAAGATCACCGCGGGGTTCGTGGAGATCGGCGGGAATCAGGACGAGCTGGTGGGCGAGTGCCGTTTGGCGGTCAAGATGTTGCGGCAGAAGGCGGGATTGGCAGTGGCTGCCGATCCACGGGCTGCGGGGATAGCGCGGGAGATTCGCCAGCGAACACACGAGATGCTGCGGAACCCCGCGTCGTATGAGGCGCCAAGGCATTGACCAGTGGCTGGTTGCGGTCGCACCGCGGCAGCACGCAAGCCCGGAGGAATGACGTCGGCCGAAATTCCCCTTCGCTCGGCGTCGCCCGACAATCGGCACGCCTCGATCATATTCATGCTCCCGCCAACTGCGCCCGTTGCCATTCCGGGTCAAACCGCGCCAGATACTTCCGTAGCCGGCCGGCATCGTTCGGCTTCTCCTTCAGTCCTCGGGAAACCCGTATGGTTAAGAAACTCGGCCGAAGCGCAAGTCCTTTCCCGTATGGTCAAAAAAACCGGCCGAAGCGCAAGTCCCGTCCCCAACTGCCACTGAAGCCAACTGGTAAGTGCCCATCTGGGTCGATTGACAACCATCGGCGATCCTCGATCCTGTCGCATTGTACAATCCCGGCATCGGTGGCCCCATCAACTTCATCCTCCAGCCTTGGCAACTCCTCGTGATCATCCTGGCCGGCTGGCTCAACCGCCAGCAGCAGGCGGTGATTGACTTCCTCCTGACCGAGGTTCACGTGCTCAAGGAAACTCACGGCGGCAAACGCATCCCACTCAGCGACGACCAACGCCGACGGCTGGCGATCAAGGGCAAGGTCATGGGACGAAAGGCTCTGCAGGAAATCGCCACCATTGTCACGCCCGATACGATTCTCCGCTGGCAGCGCCAACTGGTGGCCGCCAAGTGGGATTACAGCAACCGTCGGAAGGCGAAGCCAGGTCAGCCGCCAGTATCTGATGAAGTGACCCAACTGATTCTGCGGATGGCCCACGAGAATCCGACCTGGGGGTATGATCGTATCCAGGGTGCCTTGGCCAATCTGGGTCATCGCATCTCCGACACCACCGTGGGCAGCATTCTTAAGGCCCACCGCATCGAGCCTGCGCCACGGCGGAAGCACCAAACCACCTGGAAGACGTTCATCAAAGCCCATTGGGAGGTTCTGGCGGCAATCGACTTCACCACCGTGGAAGTGTGGACTCCAAGAGGTCGGGTCACGTATTACCTGCTCTTTGTGATGGAGGTGGCCAGCCGCCGTGTTCATCTGGCTGGATGCACAACCGGTCCTAACGAACCCTGGATGAAGCAGATTGCCAGGAACCTGACCGATCCCATGACCGGGTTTCTACGCGACAAGCGATACCTGCTGATGGATCGGGACACCAAGTACAGCGAGGCCTTTCGCCACCTGCTCGAGCAAGCCGGTGTTCACTGCGTGCGGCTGCCCGCTCGATCACCCAATCTGACGCCGCCCATCGAGCGGTTCATGCGCACGATCAAGGAGGAATGCCTTGATCGCATAATCCTCTTTGGCGAAAACTCACTGCAGAAGGCCACCCGAGAGTTCCTCGCTCATTATCATGGGGAGCGGAATCATCAGGGGCGGGAGAACCGAATCATCGAGCCCAGGGCTGAGGTCGGGCAGTTGCAGGGCGAGATCCGATGCCGCCAACGGATGGGCGGAATGCTGCGGTACTACTACCGCCAATCGGCGTGAACGATCCGGCCAGACTGCTGGGTGGCGTTCACGATGCGAAAACGCTGGTCGCTACGCGGCACCACGATTGTAGGGGCACCATATCCATGAAAGGCGTTTGACTGTCAAGCACCTTTCCGGCGCAATTCAAAACCTTCCGCGTGGTACAATCGCTTCGCCGCCACGGAGGATAGGGCTCCGCAGGAGTGCGACCTGAGCGCCGGGGCGGTGGCCTTACGGCAGCGGCGGCGTCTGACGCGGGTTCAGATGCCGTCCTTATTGTCCCTGCAATGCCGGGGGCCGGCAAAGCGATAAACTCGCCGCGACATTCGCCGCGGGTTCTGCGTTGGGCTACAGCGTTCATCCGAAGCGCCGGATCAGGACTCTCATTCGGTCCAGCTATCCATTCATGCCGATCCGTCGTTGTCGACGGAACGCATACGATTCTTCTCCGGCGCGGGCCGCCCACTTACCAAGAGGCCCAAAGCCGTCACGAGGGCACGGCAGTGGCCATAGGGTGCTCGGGCTGGCCCGGCCCCGGATGAGAATTCGCTGTATAGTTGTGTTTCATAGCATCACCTCATAGGCTGCCCGGGCGGGCCGGGCGAGCTTCCGTGTACCTCCTTTGTTTTTTCACGCAGGCGAATCCCACCAGGCACAGTTGGTGGGCGGTCGCGATGTAGCCACGGTTCTTGTCCTTCTTGCCTCCGTCGGTGCGGCGGTCGAAGAAGGCGCGGAACGTTTTACTTTTGCGGATCGCGCCGTGGGCGGCTTCGATGAATGCCCATTTGAGCGTGCGGCGCCCGGCGTGGCCGACGTGCCGACCAATCGGCGTCTCTTGATCTTGCTCGCCGCTGTCGTTGGCCACGGGGGTCAGCAGGCCATAGCTGGCCAGGTGTCGGCCGTCGGGAAAGCGGGCGAGGTCTCCGACTTCCGCCTGCAGGGTGTACGCCAGCACCCAGCCGATGCCGGGCAGCGAACGCCACAGTTCCCCCTGTGGATTGTGGCTGACGAGTTTGCGGATGGTGCGCGTGACCTGGGCGATCTGGCGGCGAACCTGTTCCAGCAGGCGCAGGTATCCCAGCAGCGTCTGGCGGGCGGAGTCGCGCAGCGGCTCGTCGGCCTCGGCCAGGGTTTGCAGGAACTGGCGGCCTGCTTTGCCGAACAGGTCGCTGTAGCCGTGGAGGATTCCGTGGCGGTGGAGCGTGGCGTGGATGCGGTTCTTGGTCATGGTTTGGGTCTGCACCAGGGCCATGCGGTAGCGGAGCCACTCG
>JAPLNB010000304.1 GCA_026693085.1 Planctomycetota bacterium | reverse complement strand
TCCGCAACGAGGTCCCCGCGCTGGGCGTTTCCGGGGCCCGGGACTGCTACAAGGACTTGATTCACGTCGAGCAGGCGTTTCGGAATCTCAAGACGGTCTCGCTGGAGATGCGTCCGTTTTACCATCATCGGGACGACCGCCTCCAGGCGCATGTGTTTGTGTGCATGCTGGCGTATTACGTGCAGTGGCAGGCGATGAGGATGCTGGAGCCGCTGTTCGCTTCGGATGGGAAGGGGAAGAATCGCCAGTGGACCTGGGCGCGGGTGATCGAGCGCCTCAAAGCCATTCGCACGCAGCCTCTGCGGATCGGCGAGACGGAGATTCCCGATGTCATCAGCACGCCCGACACGGATCAGCAGCGGATACTGGACCTGCTGAAGGTCAAGTTGTAGCCTGACGCGTGAAGTCGAAAATCGACGTTTCGATACGGTAATTACCGCGTGAAACCGTGTTCAGGGGGAGGTAAGTTACGACAAGAACTGCTGCCGCCGGGACGGGAGGAGGTGGGCTGGGGATTGATGGCGGCGGTGCTGTGCATCGCCCGCCTCTACAGTCTGGGCAGCGAGCGGCAGATTCACCAGAGCTGGTATCGCGGGACGGCCTTGGACGATCTGCTGGGGCTGAGCGTGGAGCCGTTGACGCTGGACCGGCTGTACGCCGGCCTGGACAAGCTGGTGGGGCACAAGGAGGCGATCGAGAAACATCTGAAGGAAGGGACGGGCCTGCTGTTCGATCTGAAGTATGAACTGCTGTTGTACGACCTGACCAGCACCTACTTCGAGGGCCAATGTCCGCACAATCCGATGGCCAAGCGGGGCTATTTGCGTGATCATCGGGGCGACTGTCTGCAGGTGGTGATCGCGTTGATCGTGACCGAGGAGGGCTTTCCGGTAGGCGACGAGGTGTTCGAGGGGAACAACGCAGTCCGTCGACCTCTTGACCTTCACGCAGATGCGGGTACCCTTGTCTGTCAGCGTTGTGTCAGCGAATCGGCCGAAATTGTCAGTAAACCGTGCTTTTTCTGAACACAGACGGCAGGTGAGGAGACCGAGGAGCTTGATCGTAACTGACGTCTCTGACAGAGGTCATAAGAACAGCACCTTTAGCTCAATTGGATAGAGCGACGGCCTACGGAGCCGTAGGTTGCAGGTTCGAGTCCTGCAAGGTGCGTTAGAATATAACTGACGCCGAACGCTTGACTTAGCGTACCTGCCTTTGTGGGGCAGAGCGGCCCGAAAACCGAGGCGCAAAACGGTATATACCGTCTTGCGGCCGGAAAGGGAGTCGCCAATGCCCCGCCTCATTCACCAGAATCCCAAGTACCGTCGCCATCGTGCATCTGGCCAAGCCATCGTCACCATCGACGGCCGGGACTTCTACCTTGGCCCATATGGGACAAGAGCAAGCCGCGATGAATATGACCGTTTCATCGGCGAATGGCTGGCCAGCGGGCGGCGTTTGCCGGGGAAGGGTTTGGCCGACGTGTATGTGGCCGAGATCCTGGCAGCGTTCATGCGCCACGCCACGACCTACTACCGCAAGCCGGACGGAACGCCCACCAGTGAAATCGACAGCTACCGACAGGCGATTGGTCCCATGAAACGCCTCTACGGCAGGATCTTCGCCGCGGATTTTGGACCTTTGGCGTTGAAGGCGGTGCGAGAAGAGATGGTCCGTCTGGGGCTCTGCCGAAACACGATCAACCGGCACATGGGTCGAATCAAGCATATCTTCAAGTGGGCGGCCTCCAATGAACTGGCGCCGGCCGCTATTCACGAAGCCCTGAGGACGGTGGAGGGGCTGAAAGCCGGACGATCGGAGGCGAAGGAGTCGGTTCCGGTGCAGCCAGTGCCGGAGGAGCACGTCGATGCCGCTGTGCGGTTCATGTCGAGGCAGGTTGCGGCGATGGTGAAACTGCAATTGGTCACCGGGATGCGGTCGGGAGAGGTCTGCGCTATGCGGACCTGCGATATCGATACCGCAGGGAGACTGTGGCAGTACAAACCGACGACACACAAGACCCAACACCATGGCCATGAGCGTGTCATCTACATGGGACCGAAGGCGAAGGAGATCGTCAAGCCGTTTCTCAAGGCCGACTTGATCGCTTTCGTTTTCTCGCCGGCCGAGGCAGAGGCGGAGCGGCGGGCCGAGATGCACCGGAAGAGGAAGACACCGCTGTCCTGCGGCAACGTTCCGGGAAGCAACGTTAAGCGCGCGCCGAGGAGGAGGCCGGGGGATCGCTATACGGCTACGAGTTACGGCAGGGCGGTCAAATACGCGTGCGATCGAGCCGACGAGTTGGCCAAGGGCGGCGTCGCGATCGCGGATGATGAGCGGATCATCCCCCGGTGGCATCCTCATCAACTGCGGCACACGGCGGGAACGCGGTTGCGGAAGGAATTTGGGGTGGAAGCGGCGCAGGTGGTTCTGGGCCACAAGAGCCTTTCCGTGACGGAACTGTACGCCGAGAAGAACATACAAGCCGCGCAACGCATTGCGGCTGAGGTTGGGTAGAATGGAATAATCGGGACGGCCGCTGATCACGGCCAAGCGCCTGCCCCCACCAATCCGTAGCATCCATCGGAGAGGCGGGGCGGGCGGCCCGAGTGAAAGGATGCACATGTCGAACGATTACCCGCCCGAGAAAGTCATCGAAATCATCGAGGAATTACGAGAGTGGCATGAGAGTGCTCATGTTTTTGTGACGGACAGCAGGGTGTATGAGCGATACGTTACAGAAAAGGAAAGTGGTAAAGAGTTCCTGCAATCGGAGGAAAAGGAAGCCAACGAAGCCTTTCTGAGACTGACTTCGGCGCTGCAATTTGATCGGATTCCAGAATGGGATGAGTTTGAAGACCGCAGGAAGCAAGTGGCACGCTCGCACACCCTGCGTCTCGCAGTACGATATGCGGAACTCGCGAGGATCGCTGTTGAGTACGGGCGAAGCTCGGCAGCGTTCATCAAAGCACAACTCTACATGACTGCTATTGCTGAGGGACATGTGAAGGTGGATGGACGGGACGGGACAGCGGCTTACCTCGCGGCACAACAACTGTTCTCGGCCGCTGGCGTCAATGGGGTCCCACTCGATGCGGCACTGGAGGAGTCGCTTCTGCAACTGGAGGCGAACGCCAGGGCCAAGCTGTCGGCAACAGGCGCGTTCAGTCCGCATTCAGCCGATCAGAAGACGGAGCAGGTAGCGGCAGCCGAGGGCAAGGAAGATGAGGGCACAAAACAGGAGAAGAGCACGCTAAATGGTGTGACACCGGAGTCAGAGCCAGATTATCAGTTTGAGATTATTGGCGGCGCGTGGCACCTGAGGTTTCCTGGTGACGAGCCCAATGTATTCGAGGTTAGCAAGCAGGGGAATGGTTTCGACTACATTGCCAAACTTCTCCAGAATCCCAACAGGGAAATGTCCGCTATAGAGCTTGAGGGAACAGAGGCCACGCCGATCAATGGCGGGGAGGCGTTGGATGAAGGGCTGTCGCCAGTCACAGCCCTGAACAGCGCCAATGAGCTTGAGGATGCAAAAGAAACAGCGAAATCGCTTGGACCACGCTTGAGAACACTCAAACAACTACGCGATCAGCTTTCGGAGGAGCTTGAGGAGAGCCGGAGCTTCGACACGAAAGAACAGGTCTCCAAACTGGAAGCCGAGCTTCAGGAGGCGGAGCAGGAGATCGAGCGGATAGAGGAATACGGCAAGAGCGTTGCGGTCGAAGCTGAGCATGTGAATCGACCAGAAGACAAGCGTTGTCGCGATCGGGTCCGTGGCGCCATCAAGTACGCCTTGGAGGGAATCCAAAAGAGGGGCATGAGTGGGTTGCACAGATTCCTGTCTCATCTGCCAGACAAGTTCAGCTACGAACCTCCAAATCCTCCACCATCATTCAAACTGCGATAACAATTGAGGTTGCGCCTTCCGCGAGAAAACTTCTCGCGTCAGCGACAAAGTTTCTCGCCATGACTTCTGACGGGGTCGATTCGACTCCTGAGAGGAGTAGGCGATGGAAGCCACAGTTGAAGCCGCTCTCACCATCACAGACGTTCTGAGGGCGATTCGCGAGACGCAGCCCGGCGTCAGTAGTTCCCAACTCAAGTACGCCATCAACGAGTACGACATCCAGCCCCGCCACCGGATCGGGATTATCCGCCTATGGAGTCCCGAGGATTTGCCGCGCATCAAGTCGGCATTGAATCGCATCGCCGGGCGCCGGGGAGGGCTGTGGAATGTTTGACCCCGCCATTGAACAACCGGTTCCCCTAGCGGACGTTCCCAAGCTGAAATGGATGCCTAAGCGGGGCGGGAAACGGATGGCGTTTTCTACCGTGTGGCGCTGGTCGATGAGAGGGTCTGGTGGCGTCAAGCTCGAAACGCTCCGGATCGGACGAACCCTCTGCACGTCCGAAGAGGCACTCAAGCGGTTCTTTGCCCGGCTTACCGATCCTTCGGCGAGTTCTACCACACGTACGCCGACGCAACGGCAGCGGGACGTTGAGCGTGCGGAGGCCGAGTTGGCGGCGGCAAGGATCTGACACCCACATGAAAAAACCGCCGCGCTCGTGAGGCAATCGGCGGCAGAGGATCATTATGCCACAATTCTATCCCAACCAACCAGCACCAGCAAACGAAAAAGCGACCGCCATCGACCAGGTTCTGGGCTATGTACGCGTCGTCTACGAGACCGATGACCTGGTCGAACTGCGGCTGTTACGTGGGGGGGAGGTCAGCCGGCGCTATGTTCTGGCCGAAAAGTTGCACGAACAGATCGGCCACCTCGGCAAACAGAACGCAGCCGGATGGAACGTATACGTCGGCGTGAACCCGCGCGTACGGCACGGTGGTACGGCGGCGGATGTGAAATTCGCGCGGTGCATCTTTTCCGACTTCGACAAAACCACGATCGAGGCGGTGCTGGCAAAGCTGGCCAAGCTGAAGCTGCCACCACCCACGCTTATCGTGAACAGTGGACACGGTGTTCACGTGTATTGGCGTCTGGACGAACCGCAGGCGAACCGCGTCGCGTGGCAGACACTGCAGGCCGATCTGATCATTCTCATAAAGTCGGACCCTGCGGTGAAGGGGTGGCCGCAAGTGATGCGTTTACCCGGCTTCCTGAACGTCAAGGCCGACCCCGTACCGTGCACCATCATCGAAGGCGATCCCACACGGCGGTATTTGTGGGAAGATCTGCGCCAGATGATCCCGTCCCCAACGAAGAAAGTGAAGGTCGCCAAGCATCATGCCGCACAGACCGTCACGACCCCGACCCCGAACACATCCGCAGATTCCGAAGCGGGGATATCACCCGATGAATTACTCGATATCGCACTTCGTCGCGTGGGTAGTGGTACTCGTCACCAGATCGGTGTCTGGCTTGCGTGTCAGCTACGCGATAACCGCGTCAGCAAGGTGCAAGCCGAGACGACCATGCAGTCCTACCAGCAGCGAGTCCCAGCCGGAGACCACGAATACACACTTGACGAGGCGATGGAGACGCTGGCTGGCGTGTACTCATCCCCATCACGCGACCCGTGGCACGATGATGACATCATCCGCAGTTCGCTGCAGATCCACAAAGGCCAAGGCTCGCCGGCAGTCATACTGATATGCCGGACGCAGCTACGGCGAGGGGGTGTTGTATGACCATCGTGATCAACGCTGAGTGGGACTTTTCGAGTGGAAAGCGCAAGGCGCTTGTCGAGGCCAGAAGAGACCAGGAACTCATCCATTACAACCGCATGAACTTGGAGTCTGCGTTCAGCCGAAAGCAGTTTGCCAATGATCTTGTCGGGAAGTTAAACAACGGAGTGAAGGTAGCCGACGTTGAGACGTTGCTGATAGAACAACTCAGCAAGTTGTTGAATACACCAGCGCCGGAGGCACCGCCGAAGCCGACTGCGGCCGCACTACTGGAGGGAATGCCGGAAGACATCCAGGCCGATGCGATCTCCAAGTTGCAGGACCCGGAGTTGATCGACGAGATCCGCGCCGACTGCCGCGCGATCGGGATTGCCGGAGATACCACGGTTGGCCTGGCTGTGTACTGTATTGGAGTGAGCCGATTGTTGGATCGACCCATGGCTGGCATCGTGCGAGGTGCTTCCGCTTCCGGAAAGTCCTACATCATCGGTCAGGTTGCCCAACTGTTCCCACCGGAGACGAAGTTGGAGGCGCACTACTTGACGCCGAAGGCGCTCTACTACCTGCCGGACGATGCGCTCGTTCATCGGTTCGTCGTCGCGGGAGAGCGACCGCGTAGTCAGGACGATGATCAGGCCGACGCCACGAAGGCGCTGAGGGAGATGATCAGCGACGGCGTGCTAAGGTGCATCACTGTGGAACAGATCGACGGCAAGTTACAGACCGTCGAATGCGTCAAACCCGGACCCATCGCATATGTTGAAAGCACAACCGCCAGTCGCATCTTTGAAGAGGACCTGAATCGGTGCATCATCCTCCCCGTCGATGAGTCACCAGAGCAGACAGCGATCGTGATCAAGGCCACCGGACAGGCTGCCGCCGACGCCGCCAATGGCGACATCACCAGCCGGATCATACTGACCCACCACGCCATGCAGCGTATGTTGCAACCGTATAAAATAACAATACCGTACGCACCATTCATCGCGGAACGTTTCCGCACTGACAAGGTCGAAGGCCGGCGGATGATGCCTCACCTGCTGAACGCCATCCGAGCGGCCTGTCTATTGCGTCAATTCCAGAAGAGGCCAGCGGATGGAGTTCTTCAAGCCGACGTTGGGGACTACCGCATTGCATTGGAGCTGGTTAAGCCAACCCTCCGCCGGCTGAACGACTCCGCCGACGCCAACGTGATCCGCATCCTCGATGCCGTTCGCAAGCACGTAGTCGGAGACGACGAGTTTACGAGAGCACAGGCCGCCGGCTGGGCCGGTGTCCAACAAGGGGATTGCAACGGTCGCATACGGATCCTGGCCGAGCGCGGATGGATCAATGAGACGGTCGAGGGACGTGGCAACAGGCCAGCCAAGTTCAAACTCACCGACCTCGAACCCGATGCCGACGACGCTGACGACCTGGCCGGTCTTCCGACTCCCGACGAGATACGGGACCGTGGAGGTGTGAAATGAGGTCGGTTGTGTGTACTACCTCTCCCTACCTCACTTTTCGTTGGAACGCAGGGAACACAGCAGAAACGCTCGGCAGGCCAAGCGGTTTGTCTTCCAAGGGGGGGTATGGAACGCAATGGGAGACAGGGAAGACAAATGGTGTCGTGGTTTGTCTTCCATTGTCTTCCAAACCCTATGGAAGGCAGACAAACTCACTGGCCTGTGCGGCGAAAGTGCTTGTCTTCCAGTCTGCCACGGAGCAGAGGGCCAACGCCTTGTTGGAGAGGATGGTGGAAAAGGGGTCTGGGCGATGGGAGCCGTTGCGGACCGGCCCGAAGGGTGGCAGGCCGACACGGTTATTCATTCCGCATGAGGGTTCTGGCGATGTGGATGGATCGCCGTTAAACGGCGTCAAACGCGGCGAGGGGAATGGCCGAGAACAGGCGTTGGTAGGCTTTTGGAAGCCACAAGCTGAGGAGAAACCATGAAACGCAAAACCTGCATCTGGCCGGCCTGCGAGTAACACGGGTAGATATGGCTGAAAAGGACACAATTTCGGGAGATGCGGAATCGCCGTCACAAACGGCCAATATCGTGCCGTCGCCAGTTAATGGGCAGATCGCGCCCGTCGAACATCGGTTTCAGCCGGGAAACAAGCTCAGTCCGGGCCGTCCGTGCGTCGGCGCCTCGATCCGTGACTGGTACAACATCATGGGATCGTACACGCCGGCACAAGTTGAGGCCGTCCTGCGCGACAAAAAGGCCTCCACCGCGAAGATAATGGCCGCCGGAAGAGTACTCGACGCGCTGAGTCGAGATCGCAATGCCGCCGGCACGCCCATCGCGGGTGCCGAGGTGGACCGTATCTGTGACCGCACCGCCGGCAAACCCAAAGCGTTCGTGCAGTTGGAACCTACACTGCCTCAATCGGTCGAGATCGTGTTTCCAATCGTTGCCGCGAAATCGCAAGATGTTAAAATTTAGGCCCTGGACCTCGGAGCGCTCGATCCCAATAAATGGACCCAAGCCGCCGTTGCCGCAGGGGTTCGGTACGCAATCGCAAGGGGTGCCCATCCCATGCGCGATCGGTTCGGATTGCGATCTTTCGGACGATTCTGAAACTGCTTCGCCGCCAGGGCACCCAGCGGCGATGTAGAACGATTTTGCCCCAAGGCCGACCCCGTGACTCAGCCGATTTCTTATTCTGTTGCCTTTTTGCTGTAGTGGGGTACGTTTGTTCGTAGCTATCCCCTCGGCGGCACGTCCCAAACGGGTTTGGCTGCGCGATGAGGGGGAATAGCGGCAGTGGGTTGATCTAAACAGTCCCTTGGCGACGGCGTGGCCGCTTGGTTAGACTACTCGGCGTTCCCAGCAGCAGTTCTGACAAGGCTTTACCCGCAGGCGGAGGTCGAACGGGCATGAGTGTAATAGAGAACCGCCTTTGGGCGGCGGCGGATCAGCTTTGGGCGAACTCGTCGCTCAAGCCGTCCGAGTATTCCGTGCCCGTTCTGGGCATGATCCTTCTCCGCTATGCCGACGCCCGCTTTATCGAGCCGTTCCACGGTCGCATTGTCGATCCCGCCTGCTGTTCCTGCGGCATGTTCACCGTGGCGGAGGAAATGTGAGCCTACACCAAACAGTGTCTAACCCATTCTTCGACCACCTCATCCTGAACTCCCCCTATACCATCGATCACCAACAGGTCCGGCGTCCAGCGTCGGTTCACCCCCACATGCGTGGGGAATACGCTGGCTTTGGATAGCCACTTCGCGGCGGTTCCGGTTCACCCCGACATGCGTGGGGAATACGAGGACGCGAGTTTCAAAGTGGGTGCCGTACTTGGTTCACCCCCACATGCGTGGGGAATACGTCATCGCAAAACGGAGCAACACATCCGCATACGGTTCACCCCCACATGCGTGGGGAATACGGTTCAGTGAGTTTGAAATGCTCCATCCCGGCCGGTTCACCCCCACATGCGTGGGGAATACTGACCACTCTGCATCGGGTTCAAATCGCTGGGCGGTTCACCCCCACATGCGTGGGGAATACTCACCATCTGTCCGACGGGTCCGTTCACAAACGGTTCACCCCCACATGCGTGGGGAATACTGGGCTGGCTTGGATGACGGCGTTCTCCAGCACGGTTCACCCCCACATGCGTGGGGAATACCTAAATACAAATACGGATGTGAGTACACATCCGGTTCACCCCCACATGCGTGGGGAATACTCTACGTTGCGGGTTTCCCATCGCTTGCTCCCCGGTTCACCCCCACATGCGTGGGGAATACACGTACTGATGTTTACCGGGGTGGCGACGGGTTCGGTTCACCCCCACATGCGTGGGGAATACTTCCTGGCCGTCCTCCTCAACGCCTGGGGCCGCGGTTCACCCCCACATGCGTGGGGAATACTCGCCGAT
>JAPLNB010000303.1 GCA_026693085.1 Planctomycetota bacterium | reverse complement strand
ATGAACGATGAACGATGAATGATGAATCGGAGGGAGATGAGGAGGGGGGTGAGGAAGGGGGAAGGGAAGAGGCGAGGGCGATGCAGACCGTGCCGACGGGCTTCGCGGAGGTGCCGCCGTCGGGGCCGGCGATGCCGGAGATGGCGAGGGCGTAGGTGGCGTTGGCGCGTTGGAGGGCGGCTACCGCCATGGATTGGGCGACGGGTTCGGAGACGGCGCCGTGTTGGTCGAGCAGGTCAGAGGGGACGCCGAGGAGGGATTGCTTGGCTTCGTTGGAGTAGGTGATGAAGCCTTGTTTGAAGTAGGCGGAGGAGCCGGGGATGTCGGTGAGCATTTTGGCGAGGAGGCCGGCGGTGCAGGATTCGGCGGTGGTGACGGTGGGGATTTTTGATTTTTGATTTTCGATTTTCGATTTGAGGAGATCGGCGACGGCCTGGGGCAGGGATTGGTCGTCGGAGCCGTAGATGAGGTCGGCCAGGGCGTGGCGGCATTGCTGTTCGGTGGCATCCAGTTCTTGCTGGGCTTGTTGTTTGGTGTCGAAGCGGGCGTTGATGCGGAGGGAGACGATGCCGGCGGAGACGGTGGTGCCGACGGAGGGGTTTCGGGAGCGGTCCATGAGTGGGCCGAGGAGTTCGGCGACGGCGGATTCGCCCAGGCCGAAGGTGTGGAGGGTTTTGGAGAGGATGACGGTGCCGCCGGCGCGTTGGGAGATGTGGGGGAGGACGTCGCGGGCGAACATGGCCTTCATTTCTTTTGGGACGCCGGGCATGACGAAGATTTCACAGTTGCCAGAAAGGGTGGCGTGGATGCCGGCGGCGGTGCCGCAGGAGTTGTGAATCATGGTGGCGCCCTTGGGAATCATGGCTTGGATCTGGTTGAGGGGGGGCATGGGGCGGTTACGGGCGGCGAAGAAGTCGTTGAGTTTCCGGAGCCAGGATGGGTTGAGTTCGAGGGGGACGTTGAGGACGGCGGCGAGGGCTTGTCGGGTGAGGTCGTCGGCGGTGGGGCCGATGCCGCCGGTGACGATGAGGAAATCGCATTGGGCCGCGGAAGAGCGGATGGCGTCTTGGATGTCGGGCTGGTCGTCGCCGACGGTGATGTGAGCGGAGACGGCGCAGCCGACGGCGGCGAGTTGCCGGGCGAGGTAGGCGGAGTTGGTATCGATGGTTTGGCCGAGGATGAGCTCGTCGCCGATGGAGAGGATGATGGCGTTCATGATTGGGGGGATTTTGGGGTTGGGGCGGGGAAATGCAACTGAGCCCCCCCACCGTTCACGTTTTTCGCCAGGCGCGGCGGCGGGGGAAAAGTTTTTCGAGGGTTTCGGCGAGGCGGTGGACGATTTCTTCGACGCGGCGCTGACGGTGGGGGTTCAAGTCGGTGTTGCCGAAACGGACACGGTAAAAGAGTCGCGTCAGCCGGCGAATGGCTTCGTACGATTCCGCGGGGAGGAAGACGAGCGTATTGGCGAATTCCTTGGCGGTGAGGTGCGGCTGGCGGACGATCTGGTGGCGATGCAGCGCCAGGGTGAGGGTGTCGTAGAACGCCAACTGCCGGGCGAGCCGGAGCTGCTGGCGACGGGGAAGCGTGTCGAAGCCGATCCGGTGGGCTCGGCGTTTGAGACGCGATCGCGAGACGAAGTACCAGATGATGGCGGCAAACATGCCGGCGGCCATGAGCGCGATCATCAGGCTCAGGACGTTGAAAAACGTGTCGTAGAAGGCCGAGGAGAACGCGAGTTCTTCCCATTTGTGTGAGATCCATTCGCGCCAGTTCAGGATTTCACCCGCGGTGCTGATGGCGGTCCTGGTAACGGCGGTGTCGAGGGACTGCAGCATTTTCTCGCGGTCCTTGGCATCGTACGCTACGACATGCTCAGCCCACTTGTATTCGACAAAGTCGAAGAATTGCTTAATTGACTGCCACAGGGAGGCCGAGCGATGTCTGGAGTCTTCGCGGCCGCTGGTGGGGTCAAACGTGACCCAGCCGCGAGGGGTGAGAACCTCGACCCAGCTATGGGCGTTGGCCTGGCGGACCACGTAGCAGTTGCTGTAGACGTTGTAGGAATCGCCATCGCAGCGGAAGCCGACCACCATGCGCGCGGGGATGCCGACGCTCTGGCACATGAGCGTCATGGCGCTGGCGAAGTACTCACAGTGGCCGCGTCTGACCTTGGTGAGAAAGTTGTAGATGGGGTCGCCATCCTTCAGGACATTTCTGTATTCTGTGAGGTCGAGTGTGTAGGTGAAGTTGGATTTGAGGTGGTGTTCGATCTTGCGGGCAATTTCCTCGTTGGAATCCTGGATGGCATAGATGCGAGAGTGTTGGGCCGCCAGACCATCGGTGACTTCGGGGCGCAGCGTGTAGAGGCGGATGCGATCGAGGACCTTGGCGTCGGAGTCGACCCCGATCAGGAGGGTTTGGCGGAGGATATTGTCGAAGAGTTCGGGGCGGGTGGGCTGGTTGGTGCTGATGACGTCGTACTTGAGAGATGAGCCGACGATTTCGGCCGCGTGGATCGACTCATCGGCGGGGACGTAGCGGAAACTGAACTGCCGTTCCGTCTGGAGTCGCATGACGCCCGGCAAAGCAAAGAGACAGCGTGCCTCGGACGGCTCGAGGCGGATCTGTTGTCGCCACTGGGCGCCGGTTGAGACGAGGTGCGTGCGCAGGTCGCCATCGGAGGCGAGGTCTTCGTCTCGGTTCTGTCGGGCGCGAGTCCACTGGTAGCGTTGCGATCGGGCGGGGTCTGGGCCATAGCTGTCCAGGGTCAGGCCGCGGAGAAACAGGGACTCGGTGCCTGGCACACGCTTGTCGCCTTTGAAGACCATCACGTGGGCGACGATGTCGTCGTTTTGCTTGATGTCGTTGATCTGGTCGAATGACACGCGCTCACTGAAACCGGTCATTGCGGCATTGGTTTTGAACTGCAATTGGCCCAGGATGCCGAGGCCCGCGCCGCGGGGGAAGAAGATGAAAACCAGGACGGCCATCGCGGTGGCCGCGGTCCAGACCAGTCCGGTGAGTCGGCGCATCGAGCGGGCGAGGTAGCGTTGATCCTGCTGGAGCGTGGCCGGGTTGACCTTGTCGGAGAGGATCGGGAAGGCGGCCTTGGCGCGATCGGCCTCGACCTTCAGGTGGAAGATCAGGCAGCAGTAGAGCGACATTGTCATGTAGACCAGCATCAGGAAGCCAAAAAGCAGGCTGGCGGTGTTGATGGCAGCGGCGACCATCAGCAGGAGGCTAAGAACCAGCAGTTGCGCATAGTCGCGGTTGGCGCGCTGCTCGTAGAGCTTGATGATCTGGAGAAAAGCGAGGAATTGGCCGATGCACAGGAGCGGCGGGCGAGGCACCCAGATCTGCATGAAGACATACGTAAGCGAGACGAGGGTGACGACATTGGCCAGCCAGCGAGGGAACGGGGAATACCGGCCGCTGCGCACCAGCCAGGCGTTGACCCCGACGAACAGGACGCAGAATCCCCAGAAGCCCGGCGACTCGACGGCCATCGCGAAGCCGGTGAGGCCCAGCAGAAGGACCAGGTACAGCGAGGGTTTGAATTGGCGCAGATCGTACATGGCGTTACTCGCGGTTGTCTATTCTGCCTGGGGCTCCTGGTCTGCGGGCATCGATTGCCCAAAATCGACTTCGGGGGGGAAATGAAACCAGCGATTCGCGGCGTCGGAGTTGGCGGAGATGACAATGCATTTGCCACGGGCCTGGTCGATGAGGGTTTGGTTGACTTCCCGAGGCGTGAAAAGGATGCTGGTGGTGCCGTTGCGGAGATGGCGGCGTCCGTTCTCGACCATGGCGTTGGAATCGGCCGTGATGTTGAGTTCGAGGCGCGCCAGGACCGCCATGAGATCTCGCGCGTGACGCTTGCCGCGACTGGCGGGGATCAGCACCCAGTCTCGGGACCAGACGGCAAGGCCGACGGAGAATCCTTCGTCCAGGGCGCGGGTGATCAGTGAGCCGGCCATGGCGATCGTGCGTTCGACGGCGCGGTGTTCGACGGCGCTGCGATGCGCAATGTAGCTATCGACGAGGACGAGCAGGCGTGGTGGCGCGACGCGGGTCATTTCCTTGGCGACCAGAGAGCCGGTGCGCGCGCTGCGTCGCCAGTGGATCCAGCGGGGGTTCTCGCCGTTGCGAAACTCCTTCACGCCGTAGAATTCGTCGGTCCCCCCCCGCCGGGGCTTCATACGAGCCCCCCCGAGCTCGGCCGACATGAGAAGCGACAGGAATTTGCGGTCCACCTGTGCAATGGCAGGGTAGACGAGAATGCTGTCTTTCTGGCTGCGTTCGATGGCGCGTTTGATGAAGCCGAAGGGAAAGCTGGTACTGAGCTGATACCGGTCGAGCTGGTGCAGGCCGCGGCGTTTGGGCATCACCTGCATGGGCACGGCGGCCTTGGTTCCAGCGGCAGCGTGCAGCAGATAAGCTTGCGGCTGCCTGGCGAATGCCTCAGCGCCGGTGAGTTCCCCTACCGTGACGGACAGGCTTGGCCAGAAGCGTTTTCGGTTCGCAAACTCGTACTGGAACGTACTGGACTGTCCGACGAAGATCGACTCCGGGAGCACCCGGTTCACCTGGATCCGCCGCAGCACAATCCGGCTGATGAGCGCGCTGACCAGCAGCACGCCGATCATGAGCCCAAAGACGGCGAAGAGCAGGTTGGCCGGCGAGTTGATGGCGGCAAGCCCCATGAACAGCATCATCGAGGCGTAGATCAGCCCCGTTAGCGAGAAATCGAGCGAAGGTTTCTTCTTGACGGACGGCATGGGCACGCGCATTGTTTTCGGTCAGGCACAGCGAACAATCCGTCTCAGGTTGGGGTTGGCACTTGATCGAGTATTCGCTTCAGCACGCGGACGGTTGTGTTGGTGTCGCCGTTCTGGAGATACGCTTTGCTGATCACACGGTGTGCACAGACCGCGAGCACCAGCGATTTTACGTCGTCGGGGATGACGTAGTCGCGGCCGTCGAGCAATGCGGCGGCCTGGGCGGCCTGCGTCAAGGCGAGCGAGCCGCGGGGCGAAATGCCCAGGTGCAACTCATCGTCGTGCCGGCTGGCATCGACCAGATCCAGGACATAGTCGACCACCGCGGAGTCCAGACGCACCTTGGGGACCTCGTCCTGAAGCTCGGCGATCTCGGCGCCGGTCATCACGGGCCGCATTTCATCGAGCTTCGTGCGCGCCGGTTGGAGCATCAGGATGCGCTGCTCGGCGGCGCGGTCCGGGTAGCCGACCGAGATCCGCAGCAGAAAGCGGTCGAGCTGGTTCTCGGGCAGGTAATAGGTGCCTTCGAACTCAAAAGGGTTCTGCGTCGCCACGACCATGAACGGACGCTGCAGCGGCATCGTCATGTTCTCGACGCTGACCTGCTCTTCGCTCATGGCCTCGAGCAGCGCAGACTGGGTGCGCGGCGTCGTGCGGTTGATTTCGTCGGCGAGGACGATGTTGGCAAAGATAGGGCCGGGCTTGAAGTCGAACGATTGCGTCTGGTTGTTGTAGACCGAAACCCCGATGATGTCGGATGGGAGCAGGTCCGGCGTGAGCTGGATGCGAGAGAACTTGCAGTCGATGCTGCGGGCCAGTGCCCGCGCAAGCACCGTCTTGCCGACGCCGGGGACGTCCTCGATGAGGACGTGACCGCGACCCAGCAGGCCGATCAGGAGCTGATCAACAGCCGCCGAATGGCCAAAAAAAACCGATTGTATGCTCGCCCGCAACCGTTCAAATCGCTGATGCGCCACGCGCCACCTTTTCAGTCATAAGGACCGACCATCGGCAATCACCGACCCAAGCCGCGGGTATTTTATAGGTTTGCTCGAAGATGTACATGACCTGAAACATGTGGCCGCGGAAAGCCGAAAGACGACGACCCCGATGCACTCGTATGCAACGAGAGTGCATCGGGGCCGCGTCGATCGGTGTGTATCGGTACTGGCCTGACAAGCGGGCCGCCTCAAGGGATTAGAAGCGGCCCGGCCGAGTTTCTCGAACTGCCGAACAGTCTTACCCTTCAGAACAGAAGGATCGCGACCGTTACAGCACCGGCTCCGTCGAGAACAACTGCGAGAGAACCGAAGGCGCCGCATCCTTCTTCTGCGGCTGGGCAATCGCCAACACGTCCTGGTCGGCCGACAGGCCGCTGCTTTGGCCGATGTAGGCGGAGTCGATCAGGAAGTAATCGTCAGCGTTCACCAGACCATCGAAGTTGAGGTCGCCGTTGGCGTAGCCAGGATCCTTGGTGATGTAGCCGCTGTCAACATAGAAGTAGTCGTCGGCATTGACCAGGGCGTCCTGGTTGACGTCGCCGTTCCAGGAGTACTTGACGACGACATTTCCGCCGGCGTCTTCGGCCTGAGTCAGGCCGGTGAATCCGTCGGTGAGGAACCGTGCCGCGGCGGTGCTGCTGACCAGGCCGGTGCCGTTCCAGTCGCCGCCGTTGCGGCCGCTGGCGAGCATATCGAAGACCTGAGCAGCGGTGGTGCCGCCGGTCTTGCTGAGGATCAAGGCGCCCTTGGCGACATCGAGCGAGGTCTGATCGCCGATGGTGAGAGACTTGAGGCTCAGCGTATTGCTGGCGCCCAGATCCGGGGCGACGGTCTGGATGCTGCTGACCGCGATGGTGACGCCACCGGCGGACAACGCGGTGTTGCCGACGGAGACGTCCAGGCCGGTGAGATCGACGCCCTTGAGCTTCAGGGTATCGGACCCGGCGTCGCCGTTGATGGTGAGGGGCACGGGTATGAGGCCGCCGGTGAAGTCCAGCGTGATCACGTCGATCACGTCATCGCCGAGCTTGGCATTGAGGACGATGCCAGTGATGGCGCTGATGGCTCTCTGATCCAACGTGCTGCCGTCGGCCTTCAGGAGCTTGACGTTGGCGCCGTCGAGCTTGAGGCTGACGGTGTCGGCGCTGTCGGTCAGGTCGATGATCCAGTCCGCGATGGGCGGCGCGATGGTGGGCGTCTTGGTATTGTCGAAGCTGAAGCTGTTCAGCCACTGCCTGGCGTTCGCATCACCCGTGGCGCCGGTAAAGCCGATGTAGGCGGTCGTGCCCAGCATGACGGCCGGCAGGTTCACGTTCTTGTAGTCGTGGGTCCACTTGATGGCCGGGTTCGACGGGGTGGTGATGGTCTGGCGCAACGTGCTGCCATCGTAGAGCAACTCGACGTGATATATCGCGTTGCTCGTCAGTGCGATGCCGGCCGCTCCGACATCCAAAGCCCTTGCGGTTTCGCCGACTCCGTCGCCGAACTGATAGAGACCGGTGGTGTTGAGTCCCGGGTAGAAGTCGAACTTGATGGCGGCGCTCTTCTGTCCGATGTTCTCGTAGCCCATCGCACCGCCAATGCCGCCCAGCGCGTCGACGCCAATGTTCTGGATGACGAAAGCGAACCCGTCCGCGTTACCAGTCCCCGCTAAGATCTGGAAGTCGAAGTTGGCTGTGAAGCCGGAAATGTCATACACGGCATCGCTGAAGACGGCGCCCATCTGGTCGTTTACTGCGTCCGTGAGCTGGAGGACGGTATTGCCATTGCCGTCGTCAACAGGCGTCACGTTGGTGGCGGAGTTCAACGTCAGGCCGGTGGTGTCCGCGAAGTTCACGTAGTTCAAAGGGACCGGGCCTGTGGTGGAAGGCTTGCTGCTGGCCGTGTTGCTGACGGCGGCATTGGGATTGCCTGCCCGGCTGTTGTTCGCCTGCACCCGGTAGTAGTACGTGGTGTTGGCCGTGCGCTGCTTGTCCGTGAAGAACGTCATGTTGGACCCGACCTGTCCAACGGCCACGAAGCCGGTGCTCGCACTGGTCGACCGGAGGATCGTGAAGCCGGTCTCATTGTTCGAGTTGTCGGTCCAAGTCAGCGTGATCAGTTTCGGGCCTTCACCTGGAGCCGCGGTCAGGTTGCTCGCAGCGATCGGCGTCCCGGTTGCATTGCCCTGCACAACGCTGACGTGGTCGAACGTGTTGGTGCAGATCGTCGAGTTGTCCCAGGAATCCGTGATCAGACCGATGTAGACTTCCGTGTCCAATGGGAGATTGACGGCAATCTCGGCGCTGTTGTTGTCCAGCAGCGGAACGAAGGTGCTCCCGTCATCATCGGATCGGTAAGCGAGAATCGTGTTGCCCTTCCGCTCGAGCCTCAGCCAGATGGGGATCTCCGGGGGCGGCGAAAGGTTGTCCAGGGTTCCTCTTGTGTTCCCATCCGCTTCCCAGCGTTGCTGGACCGTAACGTTGTAGCCTGGGGTCATCGCCAGGAATATATGCGGAGAGGTTGCTGTGAGATCGTTGCGGATCATGACTCCAGCAAACGCCGACCAGCCGGTCGTTCCCTGGGTCAGAACGTGCGCGGTGATCATGCCATCGGTGCGCAACGGCTGGTACACGAACTGGAAGTGGTCGGACCAGTCCCAGATGTCGCTGCCGCCGCCGGTGAGTGTGAACACCCCGCCGGCGTAGGAGGCATCGCCGATGATCGACGGGTCGCCCGGCGTGCCAATGTCACCATGCAGCCAGGGGGCCGGGAGGTTGTCCGCCAGCGCCAGGGCGCTAACCGTGTTGCTCGGAAGGGAATCGCCGATCGCGTTGCGATTGACCACGTTATAGGCATAGGTCTTGCCACCAACGAGGTCGGTGTCGAGGAAGCCGAGAGCAGTCCAGTCCAGCACCTTGTATTCAGCAAACGCGCCGCCATCGACCGATCGCATAAGTACGACCGAATCGACGTTATCCGCCGCGGAGCCCCAACTGAGTTGGATCTTCAGGCCATGCACCGACCGGATCTTCAGGTTCGTTGGAGCCGACGGCTTGACGGTGAAGTCCCCGCGCATGAGCTGGCTGGTCGGAATCACCTGATAGCCGCCCATCCCGTCCGTCGTCCATTGGAGAACCATGCTGGCGCCGCCGCCGTTCTCGTAGAACTGGACGTCGATCGGATACTGCTTGCCGGCGGCCAGGAACACCGGAGTGCCAGCGGTGAACGTCGGTCCCTGGTCCCGCCAGGCATTGACGTTTGGCGTGGTGAAGTTGTTGTTGAGGTAGACGCGAGATCCATCGTCGCTGGTGGTGCCGAATGTGTAGAAGCCGGTCGATCGCGGCACCACATAGCCCTTCCATTCGGTGCTGATCGCGTCGGCATTCCACCCTTCGGGACGCCCGGTGGGCCCAACGATGTCGAAGTTGAGGTTGATGACGGGGTCGAGGCGCAGAATCGCCGGGTTCCCGCTCATTGACATGTTGTTGAAGTAACGGCCAACCATACCGGTGCCGTTTGCAGGCGCCAGCGGCTGATTCGACGCCACCACGCCCAGCGCCGGGTCCGGGACCCACGCCGACGGGCCGGTGAGGTTTTCGGCGCGGACCTGATAGTAATAGGTCGTGCCGGAAACCAAGGCGGCATCGTTGTCGAGATAGTAGGTCTGGTCCGCCGGAGCCTCGAATGTCTTGTCGAACACGTCGGGCGCGGTGCCTCGCTGGATGACGAACTTGTCTTCCTCCAGGGAGTTGTCATTCCACGTGACTCCGACCGTGACCGTGCCGTTAAAGGACCCGGAGGCGGCATACACGCCGCTCGGCGCCGCCGGGATCACGTCCACCAGAGGCGTGGTCACGATGATCTCCAGGGGCGCCGATGCACCGTCGTAGTTCTGAGCCACCACGCGATACCAGTACTTCGTATTCTTGGCGACGGTCGTGTCGGTGACGGTCATCGGCACGCCGCTCGCGTAGTTCATCGGGAACGTGCCCAGCACCACGGGGTTGGTGAACGACGCGCTGAGCGAACGCGTGACGACATACTGGACCTCGTTGATCGCATTGTCGGTCCAGTTCAGCTTCACCTGCTTGGTCGTTGCCTGCGAAGTGCCAGCCGAAGGCTTGGCCGGCGCAGCGGCCGCGGGGATCAGGCTGGTGGTCGGGATGAGCACCTCGGCGCCGCCCGGAGGCGTCCAGAACAACTGGAACGTCGCTCCCCCGCCTTCCTCGAAGTACTCCGCCATGATATCGTGCTCGCCGACCGACAGATTCATCGTGGCGGCGTGGGAAGTCGGGGCCTGAATGACCCAGCTATCGACTATCGACGCGCCGTCAATCCACAAGCGGGCGCCATCATCGGTGAAGACCCTGATGGTGTAGTCCCCCTCCTCGCCCGGGTTGATCTTAATCTTCCCGGTCCAACGGGCCGAGAAGTCGTTATCCCCGATGGGAGCGCCGGGGTTGCCAGGATCGCCCCACGCGTGATTGACATCGGGGTCCAGCTCAACCTTCTGCATCCAAGGCAACGAGAACTCCGGATCTCTCTGCACGCGGCCGTTGAAGTAGTGGACGGTCAGCCCATCCCCGGTGAAACTCACGCTCGCCGGCGTCGTCACCGTGATCACGTTGCTGTACGCGGCGACATACGGGTTGGCGGACGTGACGCGGTAATAGTACTTGGTGCTCGGCAGAAGGGGCGTCATGTCCGAGAAGGTGTTGCTGTAATCGGTGAGATAGAGGCCAACGGCCGGGCTCATGGCGGCCACCATCCGGGCATCTGTGAAGGCCGCATTGGTCGCTCGCTCCAGAACGTACCTCGCCTCGTCGACGGCGTCGTCGGTCATGCTGAAACCGACATACCCCGGGTTACCTGTGGCGGGATTGTTAGTCAGAGTGATGGCGGGGGGTGTCGGAGTGCCAATCTCGGTGTTCAGATTCGCCTGCGGGATGACCACCCGGTCGGTGGTTTCAGGCACGATCCACTTCATGATCGCGCCCGAGGCGCTGCCCAGGTCCGCCTGCACGAACACGAAGTTGTACTCCTTGGCGGCCTCCAGTGTGATCGGGAAGATCCCGCCGCCGGTGTCCGACAGGTCCGCGTCACGCATGCCATGGTCGCCCGGATCAAACGACACGAGTTGCCCGTTGACCCACAGGAACCCGAAGTTATCCGTGTTGCTGATGAAGGTGTATTCGCCATCCACCGGCGCTATGATCTTGCCCGTCCACACGGCTGAATAGTTGTCGGTAGGCGTCCCCGGCGCGGGGAAGTAGGCGCTCTCAGCCGGGTAATCGATGTTCACCTCGGGGCGCGTGGCCGTCGGGGCGCGGTCCGAGAAGAGGTTGCTGAAGTACTGCCCGATCACGCCCGGCCCGATGATCCTCCCCTGAGCCAGGTTCACGCCCCACGCGTTCGAGGGATCCGAATCGGCGGTGGCGCCGCTGCCCTTGGCAGTCACGCGGTAATAGTACGTGACCGACGCGTCCGGCGGCGTGTCGGAATACGACGTTGCGCTCACGGGCACATCGATGGTGGTCACGCCCGTGCTGAAATCCTCCGTCGTTGATCGCTGCAGAGCATACGTGCTGGCCAGCGGCTGGGCCGTCCAGTTCAGGTTGATCGTGGAAGCGCCCAGACTCACAGAGAGTATTGGAGCGCTCAGCTTGGCTATGGGCGCGAAACTCACGTTCTCAAACGTCGAGCTGTTCAGCGAGCTGCGGTTGTGCGCTGTGACGGCCATGCCGACATAACCCTGAGCGGCCATCGGAATGGTCGTTGTGCCCGAAACGGTCCAGTTGAGGTTATCGGGCGAATACTCGCCGACAAACAAGTTGCCCTTGCGGGTCAGACGCAGCCAATATGGAGCCGATCCGGGTGTGTTGGTATAGCTGGTATCATTACGATTGGCATTCGATGTGTGCCACTGCAACCCAGTGCCGTTCCCTTCGCTGATGAGCATGTAGGCATACCTGGAGTTCAGACCGAAGTCCTCGGCCCACATCAGACCGGCCTTGGGCCAGGCGTCAGGCGGGTCCGCGTCAATATCCATGGTGATGGCTGTCACCTGAGCGGTGATGGTCACCATGTCCGTTGTGGCATCCTTCGGTTGGCTGGCGAAGTAGCACCACGAACCGCCGTTCTGGAGGTCCGAGCCGCCACCCTTGACCGTCCAGACGCCGCTGGTGTAATCGACGGAGCCTGCGACCTCCTTCTGGCTGGTGGCAAGGGCGGTGTCCTGCGTGGCCACCGGGCCGATTTCCCTGCCGGTCCAACCCGCGAGGATGTTCAGGGTGGTGGCAGTGGCCTCATCGGAGTTGGCGCTGGTCACGGCGCCATTGACGGCCTGCACCACATAATAGTAATCGGTGCTGGGGTTCAGGGTCTTGGTATCGACGAACGACGCCCGATCCGTTGTCTGGACCACGGTGTAAGGACCACCCGAAACCGTTCCGCGCATGACCTTGTAGGTCGCAGCGCCAGGGGTGCCGTCCCAATTCAGCTCAATCTGATTCCTTGCGACAGGTGTTGCCACAACGCGAGTCGGAGCGTCGAGCGAATCGGGCGCATTGGCAGCCGTCGTGATCGTCAGGACGGGCACGTAGGTCGGGTCAACCGAGCCCGCTTCCATGGAGAAGAAATGGGATCGGCCATAGTTATCGACGCCTAGTTTCTGGCTGAGGGCGAGGCTCATGAGGCCGCCCTCTTTCGCAGTCACCCAGCTTTTTACGTTCCAGACATAGGCATGGTAGTATTCAGGCGTCAGTGGGTACGTAAGCGAGGGCGGCGGGTCGTTGTGGACGATCTGGGAGTCGAGCACCACATCGTTTTGAATGCTGAATGCCGGCGGAGCGCTCCAAGTGGCGGCGTCAGTCCAGGCCGTGTCGTCGAAGCCGAACACGTCGTACTTGTACGCGGCGCCGGTGAGGTCGGATGCAGCGACCAGCCGCAGGGTCGCGGAGGTAATAGTTGTTCCAGGCGTGAGAGTTGAGAGGTCGAACTTGAAAAACGTGGTTCGGACGCGGCCGTCGGAAGGAAGGCTTCCGTTGAACACGGGCACGTAGCCGTCCACCTTCACGGGCAGCCGGTTTGTCGTGGCGTTGCTGCCTGTAAGGTTTCCGGAGTCGATGAACGTGTCGGCGACGGGCTGGAATGTCATACTCGACAGGAGCACGCGCCCTTCGAGGTTCTCGAGGGTTGTGCGATCATAGCCGGGCCGGACCCGTCTGCATGCCTGAGCCAATGCCGACCGCTGCCTGTTGCTCCAGTTTGTTAACGTGCTTAGAATCGTGCCTCTCATACACTCTGCCTTCCTCCACCAACAAATTGCAGGTGGCAAAACCAAATGCGGAGAACCTGTGACCATGATATGGACGCATGTAGTGCCGATCCCACGAATGGGACGACACGGGAATATCCTGAGGAGTCAACTGATAATGGAGATTGAGGCCGCCGTCTGAAGAAACGGAGGGGCACCCCAGGCGCGGCTGCAAGACATCGAGATGCCATGCTATCTTCTCTCACTCGCACGGGCACTGACGGGCAGCCAAGTGCAGCCGATCAGCAGAATGAGAATGGTCGCTGTAAGAAGCCCCGACTTGTCGGGGGTAATTACAGGAGACTCATTCTAAAGCAGTCTGTCGGACTTACGTAGCGCCTACACCAATACCCTGACGTTTCTCCCGTGGAGAAAAGCCATATCTGCGAACACCCTGTTGCGCCCGGGAACTGCCCCGACGTGACAATCAGGCAGCCCGGCATTACTGCACCGAGAGCAAGTTCTGCCCTGGATTGAAGTGACTGGGGACAGAACTGCCGGTCATGCATCACCCATGAACTCAGCAGTGTAATTCTGCCACGTTATTCATTAAAGGCAACCCGAATAACCAGATTTTCCGAACAATTGGCAACTTAATGGCTGGCGGAGGCTTGTTTCAGCGAGCAGCCCTCTGAAGCGGGGGGAGGCGTACTTGGCGTTCCAGTCCTTGACGAAATCGCAAGTGCTTGTTTAGCGTCCTGTGTGCCCGATTGCCGATAATACCACTGGCATGGATGCCCGCTACAAAAGCATGGATGCTCCCACCTGTCCAGGCTGCGCCGCACGCGACCGCCGCATCGCCCAACTTGAAGCTCAGAGCACGTCCCTGGAGCAGCGCATCACCAAGCTCGAAGAGCAGCTTGCCGTCGCGACTCGCGCCTCCAAGCGACAGGCAGCCGTACAGAGGACGGTACTGCGGCCCAGGGCATCATCAGCCGTGTGCTGGGGACTCTGACCAAGAAGGCCCCGCGAACCATCGACGGGATCAGCGGCCTGCTTCGCGTTCCCGCCGCCACGCCGCTGTTGGTCCAGCTTCCGGGCGGATGACCTGTCCCTGCCGTTCCATGACATTGCTACGACCACTCCGCTGTCTGGCATCGCCGGGGCACGCCGCTAAACAAGCACCTTGGGTGTCATGGTGCTCCTTTCCTTGGTTTCTCAACACACCCAAGGAATTACCATGACGCCCTCTGGATTTGCAGAACTCCCGCAACACTACCGCAGCGTTCTTGTCGCCCCGGGGTCATGGTGTTCAGTTTTGGAGGATCGCTCTTTATCAGGCCGAATTCGATGGCCCTGAGTTCTGCTCAGAATTGGCCAGATTGATGTTGTGACGGGCCAGACAGGAAGTACAATGGATGTGCTTCCGTGGCTGTGGATGTGGGTCGTGCTGACTCCCGGTTCTCTGATTTCCCGGTTTGGAGTCGGAAGAGGAATCACCACCTTCGAATCCGACAGCTCTCTGTGTGGCAAGGCTTTGTGGCAACAGACAGAGCGGAACGCGACTGCAAGACCTCTTTTGAAGGAGAGATGAGATGAAACGGCGCAAGGATCGAGCGATTCTGTTGCTCATGGCGGCGTCGGCGTCCGTGGTTATCAGCACGAGATTGTTCGCCGCGCCTGACGGGCCTGTGATCAACGGATCAACGGCCACGTTCAGCGGCAACCAGCAGTATGGCATCCGGTCATCCCGGGATTTCTCCTCCCCGCCCGTGACGCAGTTGGAAATCCTAATGCTGAACGCCTGGATTCATCCTTATGACACCGGTCATGGCGTGGAGCTCTATTGCAAGGTGGGCAATGGCGGCAACGGTGGTGTCGGCCACAGCGGCGGGCACGGCCAGTACGGCCTGGACATTGGCATCAACCTCGATGTCGGCGTCTACGGCATCGAGACGGTTAACGGCTACGCGCTATACGCCGCGAGCCTCGGCGGGAACGGCGGTAGTGGCCACGACGGTGGTCTCTTCGTTCCTGCGGGCAACGGTGGCTGGGGTCGCCCCGGGGGCGCCGTGCACATCGATTTGACCGCAACCGACGGGGGGCGTTGGCCTCCTCCCCTGATCACCTCGAGCGCGGGCAATCACGGTATCTATGCCCTCAGCAAGGGGGGCCAAGGTGGCAACGGGGGCACTGCCTATGTTGGCGGGGATGCCGGTGCCGGCGGCGCCGGGGGCAACGGCGGCAAGGTGGACATCATCGGCAGGGCGGGAGTCAAGACGCAGGGCGAGGAGGCCCATGGCCTCTTCGCCGCGAGTCTCGGCGGGGCGAGCGGGAAGGCCGGCAACAGTTACGGTATCGCTGGTGGAGGAGGCGATGCCGGCAGCAGCGGCAAGGGCGGTCCCGTCTCCGTCGATGCGCGGAACGCGATCGAGACCACGGGCAACGACTCTCACGGGATACTGGCGCAGAGCATCGGCGGTTTTGCCCCCGGTGCCGGGGGGGGCGGCGGCCTGGTTACCTGGGGCGGAAGCAACGGCGCCAGCGGCAACGGCGACAGCGTAACGGTCGGCAATCTCGGCTCCGTCACCACGCACGCCGCGAACTCCTACGCGATTTTTGGCCAGAGCATCGGTGGTGGCGGGGGCAATGCCAGCAGCACCGCAGGCCTAGTGGCAATCGGCGGCTCCGGCTCGTCGGGTGGCAGCGGGAACGCCGTCTCGATTACCAATCAAGGCAGCCTCACTACCGAGGGCGAAAACTCCCTTGGAATTTCCGCCCAGAGCATCGGCGGCGGCGGCGGCGCCGGCGCTGCAACCCTGGGAGGATTCAGTCTCGGGGGCTCCGGCGGCTCCGGCGGCAACGGCAGCACCGTCAACGTCCAAAACCCCGGAACGATCAGCACCGCGGGGGACAGGTCCGACGGTATCTTTGCCCAGAGCATTGGTGGCGGGGGAGGCCGCGCCAAACCCTCGGGCGGGGAATATGTCATTGGCGGCAGCGGTGGTGGCGGGGGCAGCGGCGGAGACGTGACCATCAGCAACGACGGCGGCGTAAACACGGCGGGCCTCGAATCCTGCGCGATCCTGGTCCAGAGCATTGGCGGGGGCGGCGGCAGAGGTGCCAGCACCGCAGGGATCGGTGCGATTGGCGGCAAGGGTGGCAGCGGCGGCAGCGGCGGAACGCTCTCGATCACCAACAAAGGCACGCTCGGGACCCACGGCGACAGCGCGGTAGGGGTCTTTGCCCAGAGCATCGGCGGCGGCGGCGGTACGGGTGGTGGTTCCCTTGCGCGGTTCAGCATCGGGGGCAGCGGGAACGTTGGCGGTGAGGGCGGCGGCGTCAGCGTGCAGAACGAGGGAGTCATCAGCACGGCAGGCAACCACGCGGATAGCGTCTTTGCCCAGAGCATTGGCGGTGGGGGTGGCAGCGGCCGGAGTGCAATCGGCAATTACAGCATCGGCGGCAGCGGTGGCACGGCTGGCAGCGGTGGCAATGTCAATGTCATGAATGTTGGCAGCCTCAGCACGACCGGTTTCGATTCCATCGCTGTTTTCGCGCAGAGCACGGGAGGCGGCGGCGGCAGAGGTGGCGGGGCTTACAGCTTTGGTGCGTTTGGCGCGGTGGCCTTTGGTGGGACGGGCGCGAAGGCCGGTCATGGGGGGCAGGTGGACGTCATGAGCGTGGAGGCCCGCACCATCACCACAGTCGGCGACATGTCGCACGGGATTTTCGCCCAGAGCCTGGGCGGCGGCGGTGGCAGCGGCGGCGACGCGCTCTCGGCGGCGGTGGGCGTCGTGGCCACGGCGAGCTTAGCGATAGGCGGAGCTGGCGGTGGCGGCGGCAACGGCGGCATCGTCAATCTCAGCAGCCAGAGCCAGGTTGCCACCTACGGCCGGCAGGCGCATGCCCTTTTTGCCCAGAGCATTGGCGGGGGCGGTGGTTCCGGAGGCGACTCGGCGGCGTTTTCCGCTACCATCCCGGCCAAGCCCGGGAAGAGCTCTGTTACCTTCACCGTGAGCATCGGAGGAACAGCGGGCAACGGGGGCAACGGGGGAGCCGTCACTGTCAACACTTTCGGCGGCATCTCTACCGCCCAGTCTGACTCCATCGGCATCTTTGCCCAGAGCGTGGGCGGTGGCGGCGGACGTGGCGGCAGCTGTTTCGACGGCATCGTCGCTTGTGACAGCATGGTCCTATCAATGGCGCTGGGCGGCCATGGCGGCTGGGGCGGCTACGGCGACGCTGTTTCCGTTTACAACAACGCCACGATCGCGACGAAAGGCCAGTTCTCGCACGGCATTCTCTCGCAGAGCATCGGCGGCGGTGGCGGGTCAGGCGGCAACGCCGCAACCTTTATCCTGGACCCGGTGCAATTGGCAAAACAAGTCAGTCCGTCACCCGGCGACTTCATCCAGCTTCCGGTGAGCATCGATACGACTTTGGGAGGCTCGGGCGGTTTCGGCGGCGCAGGGGGGGCCATTGACCTTTCCAACAACGTCGCCATTGCCACTGAGGGCGTTCACGCCCACGGAGTCGTGGCCCAGAGCATCGGGGGCGGCGGCGGCAACAGCGGTCAAAAGGTCACCTGCGACTTCAGCGTTTTACCCCAGACGGACGTCCTCCAGAGGGTCGCCGGGTGCGTTGGCCTGAACACTACGATTACCATTGGCAGTACGGTTGCCGGATCCGGTGGTAACGGCGGCGTTATCGAAGCAACAAACGCGGCCTCCGTTGTCACCAAGGGCGACTTTGCCAATGGTCTCCTTGCGCAGAGCATCGGCGGTGGCGGGGGTACTGCTGTGGCGGCCGTGGAGGACACGTACGGCCTGATTGGCGCCTTGATATCGCCGATGACGGTGAAGCGCAGCCAGGCGGCCAACGGAAACGGAGGAGCGGTCACGGTCAGTAGCGCTCGCTTCCCCCAGGACACGACATCCGGCGTCGTCGAGATCAGGACATCCGGCGGGTTTGCACACGGCATTCTGGCGCAGAGTGTCGCGGGCGGCGGAGGGTATGCCGGCATCAGCGAAAAAGGCGGGATCAGCACATTGCAGGATTACAGTCCCACTGCGGCCGGGGCATCCATCAGTGGCAAGAAGGGTCTTGGCAGCGGCTTTGCGGGCAGCGCGGGCGGCACGGGCAACAGTGACGCCGTTACTGTCAATTGCGCAGAAAGCAGCATCTTGACCTCGGGCTACATGTCTCATGGCATCTTTGCACAGAGCGCGGCTGGGGTTGGGAGCGCCGGTGCGGTGACGGTCAACCTCATCACCGCTCAGATCAAGGCCACGGGAGCCGACTCGCATGGAGTTCTCGCCCAGAGCGTCGGCGGCGCTGGGCGCGGCGATATTTTGATACAGCTCATCGAAGGCTCGACCGTGGTGGGAGGAACGGGCGCGGGGGCGGGTGTGTTTATTGACGGCGGAGCCAACAACAAGCTCGCCAGTGCTGGCAGTGTTTCCGCGGCGAGCGGTGTTGCGATCGTCGCGACCGCCGGCAACAACGTGGTCGATAACACGGGGACTATTACCGGCGACGTCATCCTCGGGGCCGGCGCCAATTCCTTCAACAACCAGGCGGGCGCGACATTCAACGCCGGCAGCCGCATCGAGTTGGGCCATCGCCAAACGCTGACGAACGCCGGCACGCTTTCGCCCGGCGGCCCGGGAGCAATTGCGACCAGCACGCTTGTCGGAGACTTGGTCCAATTGCCTTCCGGCGTCGTGAAGATTGAGTTGGGCGGAGCGAAATCCTTCGATCGCATCAACGTCGTGGGCGTGGAGGCTTCCGGTGGCCTGGTCACCCTGGACGGATGCCTTGAGGTGAGTTGTATCAACGGCTTTATGCCGAAAGCAGGCCAGACATTCGAGATTCTCGGCGTCGACCAGTCGGACATCACGGGGCAGTTCGCCGCCTGCCGCGGGCTGCGGCTCAGCGCTGGGTCCTCCCCCGTCGGGCCGATGCTCTTCCTCGAGTACAGCTACCTCGACGGAGCGGTGCGTCTGACGGCAAAGAAGGCCATGACCGGGGACGCCAATTTGGACGGCGTTATTAATGCCAGCGACTACGCCATCATCGACAACAACTTTGTCAGCCAATCCCACGATTCTGTCTATGGCAAAGGCGACTTCAACCTCGACGGGGTGGTGAATGCGGATGATTATTTTCTGATCGATGCAGCCTTCATCTCCAGCGGTAAGCTGCTTTCCGTCGGGCATGTGGCAGTGCCTGAGCCGATCACAATCGATGCCGCCTTCATCGCCAAGTATAGTCCACCTTCCGTTGGGTATGTGGCAGTGCCTGAACCGTTCACAATCGATGCCGCCTTCATCGCCAAGCGTAGTCCACCTTCCGTTCGGTATGTGGCAGTGCCTGAACCGTTCACATTTGGGCTGTTCGCATTGGCCGCAGCGAGTGTATGCTTGGGGCGGCGGCGTGCTTGACCAGAGTCATGGCGGCATGGGGCAAGATCAATGGTTTGAGGCCAAGCGAGGGGACCGGGAGTCCTTGGAGCCGGTTCTCGGTGGACGGGGGCGATTGTTCAGCGTGGGTTGACGGCAAAGACCTTCACGCTGGCGGCGTAGTCGTTGACATCGTGGCGGGGAAGCAGGTCTGCCAGGCCGTCGTTAACCCCTCGCCCCCGGCCCACACAACCACGCCCCCGTGTGGTCAACATACTCCGCCGAAGCGCAAGTCCTGTCGCCAACTGTCACTGAATGTAACTGACAAGTGCCCATCCGGGCCGATTGACAACAGTCGGAGATCCTCGATCCTATCGGAACGCCCGACGCCGACAGCGGTGACTTCATGAACTTCGTCCTCCAGCCTTGGCAACTCCTCGTCGTCATCCTGACCGGCTGGCTCAACCGCCAGCAGCAGGCGGCGATCGACTTCACGACCGTGGAAGTATGGACCCCCAAAGGGCTGGTCACGTACTACCTGCTGTTTGTGATGGAGGTGGCCATTCCTTGTACTGACGAGTCTGGTTTGCCTGGCGATCGACGTATCGCCCAGCCGCGGTGCTGATGCGCCGGCCGGGAAACTCGTGATCGTGAAGGCGGTCTACGGTGATCTGCCGGATGGGAACAAGACTGACGTGACCGAAGAAGTGGCGGCCACGGTCAAGGATGGCGCGCTGTCGGTGGAGGCGACCAACGATAACTTCGGTGATCCGGCCGAGGGCGTGGTGAAGAAGCTCCGCGTCGACTACACATTCGATGGCAAAGAGAAATCGAAGACGGTAGACGAGAATGAGACGCTGACGATTTCCGCAAAGGGCGAGTGACGGCGGAGCGACGAGCGGGGCTAATGTCGAAGACGCCGATTTCAGAGGTCGGTGTCAAGGACATCGCAGTTGCCAGAGACGCAATGCAGGACCAGACTCGCCACCGCAGACGGTCGTGGACTCCTGGATGCGAACTACGTTACGGCTCGGTCGAATAACGGCACAGTAGGGGGCTGTATCCCGTTCGTACAGCCGCACACGTCGTTGTGATAGGATGGAGTTCATGTCGCAGACCAGTCGTCGAAAGTTCTTGAAACAAGCGGGGGCCGTTGGTTTGGCGATGGGGGCCGTCTCCGTGGCAGGGCCGCGATCGCTTCAAGCAGCGGCGGACGCCTCGCGGCCGAACATCCTGCTGTTTTTTCCCGATCAGCACCGCTACGACTGGCTGGGCACCACTCGCGGGCTGGGCCTGCGAACCCCGAATCTCGATGCCCTGGGCACTCGGGGGGTGCGCTTCACCAAGGCCGTCTGCCCCGCGCCGGTCTGCGCTCCCTCGCGGGCGTGCCTGGCGGCCGGCAAGGAATACGATCGCTGCGGCGTCGCGGGCAACGGACAGAACTACCCCGAGAGGCAAACCACTTTCTACAAGCTCCTGCGCCAAGCGGGCTACCACGTGATGGGATGTGGCAAGTTCGATCTAAGAAAGCCCTCCTACAGTTGGGGGCGCAATGGCAAGCAGGTGATCGACGGCGTCTCCTATATGGATCTGTGGGGCTTCTCCGATGGGATCGACAACAGCGGCAAGCATGACGGCATTGCGGCCTTCAGGCGGGGCAAGTTCTGCCCCTATACTGGGTTCCTCCAGGACCGGAAGCTCCTGCAAATCCACGTGGACGACTTTGCCCGGCGCAAGAACTACGACGGCAAGGTGACGCCGCTTCCGGAGGATGCCTACGCCGACAATTGGATCGGCAATAACGGGCTGCAATTGATGCGTAATGCCTCCCCGGGCAAGCCGTGGTTCTTGCAGGTGAACTTCAACGGCCCCCACGAGCCGATGGATGTTACGCAGCGGATGAAAGACGGCTGGAAGGGGATCAGGTTCCCCGGTCCCAACGGCAGGCCCGCCACCATCGGCCACGATGAGATCCGCCAGAACTACGCGGCAATGATCGAGAACATCGACCGCTGGCTGGGACTGTACGTGCGGGAACTGGAGCAGCGCGGGGAGCTGGATCGCACGCTGATCGTCTATTCCAGCGACCACGGTGAGATGCTGGGGGATCACGGGAGGTGGGGCAAAACGCTCCCCTATCACCCCTCGGCGGGCGTGCCGCTGATCGCGGCCGGCCCGGGCCTGCGCCAGGGTTGGGTGTGCGGGGCGCCGACCACCACGCTGGACCTGAGCGCCACATTCCTGGAGCTGGCGGGCGCGAACGTTCCCAAGGACATGGACAGCCGCTCGCTGCTCCCGCTGCTGCGCGGCCAGACCGAGTCGCACCGCCAAGTGGTCCGTTCCGGCTTGGGACAGTGGCGCCTGGCGTGGGACGGGCGCTACAAGCTGATCCGTGGGTTCGACGAGCAGGGGCGTGCGGGCGTTCGCGCGGCGGGCGGGGCCCTGTCCGATGTTCTCTTCGACTTGCAGGAGGATCCGCTGGAGAACACCAACTTCGCCCCGAAGGCCCCGGAGATCGTTCGCCGGCTGCAAGCCGAGTTGTGAAGGCCGCGGATGTCTATTATGTTTCAAGTGATGGGAGAATACGCTTATGTTCAGCGCATTTCATGTCTCCGGCAGGTGGCATTTCTGTTTCGCGGTTCTCGCCTGGCTGTCCCTCGCTGCAGCTGCAGGTGAAGCGGACAAGCCGAAGGCTCCAGGCGTCTTTCTAGTGACGGCCCAGCAACTCCTTGACACCGGCGAATGCCGCACGAAGGCGCTCGATTCCGAGAAGACAGAAGACTGGGCGGCGGCGCTCACCATGTGGGAACGCGTCAATGACCGCTGCCAGTCCACGGAGGAGCCGCGGATGGAGGCGCGCTCGCATATCAAGGAACTGCGTACGAAGGTCGCGCGCAATACTGAACCGGAGAATGCTCGCGCGTGGAAGGTTCTGGTGGTCATCTTCCGAAAGCTCGATTTCTCCTGGACGGACGACCAAGGAACCAAGTTCGAGGTCCAGAAGACGGTCAGCGAATCTGACGAAAAGAAGATGCGAGGGAGCATCGAAGCCTTCGGGAAACATGTGTTTCATCATTCGAGCGGCATGCTGCGACTTGACGTGGATATCAAGGTTATTGACCAGCCGCTCACAAAACTGGCGGGCCAAGCCAAGGAGAAGCCGCCGTTTTCGCCCGCACCGCATCTTCTCCGCCCCTTCATTGATCCGTTGATCAAAGAGAAGGCCTATGACACCGTCATGGCCTACGTGAAATACAACGGCGACAAGGGGCCGAGTGTTCCGGCGCCGTTCGTGGGGGCCACATTCAGCAGCCTTCGCGAAGTGAACGGAGCGGGCTTCATCATGGTCCCGTGGCACACCAACTACCCGTTCCCCGGTGAAACCAACGGCGAGATGGAACTGCATGAATGGTTGCATCAGGTTGACTGGATGTTCACCAACGTGCTGCACTATCCCGACTCTGTCGTCCCCAGCAGCGACACCGGTCGCATGGAAGGCGATGATCGGCCCGGCGGGGATGCCGAGTACGCCCGCAAGAAAAGCGAAACAACCTGGATGGGACTTTATCGACACATCATGGAAGACCACATCACGCGCCAGATGTGGTCGGAAGCGACGATGCGCCTGCTCAGAGATCAGACGCCTCCTGGCGGACTGCTCAAGCTGAAGAAGTGACGAGGCATCTACTTCAATTCGCAACAGTACAGGGACTTTGCGTTGCGGACAGGCAGAACTTCTTGGCCAACGCAACAGCACTCACAAGGCTCAGGGCAAGAACAAATGCAACGCGTTGAAGAACGAATCGGGGGTTCTTGGTAGCGGGTGAGCCGTTTGAGTTCATCGATCGGTTTCCTGGTATGAGCATGGACAACTTCCAGGGGCCAGGAAGTGGTATTATGTTGGAGTCGCGCGGTAATGGCCACGAGTTGTCGCTGGTATGACTCAGCTCACTGGAATAAGATCGGGCAGAAGAGGGTGTATGAATCGACGAGGTTTTCTCAAGGGCTGCACCTGGGCGGCGGCCATCGGCTTGAGCGGCCGCCTTGGATCCGCGGCGGAATCGGACACGGCATCCCAAATGCCGAACATCATCCTGTGCATGACGGATGATCAGGGGTGGGGAGATGTGAGCTACAACGGTCTGAAACAGATCCAGACTCGCACTCTGGACGCGATGGCCGCCGAGGGGATGCGGATCAACCGTTTCTACGCCACTCACCCGAGCTGCTCGCCCACGCGGGCGGGCGTGTTGACCGGCCGGCACCCGAACCGGATGGGATGCTTCTGGCCGGGCATGCCGCTGCGGAGGCAGGAGATGACGATCTCGCAGGCCGTGAAGAGGGACGGGTATGTCACGGGGCACTTCGGCAAGTGGCATCTGAACGGCGTGGCCGGACCGGGCAAGCCCATTGCCGCATCCGATCCGCTCGGTCCCGGCCAGTTCGGGTTCGACGAGTGGTTTTCGGTCTCCAACTATTTCGAACAGGATTGGACCTTCAGTCACAACGGCAAGAACGTGAAGGTCAAAGGTGACGGCTCGGATGCCATCGTCGCCGAGGCCCTCAAGTTCATTGGCCGCCTGACGCAGATGAAGAAGCCATTTCTCGTTCTCATCTGGTTTGGCAGCCCGCACGCGCCGCACAAGCCCTTGTCGGCGGACCTTCAGGCGGCGGGTGGTTCGGGTTACTACGGTGAGATCGTGGGAGTTGACCGCGCTATGGGGACATTGCGCCGGGGTTTGCGGCAGCTCGGAATCGCCGACAACACACTGCTCTGGTTTTGCAGCGACAACGGCGGCTGGATCGATCCGAAGGCGCCGAATGCGAACGGTACCAATGCCGGTTTGCGCGGCCGAAAGGGCGACATGTGGGAAGGCGGCATTCGCGTACCCGGCCTGATCGAGTGGCCCTCGCACATCAAGCGGCCCGTCGTGACTGAGGTGCCCGCCTCTACGAGCGACATCTACCCGACCATTGTTGACATATTGAACCTGACAGTCCCCGATCAGGTGCTACCGCTCGACGGGATCAGCCTCGTACCCCTCCTGGACGGACGAATGAAACAGAGGCCCAAACCAATGGGATTCTGGCAGTACGCTGAAGGCCGACCCACCTTCAACACGGACTCCGGCCCTTCGGCCTGGAACGATAACCAGTATAAGCTGTCCAAATTGGGTCCCAGCCGGTACGAGTTGTACGATGTCGTTGCCGATATCTCGGAAAAGACGAATCTGGCCGCCGCGTACCCGGAGATTGTCGTGCGAATGAAGGCTGAATTGGAAAACTGGCAGCAGTCGGTGTTGCGGAGCTATCGCGGAGCGGACTACCCGACGACACTTCCGGCACGGGTGAAATAGCCCTGCTCACTTCCTGAAGTGTAGTTCAAGACAGCGCACGGCGACTCCGCGCTGGAACGGGGCCGATACTCTCAGAGACTGCTTGCGTGCTTCGAGCTTGATGTCCACCGCCGGGGTCATTGCCCACAAACCGGTCGTGTTAGGCACCTTGATGGTCGCCAGCTTGTTGGTTCCGGAGCTGATATCCAGAACCTGGTCGAAATTCGGCGCCGCGACTTTGATTTGCATTTCGTACACTCCCGCTGTGGTCACATCGAGCGTGTAATCGATCCAGCTATCCTGGATATTCTTCTGAAAATTAACCTGTTTGCCGCCCGTGAAGCAGTCGTAGACGCGAACACCCGACATCGGGGAGAAGGCCGCCGCTTCAATTCGCGTGACACCCGGCGACACTTTGAGCGGTTCTTTCGGGGCTGTCGTCAGAGCCTTGGCTGACTTGGCCTCCGGCTGGAGTTCCTTCTCGGCTTCCGCGGCCTTCGCCGATGCCGTGATATCAGTCTTCGGCGCCGGGGCTGACTGCTGGATCTTGTGGGCCACTGACATGACCGCGGCGGCTTGATCGGTCGAAGCAAGCGCGGAAGCCAGCCACCGCAGATGTTCAACCTGGGAGAATTCCGCCAGGCGCGATCGTTGCTCCACTCCCGCAAGGAAGTCGGGACCTGACACCCCCTCGAGCTTCGACACCTGCCATCCGCGGCCATAGCCGACTTTCCAGGCGCTGCCGGGCTGCGGTTGCAGCGACGGATCGTGCGATTTGTAGGCCACACAAGCATGACCGGGCTGAAGCACCCCGATGGCCGGGATGCCGAACGCCTGGCAGATCATGACCGCCCAGGACGACCTGGGGCCGCACTTGCCGCCGCCCGAGAGCACTGATTTGTAGTCTGTATAGGGATGCGGCGAGTTTCGATACCACACCTCGCTGGTTGAGTTGACAACCTGCTCGCTGATTCTCAGGTCGGGCCGCCACGTGTTGATCATTTCCCTCGCCCAAGCCAGGTCACTGTCGGATGCACAGGACGATACGACGTGTTGATATTCCCAGACGGTCAGGTCGTCGAAACTGGGGAACAGCTGCTTGTTCTTGTGGGCCGCCTTGTAGTGTTTGTAGCGATCGACGGGGTCGGCAGACGTT
>JAPLNB010000302.1 GCA_026693085.1 Planctomycetota bacterium | reverse complement strand
GAATGTTCATCACGATTGAGCGGACGGTGCGTGGGGTTGATAGTCGCGCTGGTCCCTCAGGATGCGCCAAACGACGCGGCAGAGCTTGAGGGCGACGGCGGTGACAGCGACCAGGTAATGCAGTCCCTGCCGGCGCCGGCGCAAGTAGTAGTCGCGCAGGTCACCCTCGCGGCGGACGGCCAGCGAGGCCATCATCCACAGCGTTCGTCGCAGATACGGGGAACCGCGTTTGCTGATGTGCCGGTGCGGGGCCTGGTACTGGCCGCTCTGGCGGACTTTGGGGTCCAGTCCCGCGAAAGCGACAATGAGCAACGCGGGGCGGTCGCGAGGGGCTTATCGTTCGTCCGCCTGCCTTTTTCCTTTGGCGTTGGCGTCTATAATCGATCACCCATGAGCAGCTATACTCGGAGCATACAGAATTTGATGGACGAGCTGGCCCGATTGCCGGGGATCGGGATGCGCTCGGCCGAGCGGATTGCGTTTCATCTGTTGAAAGAGAAGCCTGAGGATGCGATGAGGCTGGCGGATGCGATCCGCGATGTGAAGACTCGCATTCGCCATTGTTCGATCTGCTACAACCTGACGGAGACGGACCCGTGCTTCATCTGCACCGACACAAGCCGCGATCAAGGTCTGGTGTGTCTGGTGGAACAGCCGAAGGACCTGCTGGCATTGGAGGCGACGGGCCTTTACCGTGGCCTGTACCACGTGCTCCTGGGCCGAATCTCGCCGCAAGAGGACGTGGAGCCGAAGGACCTGACGATCGACGCGCTGCTGAAACGCGTGGCTGGCGGAACGATCCGGGAAGTGCTCATGGGGACAAACCCGACGATGGAAGGCGACGGAACTGCTTTGTACATCCAGAGCCTGCTGGAGCAGTATCCGAATGTGGCGGTGACACGCCTGGCGAGGGGCCTGCCGGCGGGGAGCAGCATCGAATACGCCAACCGGAACATTTTGGCGGATGCAATCAGCGGACGGCAGAGGATGTAGAAGGCTCACGCGTCAGGGCGCCGGGTACTTCGGCGGGCGGCCGTTGAGCACTTCGACCACGTCGCGCACCACCCAGCTCATGTTTTCCAATGCGGTGTAGGTGCGGGCGGCCAGGTGCGGCGTGAGGAGGACGTTGTCGAGCTTCAGAAGTGGGAAGTCGGACGGCGGGGGTTCGGGCCAGTAGACATCCACCGCGGCGCCGGCCAGGCGTTTGGCGCGAATGGCGTCGGCCAGTGCCTGGGCATCCAGGACTTCTCCGCGGCTGGTGTTGATCAGAATCGCGTCGGGTTTCATCATCGCGATCTGCGAGGCGCCGACGAGATTCTCATTGCCGGGCAACATGGTGACGTGGATGGAGAGGATGTCGGCCTGGCGATAGAGCGTGGGCTTGTCAACGGAGGTTGCGTGGAACGGAACGTGCTCGCTCACATCGATCAGGTCGTTGTAGAGGACTCGCATTCCGAAGCCGGTGGCGGCGATGTGGCCGACGCGCCGGCCGACCCGGCCCATGCCGAGAATTCCGATCGTCAGTTCATTGAGTTGCCGGCCGCGGACGGTGTTGCGGACGCGCTTAAACTCCTTGGGATCTGGGACGAGGTCTTTGAAGAAGCACCAGGGTCGAAGAAGCTGGAGAATGTAGCCGAAGACGAAATCGCCGACGGCGAGGATGTTGGCGTCGGGCGTGTAGACGACCTGAACACCGCGGCGACGGCAGGCGGCGAGGTCGATGCTCTCGAGGCCGACGCCGCCACGGCCGACGACCTTCAGCCGCGGCGCTTGGTCGAGCATTGACTCGTTGACCTTGGTGTAGGTGCGGACAACGAGGCCGTCGGCGGTCGCCAGGTGGCGATCAAACGCGGGATCGTCGTAGGGAACCTCAATGACGTTGACCTGCTGGCGCAGCCAAGCCAAGGGACGGGGGTCGGAGCCCTCGGTGACCAGAACAGTGGGTTTCATAACAGGGGGGAATGATCGGGGATCGGTGGTGAATTGGCAATACGAGCCGGGTTCACCGCCGTCGCCGCGGGCGACAGAACGCCATCGCCGCCGCTGCACCGGCGAGCAGCGTTCCGATGGCCGGCTCGGGGATGATGACGGCGCTCAATGAGGTATTGCCGCGGATGACGTCAAACGAGCGGCCGCCGCTGAGGTTGGGCAGGCTGATGTGGAAGTCCTTGTCGTAGACGATCGAGCCGGTGACCAGATCGAATCGGTCGCCGACTTGCAGCGCTGGGGTGCCCGCCAGAGCAATATCGACGTTGGTCAGGTGGATCTGGCCATTGACGTCAACGCGGTCGTACGCGATGCCGTCTGAGAAGAAACTGCGTCCAGGTCCGCCGAGGTTGAGGCGAAGGTGAGCTTCGGGGGTGAAGATGATGTTGTTGCTAAACGACACGGGCTGGTCGAAGCCCTGTGAATCCGATGTACCCGGGTTGTAGGTGCCGGCAAAGGTGATCTCGCCGCCGCCGGTGAACCCTTTGCTGCCGGAAACGTTGGCCTCGAAGCGGGCTTTGCTGGCCGCCCCGACGGAGAATGTACCGTTGTTGACGACCTCATTAGCAAACACGGCTGCGGTCGCGGTGATGTTGACCGTGCTCAATGCAGCGCTGTTGACCAGAGGCCCGTGAAACTGGCCGCTACGGAAGTTGATCGTGCCGGAATTGACGGTGCGTCCGGCGGAGAATCGGCCGCCGCTCAGGTCGAGCGACCCCGTGGCGCCATTGACGATCACGTCCTGGCTGACGTTCAGGGTTTGTCTTTTGTTGAGGTTTACGGCTGCGCCGAGCGCGCCGCCGGTGCCGATGGTGAGGTTTGACTTGGTGAGGTTGAGCGTGCCGGATTGGAAGACAACCGATCCTGGTCGGATGATGGAAGCAGCGGAGAGCGAACCGCCGTTGAGGGTAAGGGCGCTGCCCTTGCGGATGTCGAGTTTATCGCCGACGTTGAGGCTTGCGCTGTCGCGGATGTTGACCTGGCCGGTGCTGGTCTTGCCGCCGACGGCGAGGGTTCCGGCGACGTTCCAATGGGAACCATCGCCGCTGAGCAGGACATTGCCTTTGGATCGGCCGTAGAAACCGACGGTGCCGGTGGTGCTGGCGAGCTTGCCGCCGCCGATGACGGTAAGGCCACCGGAGCCATAGCCGCCGATCGCGAGCAGGCCGGTGGTGTTCCAGGCGGCGCCGGTGGCAAGGGTGACATTGCCGGAACTGCCGGCGACGCCGCCGACGGTGCTGGGTCCGCTGTTCAGATTACCGTTGCGTAAAGTAACGCGGGCCACGTCGTTTCTTGCCAAACCGAGGTAAACCGAGTTGCGGCGGGTGGGGGCGAGGGAATAGGTGCATTGGCCGAAGTCGAACACGAGCTTGTCGTCGCCGATCAGGAGGCCCATGTTTGTAACGTTGGACTTGAAGCTGATGGTATACGCACTGGAGAGGTTGAATCTCGCAATGTCCCTCTTGGTGGGCATGCCGAAGGGCTTCCAGGCATGGGATTTGGTCATCAATGCGCCCTGGGGTTCCGCCCAGTCGCGCGTCGAGGCGTGTCCGGTAGCCGACACAAGGCTGATCGCAGCCACCGCCAGGCTTAATGAAGTGGTCTTGGAGATACGCATGGTCAGTGCCTTCCTCACGGACACGGGAACGATCCTTCACCCGTGGTGAGAATGAGCCGAGATACAAGCGCTCATGCCAGGGCCGCCCTGCCACTGGCGTGTAATGAAGCAACCGCAAGCCAAGAACACCGGAGGCAGCCGCCAGACGCCCTGGCATCCTCGAAAGCGTGCGCTCCGCAGCGGCAGCGATGTCACCCAATGTCTAAACGCTGCTCGCCGATGCAATCATAACATACGAGGGGCTCGATACAAAGAAGAATCCGTGATGAAGTCAAATCAGGCAAACTGCAACGATATTACCGGACGTAGGAGCGTTATGTGCGTCGCTGACGGAGGCGATCCAGCGCGACGGCGAAAATGATGATGCCCCCGGTGACGATCTCCTGGACCCAGTTCCGGTAATCCATCTTGGTGCAGCCGTTGCCGACGGCGGTCATGATCAGCGCGCCGACCAGGCTGCCGAAGATCGAACCCTGGCCGCCGTTCAGGCTTGCGCCGCCGATGACGACGGCGGCGATAATATCAAGCTCCATGCCGGTGGCGGTGGTGCAATCGCCGACGGTGAGGTAGGAGAACTGGAGCACGCCGGCAAGACCGGCAAAGGCGCCGGCAAGCATGTAGATCAGCAGCTTGCTTCGCTCGACGGGAACGCCGCAAAGCCGGGCCGTCTGCTCGTTGGAGCCGATGGCGAAGATATGCCGGCCGAAGCGGGTGTAGCGGAGCATCGCGCCGACGCATAGCGCCATGGCGAGCATGATCCATACGCCGGGTGGCAGGAGCATCCAGCGATCACCCGGGCTGAGGGTCTTCAGCAGGCTGTTCAGCCAAGTGGATGGGGCGACAACCATCATTTCGTTGGCCAAGCCCTTGGCAGCGCCACGGAGCGCGCCCCAGGTGCCCAGCGTGACGATGAAGGGTGCAAGCTTCAGTCGCGTGATCAAGAGGCCATTGAGCATGCCGCACAGGACGCCGACCACCACGCCACCCAGCGCCGCCAAGCCGGGGGACGCCGGTGGAACGACCCAACCGAAGATCTCGAAGCCGCTGAGGAATCTCGCGATGGCGACGGTCACCAGGGCAATCGCCGAGCCAATGGACAGGTCGATTCCGCCGGCAATGATGATCAGTGTCATGCCCAGCGCACCGGTCGCGACGACCGTGGTTTGGAGGAGCATGACCTCGACATTGCCGAAGGTGGGGAATCGCTGCGGGCGCAGACTGCTGAACAAAGCGACTACGAAGACCAGCCCGATGAGTGGGCCGACCTTGGCGAGGAGTGTGCGTAGGTTCGAGCGGCGGGTTTCGGTGCGGGATTCGTACGTCAACGTCGTCATGCAGCTTCTCCGGAGCCGGTGGCTTCCAACATGATCTGATGCTCGGTGAGTTCTTTGACCGGTTTGGCGTCTCCCAGGACGCCGCGGCACATCACCGCGATGCGGTCGCAGACGCCCATGAGTTCGGGCAGGTAGCTGCTGACCATCAGGACGGCCTTGCCGGCACACGCCAGCTCGTCCATGACCTGGTAGATCTGCGCCTTGGAGCCGACGTCGATTCCGCGCGTCGGCTCGTCGAGCAGCAGGACGTCCACGTCGTGAAGCAAGAGGCGGGCGACGGCGAGCTTCTGCTGGTTGCCGCCGGACAGGTCGCCGGCGCTTTGACGCGGGCTGCGACACCGGATCTTCAGGCGATCGATCCAGCGCATCGACAGATCGTCCTGCCGGCTGGGGCTCAGAAACGGCGGCAACTTCGATAGAGTGATGTTGTCGCTGAGGCTCAGCGACAGCGCAAGCCCCTCGGCTTTGCGATCTTCGCTGACCATGCCCATGCCCTGGCTCCATCGGCCGGCCGGTGAGGAAGCGCCAACGTACGCGCCAAACTTGATCTTTCCACTGCGTACGGCGGCAAGGCCGAACAGAGAACGGAGCAATTCCGTGCGTCCGGCGCCGACGAGGCCGGCAATGCCGAGAATTTCGCCACGGCGGAGCGTCAGGCTGGCCGATTCGGGTTTGCCGGCACCGGCCAGGTTGTTTACTTCGAGAACCACTTCGCCCGCAGTCCGCGGCGAACGCGGGTACAGCTCATCAACCGTCCGCCCGACCATCATGGCGATGATCTGGTCGGTGGAAGCGTCCGCCGTCACCCCTCCACCGACGCTCCTGCCGTCGCGGAGGACTGTGAAGCGATCGGAAATCTCTTTGACTTCTTCCAGGAAGTGCGAGATGTAGACGATTGCGTGGCCCTGTTGCTTGAGCCGGGTGACGAGGTCAAACAGGCAGACGATGTCGCGTTTGGTGAGGCTGCTGGTGGGTTCGTCGAGCACGAGAACCCTGCAGCCGATGGCGATGGCGCGGGCGATCTCGACGAGCTGCTGCTCGGCGACGGACAACCGATAGACGGGCGCATCGAGCGGAATGTCCGGCCGACCGAGCTGCGCCATGGCCTCGGCGGAGCGTTTGCGCACGAGGTTCCACGCCATGAACGGCCCGTGGGTCGGCTCCATGCCGAGCAGGATGTTCTCCATCACCGACAGATGCTTGGCCAGCGACAGCTCCTGGTAGATCATGGCGACGCCGGCGCGGCGGGCGTCGAGCGGATTGCGTGGCCGATAGGGTTGTCCGTCGATGCACATGACGCCGTCGTCGGGCAGATGCGCTCCGGAGAGGACCTTCATCAGCGTGCTCTTGCCGGCGCCGTTTTCGCCGACCAACGCCAGGATCTCGCCGCTGGCAACAGACAGATCGACGCCGCCCAGAGCGATCGTTGCGCCGAATCGCTTATGGACGCCGACCATTCGCAACCGCTCGGATGTTGTCACTGCAACAGGCGCAACCGGCATGCTTACTCCGCAAGCAGCTTCTGGATCGCCGGCGTGTTGAGATTGTCGCGGGTGATCAGCTCGACGCCGGTATCCACTGCGGGCGGGACCTTTTCACCGCGTAGTTGTGCAACCAGCGTCTTGACGCCTTCGTAGCCCATCTTGGTGGGGTCCTGGGCGACGAGCGCTTCGACTTCGCTCTTCTTGAGGGCATCGACGAGCAGCGGCGTGGCGTCGAAACCGACGAACTTGATCTTTCCGGCCAGGTTGTTCTGCCGCAGCGCCAGGAGCATTCCAAAGGTGGAGGATTCGTTGGGGCAGAAGATGCCGTTGGCCTCCTTGATCTTGTCGAGGAGGTTCATGGCTTCTTTCTGGGCTTCGCCGACGGTGGCTCCGCCGTAGCGGTCCTTGACGATCATGTTGATATCGGGGTTCTTGGCCATGACCTCGAGGAAGCCAATTTCGCGTTCGTCGGTGCTGGCGGAGCCGACGGTGTAGCGGAGGAGAACCGCCTTGCCCTTGCCGCCCATGAGCTTGGCGAGCTGTTCGCCGCCGATGCTGCCGGCCTTTCTGTTATTGGTGGCCACGAAGCTCACGAAATCTTTTCCGGCTTCGCCCTTCAGGGCCGAATCGATGATGACGACGGGAATGCTCTTTTCCATGGCGCTCTTGACGGGGCCTTGCAGCGCGGTGTCGTCCAGGGGCGCCAGAACGATCCCCGAGACGCCGTCAGAGACGAACTGCTGGACGATCCTGATCTGGTTATCGCGGTCGTTTTCCTTGAGGGGGCCTTTCCAGATGATCTCGACGCCAAGGTCAACGCCGGCCTTCTTGGCCCCGGCTTCGACGGACTTCCAGAACACGTGGGTGGTGCCCTTGGGGATGACGGCGATACGCAGCTTCTTGTCGCTGGAAGCCTCGCTCTTGCGGGCCTCGGGCGTGGCGCCCTGGCCACCCTTGGACTTGTTCGACTCTTCGCCCTTGCAGCCCAGCGCCAGCACCATCGCCACGCAGCAGGCCGAGATCAAAACCGATCTGAACATGGTTCCTCCGCTCTTGGGAATGGGAAAAGCTTCATTCAAACTCACCACAGCCGCACGCGAGCATCCGGCCGATCCAAATCGGCGGCACGGTTGCCCGACATGCCGGCCGGTGATTGTACCAGTTTTTCGGCCGGTGAAATCCCCCCGGGCGCCGCAGCAACGCCATGTCGGGGTCGCAAGCGTCTATTTGTTCCGGCTGCGCTGCTCCTGGAGCTTGGCCAACGGCAGCAGCGCGTACTGATGGTCACTGATCTTGAACAGGCTGTTCTCGTAGAGCAATTCACCAGCCCGCTCGATGCGGATCGAGTACTCCCCAGCCGGCAGCGGAAAGCGACAGATATACGAGGCATCCGGGGAAACGGCCTCGCGGCGCGCGCTCTGAAGCGATGAACCGTCGATCGTGATCACGGTCCCCTCGAAATCCTTGTTGCCTTCGATGACCAGGAGCGCGGAAGGCGTCGCCGGAACCCGCCACCACGAGTAGCACCAGACGATCCCGACCAGCGCGATGAAGAGCATCGCCACGACAACGATGGATAGATTGACAAAGACAGACCGCTCGGCGCTGGGCGCGACGGGCCGCTGGGGGTGGGGTTGCTCGGGTGATGTTTGGATCTGGGGCACGTCAAATCCTCTTCCGGTGGGGTTGCCAAAGACGGCATCCATCCCTTTGGCATTATTGTAACACCAGGATTGCCCGGCTTGGAGGGGGCGAGCGCGGATTTCTGGAGCCCGGCCGATGGCAGGGGCGGTGATGACCCGGTGAAAGGGAGATTACCTAGGCCATGGCCTGGGTGGCCGCGGATTTGATGGAGAAAACCTTCACGCAGTTGCGGCCGCCGCCTTTGGCGGCATACATCGCCATGTCCGCAGCCTTGATCAGATGCGCCGGCTCCCGCAGGGGCCCGCCGACCTCGAAGCTGGCGACCCCGACGCTCACCGTCACGGGCACAACCAGTTCCTGGCAGGGGATCGGCTTGGCGGCGATCGCGCGGCGAATGCTCTCGGCAATCGCCGCGGCGGTGGCGCGCGTTGTGGACGGCATGATCAGCGACATTTCCTCGCCGCCATATCGCGCCGCCAGATCCTGTGCCCTTGCGGCCCCTTTCAGCACCTTGCCGATCGCCCGCAGCACCTGGTCTCCGACCGGATGCCCGTGGCAATCGTTGACGCGCTTGAAATGATCCACGTCGATCAGCAGCATCGACAACGGCTGGTGGTTCCCCGCGGCAACGGTGAACTGCTCGGTGAGGAACTGGTCGAACTGCGCGCGGTTGGCCAGGCCGGTCAACGCGTCCGTCGTCGCAGCGGCCTTGAGCTGGATGTTCTGCTGTTCAAGCGTGGCGGCCTGATGCTGCGTGCGCAATGTCAGCTCCACCAACGTCTCATTGGCTTTCTTGAGAATCGCTTCGTAGCTGGTGGTCTCGCTGATGTTGACCTTGAAAAGCGATGCCACCTCCTTGGTGCGCGTGCCGATCTGGTCGAGCATTGCATCGCAGTCGGCCTCTGTGATCCTGTGGTTTTCGAGGCTCATCTTGCGGACAGACGCAATGGCCGCGGCGGCGTCCTTGTCAACGAAAACGTCCGCGCAACGTCCGGCCAACCGCACCACCTGCGTCAGCCGACGCAGAAGCGGATCGCTCACGTCCTCCGGGCGGTGGTGGTTGCTCATCGGCACGGCAAGGATCGGAGGCAGCTTCCACAGCTCGGCCAATACCTGCGTCGCATCGGCATGAATGATGCCCAGCACCCGCTGCTCGGCCTCGGCAAGCTGCTCGTGACTGCTCACGCTCTCATGAACCTCGCCGTATTGATCCGGCAGCACCTGGTCCAGTACCAGCTCCCCGATGTCCCCGAGAAGCGCCGCCAGGAAGCATTCCTCCTGCTGAACCAGTTGCAGCTTGCCGCTGAGAATGCGGGCGGCAGTGGCGGCATACGTGGAACGGCGCCAATACGACAGGTGGTTGAAGCTCTTGGGCCGGTTCTTTGACAGGCGAGTCACCAGCGAAAAGCCCAGAACCAGCGTCTTGACCGATTGCAGCCCCAGAATCACCAACGCATGGCTGATCGTGCTGATGCTGCTGCGAGCGTAGAAGCTCGAGTTGACTGTCCGGAGAATCTTGGACGATAATGCCGGATCCTTGGAGATGATCCGTGCGATCTCCGCGATGTCCACATTCACATCCTGCGCCAACTCAATCACCTGCAATGCGATCGCAGGCAGCGACGGCAACGACGGGCATTGGCGGATCTTGTTCGCTAACTGCTCATTCATGCGTACGCTTCCCGACTCTGACCGCCTCGCCACGGAACCGTGGCAAGATGATTATCTAAGCAGATCATCGGCGGGTTGGTTCGGGGACTTTGGGAAGTGCTACCGAGATAGTACGAGTCGACGCATCGCAAATCGCACTATGGGCGTGGGTTGCGTTCCGGATTGGACTTGGGCTCGACACCGGCGGAGCCGCCGGCGGTGGCCTCCGGAAGCAGGCTGTCGATGAACTTGCGCACCTCGTGATCGGCATCCGGATCGAAGCCCACGATGACCTTCTTGACCAAGCCGTCCTTGCCAATAATCACCGTCTGTGGGATGCTTTCGACCCTGTACTGCTTGGCGACGTTGCCGTCGGCGTCCAACAGAACCGGAAGCGTCAGGTTGTTGGCCGCCACAAAGTCGGCCGCCTCCTTCTTGCTCTCGCGGAGGTTGATCGCGTAGATTCTAAGGCCATTTTTGGCATAGTCCTGATGGATCTTATCGAGTCGCGGCAGCGACGCGACGCATGGGCCGCACCAACTTGCCCAGAAATCCAGAACCACCACCGACCCCTTCAGCTTCGACAGGCTGACGCTGTTGCCGGCCAGATCCGGCAGTGTGAAATCCGCGGCAGGCTGGGCAACGAGGGCGACGGCCTCCGATTCATCATGCTCGTCTTCCTCAGCCGCCGCACCGCCCCGGCGCGCCGCCGCCAGTTCCTTCGCCCCCTCGGGCAGCCCCCATGCGAATTGGTCGGCCTTCATCGCGGCGTCCGGTTTGATCGTCGTGTAATCGACCGTATAAACCGCGGCCTTGACGTCGGGCCGGCCTTGCTGCTGAAGCACGGCCTTCATGTCCATCACCGCCCGCCGAACCAGATGCGTCTGCGGGTCGATCAGCAAAGTAAGCTCGGTTTTCCGGCTGCCGGCGATCAGGCTCAGCGCCAGGTAGGGCTTGCCGTCAATTGCCTGGGCCGCAGCCGCCGTAATCTCCGTGGCCATCTCCTTCAGCTCCGCGGCCGGGTCACTGGCCAGCGCCAGCGCCAGCGACGGATTCTGCGTGGGCAGGATGCCGGCGATCTCCTGCGGGAGCTGGTTGAATACCAGCTTGCCGGAGGGCGCATCGGCCTGAACATATCCCCCCCGCTGCAGCGAATACGCGTAGACCTTCTGGCCATCGCATCCCAGCAGGGGTTGGTCCTTGATTTCATGGCGGAAGCGGTTGGGCGCCTGGTAGTAGCTGCCAAAGGCCGCCTCATGCACTCGCTTTTGGGTTGCATCCTCAACCGTGAGCGTAACGCGGCCGGCCAGCTCGATGGATTTGAGCTTGCCATAGGCCTCGGTGAGCGTGGCGAGGATCGGCTGCGCTTGCTCCGTAACCTTGGCAGCGGGTTGGGTGTGCGGCCTCGTGGTCGCCGGCCGGGTTGCTGGCTCCTGTGCCATCGCAACGGCAGCCAACAGGCCGATGCCGGCCACTGCCACACAACGTGCAAACCGAGGCATGTTCATAGGACCTCCGGTCTTAGCGGCGCAACGCGCACCCTGATCCGAACCCGACGCAATAGTATACAGGGGCAACCAGACATTGTCCGAGCCGGCGGTGCACCGGCCGGAGGCCGATCATCCGAACTCATCCCCGCGGAAGGTGTCGCCGAGGTAGGCTTCCTTCACGGTCGGGTTGCTGATGATTCCCTTGGGGGTGTCTTCGGCCAGTTTCTGGCCCTCATGGATGATGATGGCCCGGTCGCAGACCTTCAGGGTCTGCTCGACCTTGTGGTCCGTGATCATAACGCTCTTGCCGAACTCGGATTTCAGCCGCCGGACCTCGCGTTGGAGGTCCTGCACGGCGATGGGATCAACGTTGGCAAAGGGTTCGTCGAGCAGAATGAGCTTCGGCTGAGTGCATAGGGCGCGGGCGATCTCGAGCTTACGCTGCTCGCCGCCGGATAGGGTGATGGCTTTCTGGTTGCGGACGGTGTGCAGCCCGAACTGATCGAGCAGTTGTTCGGCGCGTTTTCTGCGTTCGGAACGGCGAAGGGGGAGGGTTTCGAGGATCGCCTGGAGGTTATCCCAGACGGTCAGGCCGCGGAAGCAGGAATGCTCTTGGGACAGATACCCGATGCCGCGGCGGGCGCGTTTGTACATCGGCAGGTGGGTGATGTCGTGGCCATCAAAGGCAACCGCGCCGCTGTCGGGGTGGATCATGCCCATGATCATGCGGAAGGTGGTGGTTTTTCCCGCGCCGTTTCGGCCGAGAAGCCCGATGATCTCTTCCTGATGAACGACGAAGCTGACGTCGCTGACGATGACGCGGCCGGCGTAGGACTTCACGAGCTTGGTGGTTTCGAGCAAATTCATGGGTAAAGAGCGCGGGAGTAGTCTGCAGGTTATCGCCGGAAAATCAAGAGTGGCGGGGCATTGTGGAAAAAGTGTGGACAACCGGGCTCGCGGCGGCGGACCGATGGCAAGTGCTGTCGTTGGTTTATCTTGCCTTAATCCGCATCAAATCACTTGGGGATGATGAGCACCACATCAGCGCCAGCAGGATCGGCGGATAAGTGATGCGTGCACAGGCAATAACAACAAACCAGGGCGATGCCTTTGTCCCCCGCTAGGCTATTGTGTATCGGATTGGCCGGTTGCATCGGAGGGGGCTTGCGGGGCGGTGGAAACGCTGACGCTGCCGCGGGTGAGGTCCTAATGTGGATAACCTCTCCCTGACGGCTGATTCGGGTGATGGCACCAGGAAATCCGACCTGCCATTTCGTAATGGATCTCACTGTATTCGGAAAGGAATGAGGTTCTATGCCGACGGGGAAGGTCAAGTGGTTTCATGATACGAAGGGCTTTGGGTTCATCGCGCCAGATAATGGGTGCGGCGACAGAGATGGTGCGCGCGTAGTGGTTTAGGGGGCGGCGGGGACGGGGGCGGGTTTTGGGGGGGCGGGTTTTGCTTTTTGGGGCTTGGCGGAGGGCTTGGTCCAGTCGCGGAGTTGGGTGATGGCGTCGGGGAGGATTTCGTCGGGGTCGGCGAGTTGAGTGAAGAGGGCCTTGGGCCAATCGTAGGAGATCCAGCCGGCGTACCCGATGCCTTGCAGGCGGGCCAGGAGTTTCTGGATGGGGAGGGCGCCTTGGCCGAGCTTGCAGTAGGTCGTGGTCGGGTCGAAGGTTGCGTCGGTGACTCGGACACAGCGGATGCGGGAGTTGAGGACGGGGATGCTGATGGCGGGCTGTTCGCCGGCCTGGGCGGCCCAGAGGAGGTTCCAGCAGACGGCGAGGGCGGGGTGGTGGAGGGCTTCGAGGACCATCCAAATTTCGCTTGCGCGGGAGAAGGGGAAGACGTTTTCGATGGCGAGGGTGACTTGGTGATCGGCGGCGTAGTGGGCGAGCGGCAGGAGCCAGCGCCCGAGAGCGGCGGCGGATTCGGTGAGGCTTTGGCCGCCCTGGACCCGGGTGCCGAGGATGCGGACGAGCGGGCAGGCGAGGTTCTGGGCGGTATCGATGTATTGCCTGAGATCGGCGGCGGCCTGCGGGTCGGCTTTCCTGTGGCCAGTCAAGGAGATCGAGCTGGAGAGGCAGGCGATTTGGAGGTTGGCGGCAGAGAAGAGGGAGCGGATGTCGGCGGGGTCGGACTGGAAGATATCGGCGGCGGTGAGGGGTTTTTCATGAAGCTGGCCGCGGATCTCGACGCCGTCGTAGGCGAAGGATTTGGCTTTGGCGACGATGGTTTCGAACGACCCAGTTGGACAGGCGATGGTACTGAAGGCGAATTTCATAGTGTTTTGGGACATTTTGAAGGCGTGAAGACTAAATCGGGGAAGGGCACGAATGGCACTTCCTGAAGGCGCAAATAACGAACCACAAGGAGTTTATCCTAAGAAAATGTGGCATGGCGGCGAGTCTTGCCCAACCAGGCACCACCAGTTCTCCGGTGATTTGCCAAGGTATCGTCGCAATGCGCTTCCGGCCGGGCAGGACGCCATTCGCTATAAGCTGTTTTACAAAAGGATTTACAGATTCAGGAAGTGCCATTCCATCCTGACACCTCGGTCGCCGTCCGCAGGCCCTAGCGACCGCCTCGAGGTGATCGCCTAATCAAAAGCAGCGCGCCACCGAGGAGACCAAGAGTCATTGTTGCGGGTTCTGGAACGACGTTGGTGATGCTGTTGCCATCGAGTGTCACCGCGCCATTACGCGCCAAGGCGCTTCCGGTGAGCGTGCTCCCGATCTGGAAAACGAATTGCGCATTCGGGTCGCCCTGGGCGTTGAGAGTGAGCGTTCCCGTCAGTTGAGCCGTTGACGAGAAGAAATAGACGCCCGGTGTGAGTGTGAGTCCCCCAAGATCCTGACCGGTCAAGACCTGCGTGGACCCCAAGCCTTCCGCAGCGTTGTACGCAATGGTGAGATCACTCTGAGCCTGAATCGCGACAGCGTCCGCTGCATGCGTCGTGAAGGGTGGCGACACGATCCCCGGGGGGAAGCCCGTGATCGCGGAACCTGGGTTGACTCCCACATGTCCTCCGTCGATGAGGGACGAGCCGGTATTGGTCACCGTCGAGCCAGCCAGGACCGCAAAGTCCCCCGCCGTGCCCAGCATGATGCTGGCCTTTGCTTGCAGTGGGAAACCGGCGAGTGCCACGATCACCAACAGAATCAGGGTCTTGCTTCTCATTTCAGCTCTCCTCTTCCTTCAATGAACGTTCTAAGTCCCCCGTGCGCGAAATGCAACAAATCGAGCGGCGAGCTTCTTCAACTCGTCCATCAAGGGGCCGAAGCCCTTACCTCACCTTCTTACCTTCCTTTTACAGACTCGTTTGGAGGCGATACAGACTTGTGCCTCCTGCGCCACAATCTGCGAGTATACCATAAAAGGGCAAGGCGACCCTGTCAAAGCAAAAATGCTCAAACGGGATTATTTTTCGAGGGGGCTTTCCGCTGGGGGAACGGCTTGCCAGACTTGCCGGCATGCCGCATTTTCTTACGATAAACTCCTTGTGGTTCGTCATTTGCGCCTTCAGGAAGTGCCATTCGCTTCTGACCTTTCTTCGGACCCCCGGGGGATTGCGTGGTTTGTCGCTCGGCATTTGCAGCTTTGAAATGGTTACTGGGGTTTATAGCTGAATTTTTGCCCGCCGATGGAGGCTTCGTACATGAGGCCGGCTTCGCCGAGGGTGAAGACGGCGACGCCGCTGGAGTATTTGGCGTTGGCGCCGGAGCCGGACTTGAGGGCGACCGCGGTGGCTTGGGCGGAGAAGGCGAAGTTGCCGGATTTGAAGTGGTCGAGGGCGGCGGGGGTTTCGAAGAAGATGATTTCGGAGTAGGCCTGTCCGCCGAGTTGGAAGCCGATGGTGGCTTGGGAGAGGTCGCAGAAGCCGACGGTTTTGGCGTTTTGGTAGAGGATGCCTTTTCCGTAAGCCCCGCCGACGCCGATGGCGCCTTTGCCGACGGTGGGGAAGACGGCGTAGCCGGCGGCTTCATCGAAGAACTTTTTGAGCGAGGGGTCGTTTCTCTGGGCGTCGGCGATGGTTTTGTTGGCGTCGGCGACCTTATCGGCTTTGCCGGACTCCGAGGTGGGGGCGGTGGCGCAGCCTGAAAAGAAGAAGAGAGCGGCGACGGCGAGCAGCAGAGGAAATGGTCTGTTCATACGGCACTCCAAGAGAGAAGAGGTTGTCGAAGGCGATGAGGCACAGCGCCTGTCGCCGGCGGACATGATAGGCCGGTCGGGGGTGGAGAGCCAGAGGTGGGCAGAGCGTGGAGCGGCGGTCGATTGGCTGGCCGGCATACGCGGGACGGTCAGGCGGGGGCAGTGGAGCGGGGAGGGGGGGGAGGGGGTTTGTTGCAGGGCATCGAAATGGGGGTATATTGTGGATTGGCCTGGCAAGTCGGATTGGGCGGAAGATGTGTGTGTAGGACGACATTTCGAATCGGTCAGACTGTTGCTTCAATCGGCTGAGCATTTCGAGAGGTGGCACCGGCGTGGGCAGGGATGGCCTTTGCGGCTTTGCGTTTTTGTGCGTTCGGAGTGGATGCGGGCGACTATTGAGGAGGTTGTGGCATGGCAGAGAATGGCTTTGCTGTGGGGGTGGAGGCATTGCACCCGGATTGGCCGGAAGCGCGCTTCAACATTCCGGGGATGTTCGTGTATCACCCGATCGTGATGCAGTTGGTGGGGTTGATGGAGGCGGGGTTTAGTTGCCGGTTGCCGATCGAGGCGATACACGGTGCGCCGGCGGTGCGGTGGAACGCCGGGCGGGCGATGCGGGCGGGGTACAATCCGGCGGAGTTCAAGGGGGTGCTCGAATTCCTGTATTCGAAGAACATTGGGTACTTTCCGACGTTCACGAACCATCTGATCGAGCCGAGCGACCTTGGGGACCCGGTGGGCAACAGCATTCTGGAGCACCTGGGCCAGCGGCCTGATTTGAATGGCGTGATTGTCAACAGCGATCTGCTGTCGAAGTACATCGCGGAGAAATATCCGAAGCTGAGGCAGGTGGCGTCGATCATCAAGGTGACGTTTGATGAGGGGCGTGGGCGGGTGGATTATTATCGGGAACTGGGGGAGCGATTTTACCGGTACATGGTGCATCCGGACGATTGCCGGGATATGTTGCTGCTGGAGCAGTTGGACCGAGAGAAGGCGGAGATCATTGTTAATGAGAATTGCGTGGCGGACTGCCCGAGCCGCGTGAAGCATTACGAGGCGTATGCGAGGTGGCAGACGGCGCCGAGCGTGGTGGAGCAGCAGATCGTGCAGCAGGGGATCAACCAGATTGCGTCGACTTGCCACTCGCCGTTTCACATGAACCGGATGGGAGAGCGGCAGCGGAGCTGCAATCTGAGCCGGGGGGAGATGAAGACGATTCACGGGATGGGTTTCCGGCACTTCAAGATTCAGGGTCGTGCGGACGATCCGTACACGTTCACGTATGATCTGGTTCGGTTTATGATGGAGCCTGATTTTGTGGTACCGCTGGTGTACAAGTCGTTGTGCCGGTGGCTGGAGAAGGTGCTGGTGAAGACGACAACGTGATAGGGCGTAGAAGTCGGAAGACGGAAGTCAGAGGGGAAGGCGCCGGGGGAACCCGGAGGAACGATTCACCTGGGCGTTGTAAGCATGCGGGCGGTGGTGATTACATGCCGAGTTTGACGGCGAGGCGGAGGACCTCGGCGACGGACCAGGCTTGGGCGGGGCAGCCAACGGGGCGGTGAGGCTCGTCGCCTTCGAAGCACTCGGAGAGCTGTCCGATCGAGCCTTGGTTCATGTTGTCGATGAGGGGTTGGAGCCAGACGCGGGCTTGTCGGGCGGCGTCTGGGGAGTTGCGGTGGGCGCGGAGATGGGCGTCGAGGAAGTGGCCGATGAGCCAGGGCCAGACGGTGCCGTTGTGGTAGGCGCGGTCGCGTTGCATGGGTGGTCCGGCGTAGCGGCCGTGGTATTGGGGGTCGGACTTGGCGAGGGTTCGTAGGCCGAAGGGGGTGAGGAGTTCTCGGCGGCAGACTTCGACGACGGCATGCTGTTGGCCGTGATCGAGTGGGGAATGGGGGAGGGAGACGGCGAAGATCTGGTTGGGGCGGATGGAGGTGTCCTTGTGGTCGGGGGTGAGGACATCAGCCAGGCCGCGGAAGGGGTTGAGCCAGAAGGTCTTGACAAAGCTTTGGCGGACTTTGTTGGCGAGTTCGGTTTCGCCGAGGAGCATGAGGGCGTTGTACCAGAGGGCGTTGATTTCGACGGGTTTGCCGTGGCGGGGTGTGAAGGCGATGCCATCGCACTTGGCGTCCATCCAGGTGAGCTGGGTGTCTTTGTCGCCGCCGACGATGAGGGAATCGGCGGGGTCCATGTGGATGTTGTAGCGGGTGCCGTTGCGGTAGCCTTGGATGATGGCGCGGCAAGCGGGGAGGAGTTTGGCGTTGAAGGTGGCGGGGTCTTTGGAATGGTGGAGGTATTCGAAGCAGGCGTGGATGAACCAGAGGCTGGCGTCGACGGTGTTGTACGAGGGTTGGTTGGTGTAGTCGTCGAAGCGGTTGGGGATCATGCCGTCGGAAACGTAATCGGCGAAGCAAGAGAGGACTTGTGCGGCTTCGGGGTAGCGGTTGGTGGTGAGCAGTAGGCCGGGGAGCGAGATCATGGTGTCGCGGCCCCAGTCGGCGAACCAGGGGTATCCGGCGATGATGGTAGATCCCGGCTGGCCGTTGGGTTGTTGGCGGGCGACGACGAAATCGGCGGCGGCGCGGGCAAGGCGGAGGATAGCGGGGGAAGTGACCGGAGGGGGAGTGGTGGGGAGTTGGAGAGGTCGAGGGATGGGGGGCTGGGGTCGGCCGGCGAGTTCGGTATCAAAGTCGATGGATTCGGGGATGGGGTCGAGGCTGGTCCAGAGCGTGAGGCGGGCGTGGCCATGGGTTTTGTAGATGAGTTCGCCGGGGACGAAGAGGTCTTCGGTGTCGTTGAGTCCGCGTTCGGTTTCGAGGGCATAGGCGTGGCCATACCACCAGTCGGAGCGAGGGGTGAACTGACCGGCGTCGGAGCGGAAATGGAGCGTTTTGTCGCCTTGGTTTACGGAGAGGTTCGAGGCGGCGTCGGAGGAGACGGCGAGTTTGTCGCCGGGTGCGTTGCGGAGGGAGTGGAAATCGCGCATCGAGAGGAAGGGCAGGAGATGGAGTTCGATTTCGCGGTCGGCTTCGGGTTCGATGGTATAGCGGAGTGCGATGGTATTGCGTTGCCAGAGGAGTTGGAGTTCTTTGGTGATGCGGACCCCATTGATGAAGTATTCCCAACGGGCGGTCTGGTCGAGCTCGAAGCGGCGGAGGAAGCGTTCGCCGCGGGGGTGGAAGGAGTTGCGGAATTGAGAGATCGAGAGTTCGTAGAGTTCGTCGGTCTTGTCGTCGAGGTAGAGAATTTCGCCGATGCGGTTGAGGGTCAACATACGGCCGACGGGGGGCTTTGTCGCGGCGCAGAGGAGGCCGTGGTATCGGCGGGTGTTGCAGCCGACGACGGACGAGGAGGCGAAGGCGCCGGACCCGTTGGTGAGGAGCCACTCGTAAGAGAGGAACGGGTGGAGCTGGGCCTGAGTTTCAAGTGAGTATAGAGGCATGAGATTCAGTGTAATCGAGGGGAGCGGTTGGGGGTAGCTCAGGCTCGATGATTGGGCAGGACCGACGGATGCCAATCCGTGGGCTTTGGCTTTGCGTGGGGGTTATTGCGGCCGTTGTGCTCCCCGGGTGGCGGATATGTTCATCTTATTCGGCGGTTTCGCTTTAACAGTCCAACTGCTCGTGCCCGTGGACCCGGCCGCACCGACTGAGAAACTATCTCAGCACCTCCAATCGATACTGCCGACGATACCACAGAGTTGCAGAAACCTTGGATGTCCCCGTTTCCCCGCCTTCGGGTTGGGGGCAGCGAATAGGGGTCGGCCAAAAGCGAATGTCGGCGGGCACTATGGCTTATGCGGCAGGCCGTGGCGAACTTTGGATCGATGACTTAGTCTAAGCGGGTCGAGGTGTGCGATGAATGCGGAGCCGGATGCAACCAATTGCCGGGCAGCCAACGGCAGCGGACTTTGCCGGATGCTCGTGTTCTTGCTGATCGGGGGGGCGGTGAGCGTGCTGGTGGCGTGGGTGTTGGCGGTTTGCCTGGAGATTGGGGTGGAGGAAACCGGATCGTCGGCGGGGGTGGAGCACGATCGGATGTGGTCACTGACGGCCTATGACCGGTTCGGGGCGATGCGGCTGGTTTCGCTCCGGCAGCATGGCGCGAACTGGAGCCCGCATCAGGCAACAGGGCAGCCGGATGCGACTGGCGGACGGGATGATGTGGCGGCGTGGGCGTCGTTGACGCAGGACGCACAGCGGGAGTGGTTGGTGCTGACGTATCCACAGGCGGTGGTGCCGCGCGTAGTTCGGATTTGTGAGAGCTATTGTCCGGGTGCGGTGGATGCCATCAGCGTCTTCGACGAGAGCGGAAAAGAGCATGAGGTTTGGCGGGGAACGGACCCGACGGCAGGGCAAACATCCGGGGTGTCGGAGATTGCGATTGCAACGGAGATCAAGACGACGCGGGTGAAAATTCATGTGAATTCGGTGAACGTTCCTGGATGGAATGAGATTGACGCGGTGGGGCTGGTGGATGAGGAGGGGCGGACATGGTGGGCAGTGGAGGCGGAGGCGAGCAGCACGTATGCATACGGCTCGGTGACGACAAGCTCATATGCGAGCGTCTGGCCGTTGGTACCGCCGTGGGGCGGGTTGAGGCAGCCGTTGGAGGCATTCAAAACGGGTTTGACGAATCATGAAAAGCGAATGGTGGAGGGGTTTGGGTGGCCGATGCTGGCGATGTGGGGGGAGCGAGAGATATCGGCGGGTGGGCCGGGCGTGCCGTACGGGCTGGTGAGCAGGAATTCCGGGTTTCGGAGCTTTGTGGTGAACGTGCCGCCGACGGCTAGGGGGAAGCTGCCGGCGATGTTGCCGTTGAGGCCCATATGGACGGGGTTGGCGGTGGATGTCGTGTTCTATGGGGTGGTTGCATGGGCGGTGGTTTGGCTGTCGGTGAAGCCGCGACGGTTCTACGTGGAGGTGTCGCGAATGCGGCACGGGAGCTGTTTGCAGTGTGGGTATCAACTGAATTACGACTTCGTGGCGGGATGTCCGGAATGTGGGTGGCGGCGAGGGGGGGAGCGGTGAGCCAGGTAGCGGACCGGAAAACGGCCGCGCGCCCACCCGCGCCTGCCCATCGCCAACACCATAAACGACGCTCCTCCTCTTCGGGCCAGCGCCAGCAGAGGAGGAGCATCTGCCTGCCAATGGGCAATCGCCTTATTCGGCCTTCTGCCGCTTCTGTTTCAACATCCAGTCGTACAACTCCTGGTTATTATAGGTCTCGGTCCACGAGTCGTGCTGCGCCTCGGGGTACACCGTGAACTTGACCTGCGCGCCGATCTTCTTCAGCGCCTCCACCATCTCCTCACCCCGGATGACCGGCACCACCGGGTCCTTGCCGCCATGGAACACCCACGCCGGGATGTGCTTGATCCTTGCGACCTCCGACGGATCGCCCCCGCCACAAATTGGCGCGATGGCCGCGAACCGATTCGGATAGGTCATTGCCGTCGACCACGTGCCATAGCCGCCCATGCTCAAACCCGTCAGGTAAACTCGATCCGCATCCACGCGGTACTTGGCAGACACCTCATCGACCAGGATCATCACCTCGTAGGGCATCCACCACTCATTCGTCCGGCACTGCGGGGAAATCACGATGAACGGGAAATCCTTTCGTGTCTGCACGATCTTGGGCGGCCCGTGGGTCTTGACCACGTCCAGATTGTCGCCGCGCTCCCCGGCGCCGTGCAGGAACAGCATCAACGGCCACTTCTTCTGCGAATCCTTGTCATAGCCCTCGGGTACGTGCAATAGATACTTGAGCGGTTGGTAATCGCCGGTCTTCTGCTTGAGCTTGATCCACCACTGGCGATCCTTCACCGACGGCGAGTCGAGCGCCCGCATCTTCTGCGCGCCGGGCTTGGTCTCATACAACGCCGCCAGCAGCACCGCACCGCGGGAGTCGCGCGCCATGCCCTCTCGCATCAGCTCCTTCACATAATCCCCGATCGCCTCCGACTGCTCGGCCGCTACGGCCGGGACAATGCCCGTCTGCTTCGGCGGCTCGGCGTTGATGGTCAGTTTCCAATCCGCGCGGCCCCCCTCCGGCTGTCGGAACAGCGTCACGAACCGCTTGGTTGATTTCCCATCCGCCAACGCAATCTGGACGACGGCCCCACAGCGTCCGGGCTTCTGGGGCGCGGTCAGCTTGTTCAGATCGGCATCGTAGAACTCGGTGGTGATCGTGTAGGTTCCCAACACCTGCTTCATCACGCCTGGCTGCTCAAAATCGATCCTCGGAAACTGGTTTCCACTGAAAACTGCCTGCACTCGCAGGCGGGCGCTGGCCATCGCCTCACGCCGCACTCCGTCCAGATCGTTCGCGGCCCTGCACCACCCCGCCAGACCCAGCATCACTACGACCAACCCGGCGATCGCGCATTTCATCATATGGTCCTCCAATCGATCCCCCAGACAGGCCGTAGTTAATCACCGCCCACGTCCGTCGTCAAATTGTCACGGCTTTGTAACAGCTCTGGCTCCGCCGCAACTTCCATCCATCAACAAGCGTCTACACGATCGGTGCATCTATTTCTGGAGGTCTGATATGAAACGCTTTTCTTTGCTCGTCGCTCTTCTGCTCGCCTGCCTTTTTCCATCGCTGGCCTTGGCCCAAGGCATGTTCATCCCGCAGGAGCACCGCATCGCCATCCGCGGCGCCTTCGCCATCAAGTCCGTCACCGTCGACGCCTCGATCAGAGATCAGGTCGCCGAAGTTCAGATCGCCCAGGTCTTTCGCAACCTCTCCAGCCAGCCGATGGAAGTCAGCTACGTGTTCCCGGTCCCGCCCGACGCGGTCCTCAACCAATTCGTCCTTCTGATCGACGGCAAAGAGGTTCCCGCCAAGATCTACACCAAGGAAGAAGCTCGCCGCATCTACGAATCGATCGTCCGCACCCGCAAGGACCCGGCGATCCTCGAATACATGGGCTACGGCATCGTCCAGACGAATGTCTTTCCGTTGCCCGCTTATGGCGAGCGCAAGATCACGCTCCGCTATTCCCAGGTCTGCCGGCGCGAGCGCGAGATCACCGAATTCGTCGTCCCGCTTATGTCCGGCAAGCTCTCCAGCAAGCCCATCGAGGAATTGAAGATCACCGCCCGGATCGACAACCCGAATCGCATCAAATCCGTGTACAGTCCCTCGTACTCCGTCAACATCGAGCGATTCAGCGACAACTCCGCCGTCGTGCGCTGCTCGGCGAACCAAATCGTCCCCGGCGACGACTTCCGCGTCCTCTGGAGCCTGTCCGAGAAGCCCATCGGCGCCAGCGTCATCAGCTTCCGCGCCAATGACCGGGAAGACGGATATTTCCTGCTGCTGGCTAGCCCCGAAGTCAAAGCCGCCGACTCCAAAGTGATGCCCAAGACCGTGGTCTTCGCGCTCGACCGCTCGGGTTCGATGGCTGGTCAGAAGATTGAACAGTCCCGCAACGCGCTCAAATTCGTTCTCAACAATCTGCGCGAAGGCGACACCTTCAACATCATCGCCTACGACGACCGTGTCGAAACGTTCAAGCCCGAGTTACAGCGTTTCAACGAGGAATCGCGTGCACAGGCGCTCCGCTTCGTCGAATCCATCAATGACGGTGGCTCGACCAACATCGATGGCGCCCTCAAGCGCGCCTTCGAACTCGTCGGCGACACCGGCCGGCCCTCTTACATCATCTTTATGACCGACGGCCTGCCGACCGCCGGCGTACAGAATCCCGGCGTCATCGCGAAGAACGCCAAAGAGGCCAATCGCACCCACGCGCGCCTGTTCGCCTTCGGCGTCGGGTTTGACGTCAACGCCCGCCTGCTCGATCAGCTCACCACGGAGAACTCAGGGGCCAGCGAATACGTTCGCCCCAATGAGAACATCGAATCCGTCGTCGCCAAGTTTTATGGCCGGATGACCGCCCCGGTCCTGACCCATGTCAAACTCGACATCGCCAACGCCGACGTCAACCGGCTGTATCCCCGGGACATTCCGGATCTGTTCTCCGGCTCACAGATCATCGCCGTCGGACGCTACCGCACGCCTGGCGATGCCACCATCCGCCTCACCGGTCGCGTCGGCGACCGCGAACAGACGTTCGAGTTTCCCGCGCAGCTCGCCCGCAGCTATCACGACGACACCTACGCGTTTGTCGAGAAACTGTGGGCCACCCGCCGCGTCGGCGAGATCATCAACGAGCTCGACCTGCGTGGCCGCAACCAGGAACTCATCGACGAACTCGTCCGCCTGAGCACTAAGCACGGCATACTCACTCCCTACACCGCTTTTCTGGCCGATGAGCGTACGGACCTCATCGCCACCCGCGAAAATGCCGCAGAGGCGCAGGATCGTGCCTTCAAGCTCGGCAGCGGCCTTTCCAACGTCACCGGCGAGGACGCCGTCTACGCCCGCATGGGTAAAGCCGATATGCAGCGCGCCGCCGTTGCCCCCAGCCAAGGCCAGCAGCGCTATCGCGACGCCAAAGGCAACTACAAGGTCGAGGAGAACGTTCAAGTGGTCGGCAACAAGGCCATGTATCGCCGCTCCAACCGCTGGGTCGATCCTTCCGTCACCGCCGAGGAGGCCAAGAAAGCCGAAGTGGTCGAGCAGTTCTCCGACCGCTATTTCGAGCTGGCGCGCAACAACTCCAACCTTCGCCGCTATCTGGCAATGCCCGAGGGCTGCACCGTGAAAATCGACGGCCAGGTCTACCAGATCAACGCCGCCCAACCCTCCAAAGGCTGACACGCCGTCCGTTCCCACCCATGCCACCGCAAAGCCCTCGGCGATGCCGTGGGCTTTGCTTATTGCACATCGGCACGCGACCGACCGATCGGCGAGTCGGGGGGCAAATGGACCAGCGAGGAATGTTGCTGTAGAATCCTTCAATTCGTGCGGCACTTGTATCCTTTGATGTTGGACGTGACTGAGCGGCTGGTGGTGATCATCGGCGGCGGATCAGTGGCGGTGCGCAAGGCCAAAGGGCTGATTACGGCGGGGGCACGACGAGTGCGCTGCGTAGCGCCGGCGTTTGACTCCGGTCTGCCGAGCGAAGTCGAGCGGGTGAAGGCGGAGTTTCAGCCGATGCACCTCCAGGACGCGGGCCTCGCGTTCGCGGCGACGGATTCGCCAGACGTGAACGATCGAGTCGTGCGGGAGGCCCGGCGGCAGGGCGTGCTGGTCAACCGTGCGGACGCCGATGAGGAGAATCCGGGCGATTTCACCACGCCGGCTCTGTGGCGGGCGTCGGCGGTGACGGTTACTGTTTCGGCGGGCGGAAGCGCGGCACTGGCGGCGCGGATCCGCGATGATCTGGCGAGAAAGCTCGACCCGCTGCAGGTGCGGCTGGCACAGGCGATGCAGGTTCTGCGGCCGCTGATTGTCCGCTCCGGGTTAAGCCCAGCGCGACGCCGAGAAATCCTCCAGGATCTGGCCGGACCGCTCGCGATGAAACCCTTCGCGGAGGGCGGAGTGGATGGGTTGAAGGCGTGGTTGATCGGCCGGTGCCCTGAGTTAAAGGAAATGCAGAATGGCGGATAACCAAACGGATGGCGCCAAAAACGGGATGTTGCGATGAATGCTGCCGCATCTGGCCTGAGGTTCGGCAGATAACACTGAGCTTTGGCTAACACATGCCTACGAACGCACAACTGATTCTCCTTGGGTTCTCGGTGGTGTTGCTTGCCGTTGGCGGATGCGTGTCGGCAGCGCGGCTGTGGCGGGATCGGGAGTCGCTGCGTGTGGCGGCGAAGGGGTGCATGTACGCGGGGCTGACGGCGGCGCTTGCGGTGATCCTGTGGCACTCGGAACAGCGGCGGCAATGTCCGCTGAATGACAATTTTGCGGCGTTGGTGTTCCTGGCGGTGCTGCTGGGGCTGTTTGTGATGTACGTGCAGCGTGTGCGGCCGCTGGCGGGGCTGGATTGGTTTGTGATGCCGATCGTGATCCTGTTGCTGACGGCCGCGGGGGTGTTTGGGAGGGTGGATTACCATCAGTATCAGCCGCTGGTCAAGGACACCTGGCTGTGGGTACATCGGGTGACCACCTATGGCGGGGTGGTGGTGTTTGCGGTGGCGGCGGCGGGGGGAACGATGTACCTGATCGCAAGCCGGCGTTTACGAAGGAAAATGCCGATGCCCCTGTTCGGGAGTCTGGAGCGGCTCGAGCAGATGATCATGCACTCGGTGACGCTGGGGTTTGCGCTCCTGACGGTGGGGTTGATTACCGGGTTTATCCGGTTGTTTGAGCGTGACGAGAGGCCTCCGACGGCGAAGCTGGTGATGGGATCGCTGGCGTGGCTGGTGTATGCGGTGGTGTTGCATGTGCCGTTGAGTCCGCGTCTGCGGGGTCGTCGGGCGGCGGTGCTGAGCGTCGTCGGGTTTGTTCTGCTGATCGGCACCATCGTGATGGTGCAGTTGATGCCGGGAGGCAAGCGATAATGCACCGGTTGTTGCTGGTAGGTCTGAATCACAAGACGGCGCCGCTGGCGGTTCGGGAGCGACTGGCGTTCGCCGGCAACCAGAAGCGGGAGCTGCTCGACGCGTTTCGGGTACGGTTTTCCAATGCCGAAGCAGTGCTGGTCTCAACGTGCAACCGGGTCGAGTTGTATACGGCGCGGACGGTCCATGGCCATCCGCGGGTGGAGGAGATGATCGGTTTTCTGGCGGGGCAGCGGGGACTGACGGCGGAAGAAGTGGAGCCGCACGTGTACCGCAAGACCGATCGCGAGGCGGTGGCTCACTTGTTTTCCGTGGCGGCGTCGTTGGATTCGATGGTGCTGGGGGAGACACAGATCCTGGGGCAGGTGCGTGAAGCGTATGACGTGGCTGCAGAGGCCGCGACCGCGGGGACGTTCTTGCATCCGCTGTTTCAGCGGGCGATTGCGGTGGGCAAGCAGGTGATGACGGAGACGACGCTCGGCGAAGGGCGCCTGAGCATCGCCAGCGTCGCCGTCGAGTATGCCCGCCGCATCTACGATACCTTCGGCGACAAGACCGTGCTGTGCATCGGGGCGGGGGAGATGGCGCACCTGGTGCTTCAGCACTTCGCGGGCCTGCGCCCCAAGACGCTGGTGGTGTGCAATCGTGATGTCGAGAAGGCAGCGCGGTTTGCCGCGGAGTTCTCGGGGGTTGGAGTTCCGTTTGAGCGGCTGGCGGAGTATTTGGCGGTGGCGGACGTGGTGATCTCCTCGACCGGCGCGCCCCATGCGATCATTACGCACGCGATGTTCGAGCAGGTAGTGAAGCAGCGGCGGTATCGGCCCGTCTTCCTGATCGACATCGCGCTGCCGCGGGACATTGAGCCGGAGGTGGGCGAACTGGAGAACGTGTACCTGTACAACATCGACGATCTCCAGGACGTGGTGGCGACCACGCAAACACAGCGGGCGGGGGCGGTGGAGGCGGCTAGAAAAATTGTCGAGGAACAGGTCAGCGAGTTCGCGGCCTGGCACCAGACCCGAGAAATGGGGCCGCTGATCGATCGCCTGTATCAGCGGTCGCATCGGCTCGCCGCAAGTGAGACCAGCCGGGCGATCAACAAACTGCCGGGGCTGTCCGAGGCCGAGCGAGCCACGTTGGAGGATCTTGGCCGGCGGATCGTGAATAAGCTGCTGCATAATCCGGTGAATGTATTGCGGGCGTCGAACCACTCGCCGCATGGCGGGACGGCGGCGTACTTGCATGCTCTGGAGAAGCTGTTCAAGCTGGCCGAGCGGGAAACGGCCGAACCGAAGGATCAGGATGAGCAAGCGGAGAGTCAGTGACGGTGGGGTTGTAGCAACTCGATGCGATGCAGCCCGGGGACTGCGCGGTGGACCAGGCCTTTGTGCAAGCCGTGCGGCGTTGATCGCCGTCTGCGCAGCGGTGTTTGGCGTGACGGTCGTGGGGTATGCGGGCGAATGGACGATCAACGTGGCGTTGGGGGCGATGGAAGATGGGGCGACCGTAGGGTTGTGGGCGTGGATTTGCGCGCTGTTGGGATATGCGGTGTTGCGGTGGCTAAGGGTCGAGGCGCGCGGGGCGATGGGCCTTGCGACCGGGGCGGCGTTGGGGCTGGGCGTGATGAGCCTGGCATCGATGGGGTTGTCATTGGCCGGCTGGTTGAATCGGTGGTCGGCGGCGTCGCTGGCGGCCGGGGCGTTTGCGGTGTGGGCGATTGATGTAGTGGTGTCGCGACGGAAAATCGAACTGCCGATCGCCAAGTGGCTGGCTGAGCCGGCGGGCTGGGAGTGGCTGTGGGTGTTGGCGATGCCGTTTCTCGGAATCGCAGTTGTCGGGGCGTCGATCATGCCGGGGTGGCTGTGGAAGCCGCTCGATCCGCATCCGTATGACGTGATGGTGTATCACCTGCAGGTAGCGCGGGAGTGGTACGAGACCGGCAGGATGATCGCGCTGCCGCACAATGTCTACAGCCATTTCCCATTTGCAGTGGAAATGCACTTTTTATTGGCAATGCACCTCCGTGGCGGGCCATGGGCGGCGATGTACCTGGCACAGTTCCTCAGCCTCATGTTCATGGTCCTGAGCATCGTGGCGCTGGTGGGCGTGGCGAGGCAGATGACGGGCGCCAAAGCCGCCGGCGTGATCGCGGGGTTGCTGGCGGCGACCGTGCCGTGGATGACGATGCTGGGGGCGGTCCCATACGTCGAGGGGGCGTTTCTGCTGTATACGGTCCTGACCGTCGGGTGGGTTTGGAAGGGAATGGGATTGGCGGATGAAGATGAACAAACCGCCAAAGGCACGCTCGTGGCCATGGCCTTGGCGGGAGTGATGGCGGGGTTGGCCTGCGGCACAAAATACACGGGGGTGCCGGCGGTTTTGCTGGCGGTGCCGGCGGCAGGTTGCGTCGCCGTGATGATTGCGAAGATCGTTCGCCCGGGCCGCGTTGAGATGCGGCGGGCGATGCTTGGCTGTGTGGTGGCGGGGGCATGCGGGCTGGCCGTGTTTTCGCCCTGGTTGGTGAGGAATTACTGCTGGTCGGGCAACGCGGTATTCCCGATGGAGATGAAGCGCCTGGGGCAGGATGGATTCACCGCGGTGCAAGTGGAACGGTGGGTGCGGGCGCATCGCGCGCCTGATTCGCAGCGCGCGATTGGGCCGCGCCTGCGGACGACCTGGCAGACCCTGATTACCAATTGGCAGTACGGATACGTGGTGCTGCCGCTGGGCGTCATTTTCGCAATCGTGTTATGGCGGAGGAGCGTTGTCTGGTTTTTGGCGATACTACTGTTGATCGAGCTGATCTACTGGATGACCTTGACGCATTTGCAGGGGCGGTTTGCCGTGCAGATGGTGCCGCTGGCCGCGCTGATCGCGGGGTATGGGTTGAGCCGGGTGCCGCTGGCGGCCACGGCCGCAGCGGTGCTGGCGGCGGCGGCGGGCTTGGCCGGGCTGCATCCCTGTTTCAGCCGCCACGCCGAAGAAGCGAAGCGGGGCTTGTTCCGCTTTGAGGACATGGGCGCGTTCCGTTCGACACAGTCGACACAGTTGGCCAGGACACTCGAGCAGCCGGGCACGAAGGTCGCGCTCGTTGGCGGCGGGCAGGCGTTCTTCGAATCGCTGCCGATGTCCCGGCTGAAGTACCGCGTGATTTTCAACGTGGACTTTGAAAAAGGCGGTAATGTCTTGGATGCCTGGCTCGGCCAGGATATCGATACCCTGCGGCGAGAGGGATATGTCGTGGTTGTCCAACCCAGCGAGATCCGGCGGCTGGCGGCGACTTATTGGCAAGTGCCGAAATTGCCGCCAAGTTGGGAAACAGCGTCCGAGGAGCTGGTTGTTCTAATGCCGATAGGCAAGTAACAGGACCGCTCGGGCGCACCGGCGCCAATCCGATCATTTGTAGCCAGGCAGAAATTCCTTTTCGGCCTCGAACAGCTCGAGGGTCATCTGCTTGATCTCCGCGGGGCAGCAGACGGCCGACGTCAGCGGGTCCAGCATCAGGGCGTGAATGGCGGCCTCTTTGGATCGCTCGACGGCGGCGGTCGCGGCAAGGTCGAAGTAGCGCATGTTGGATTCGCAGATGCCGGCCATCTGGGCGGGGAGTTTGCCGTAGCGGGTGGGGTTGATGCCGTTGCGGTCGATCATGCAAGCCACCTCGACACACCCGTCCTGTTGGAGGTTGCTGATCAAGGGGCCTGCCGCCGAGACCGGATCTGTGTTCGGGACGTTGCCGTGAATGCGGAAGGGCTTGTCTTTTTCGCGCGCCTCGATGATCCAGGAACAGTATTCCCACGAGCGTTCCCACGGGGGCAGCGGCTCGATGCCCTGGACCATTTTCTCGCGCTTCTCGTCGGCGTCCTTACGCCAGGTGGGCCATTCGTTGGCGTAGAACGATGAGCCGCCGTCGTATTTGTCGCGGGAGTACTTGGCGAGGAGGTCTTTGCGTTTACGGTAATAGGGCAGGTACTCGGACAGATGGCCTGACGATTCCGTGATGAAAGCGCCGAAGTGGAGCATCATATCCTTGCGGACGAGGTCCTTGGCGTCGTCGGGGTCGGCGGGTTGGCCGGCAAGGTCCTGGCGGGCCTTCTCAAAGAGAGCGGGATAGAGGTCGCGCCCCTGGTGCTGGAGCCTGGTGAACCACGCCAGGTGGTTTATCCCGGCGCATTCCCAGTCCATTTCCTCGCACCGGACGCCGGCGCGCTTGGCCAGAACGTGGCTGGTGCCTTGAACCGAGTGGCACAGGCCGACGAGGTTGATCTGCGGGACAGCGCGGGCGGCGGCGAGGCACAGCATGCTCATGGGGTTGGTGTAGTTGAGGAAGAGGGCATTGGGGCAAAGCGCGAGGGCGTCGCGGAGGATATCGAGGAAGACCGGTATGGTCCGGAGGCCTTTGAAGAGGCCGCCCGGGCCGACGGTGTCGCCGATGCACTGGTCGATGCCAAATCTGAGCGGAATGTCGTTGTCATGTCGGACGCACCCGAGGCCGGAAACCTCGATGCAGTTGACGATGTAATCGGACCCGGGGAGGGCTTGGCGGCGGTCGTGGGTCGCGCTGACGCGCCAGCCGGTCTTGCCCGATTCGACGACGAGCCTGGCGATGATCTGGTGCATGGTGCGGAGCCGAGACTCGTCGATATCAACGAGGGCGATTTCGCCGGCGCCGGCGGTGGGGATGCATAGCACGTCCCGCATGAGCGTGGGCGTGAAACCCGAGCCGGCGCCGAGCATGGTGATCTTGATCGGACGGGGCATGGAGCCGGGCAGGCCAATCGGGGAATCGGCGGGTTTGGAATGGCCGACGTGGCCTTTGTCCGCGGCTGGCATGGGTTGAGTCTCCTTGCAGAAACAAAGCGGAGAGTGTGGGAAATGCGGACCGAAAGGCAGAGGCCGGCGGCAGAGGCGTTCAGCGCCAACTGTAGACGTTGCCGTTGTGCTGGAGGCCGTACTTGGTGAGGATCGTGCCGTCGGTCCAGGGTTCGTAGAAGCCGTTCATGAACGCCATGAGAATCGCTTTGCCCGTGGGGGTGAACTCCACATGGCCATCGCAATAGGCGATGTTCCACCCGGCGTCGCTGTGGTCGTTGAACTTGTCAGGCCAATTGTTGATGCCGGGAGGAGCGTCATCGGCGTCGGTGAGCATCATGACTTCAGCAGGCCGGTGAATGTTGCGGGTGGACTTAATGATCATCTTGTCGGTTGTGCGGTTGCCGCCGGGATCAAGGACGTTGTAGTCGGCCGCGGTCCATGTCTTGCCGCCGGGCCAGATGACGCCAGCAGGGATGCGCGTACGGACCTCATAGCTGTGGCCGTGTGTACCGTTGGCACTGTCGGCGTTGTTCTGGAGGTCGTTGGGACCAAGGACGCGGTTGCTGGTGGAAGCACACACGAACACGTTGAAGGACAGCGGGGCCTTGCGATATGGGGGTACGAGACTGTCCGGAGGGAACAGACCTTTGAAGCTGTCTTCGGTCTGGCCAGGGGTGTAATCCGGCGGGATGTAATACCCGGTCTTGCTGCCAAGGGCATAGGTGACCGCCGCCATGGAAATCTGGCGCATGTTGGAGGCGCATTGAATGCGATTGGCGGCTTCCTTGGCCCTTCTCAGGGCCGGCAGGAGGATCGCAATGAGCAGTGCGATGATGGCGATAACGACCAGAAGTTCGACGAGAGTGAAGCCGAGTTGCTTTTGCCTACGCATAGTTGCCGCCTTTCCCGCCCTGAAGATGCTCTGAGGTGCCAATCCAAGCGCGAACGGCGTGCGTCCGATGAACGGACATACGAGCCTCCTCAGCAATCTAGACGCGAAACCCCGGAGGTGTCAAATGATTTTCGGCAGGATTACGGCGTAATCAGGCAATTGAGCCACGGACGCCTGTAGGCGTGTGCATGAGGATCTCAGAGCATGGAGGCGATGCGCAGAGGCTCGGAAGGCGGCAACTCAAGCCGCCACCAAGAGATGGGAAAAAACGCGGGGCAGGAACAGACGCCCCTCACCGGATCCACTTGAAGGTGGTACCGTTCGCGGACAGGCCGTATTTGGTGTAGATAGCGTTGGGGATATTGGGGTTGTAATACCCTTTCATGAAAGCTTCGAGGACAGCGCGGCCCATGGGCGCCCACTCGACGTGGCCATCGCAATAACCGACGTTGATCCCAGCGTCGCCGTGGTTGTCGCCTTTGTCGGGCCAGTTATTGATGCGGCCACCATCGCCCTCATCGGCATCGGTGACGAGGAAAACCTCGGAGGGTCTGCGGACGGTTCTCGTCGATTTCCAATTGTTGAAGCCGTCGGGGTAGCCGGCTCTTTTCGCTTCCGGAGGTATGACTTTGCCGTCGGGATAGGTTCCGGTCCACATTCTTTGGCGGCCTTCGTAGCTATGACCTGCGTTGGGATCGTTGGGACCCCTGGCAGCGCGGGTGAGGTCGGCGGGAACGTTGCCGCGGACGAAGTTATTGGTGCTGGGACAGATGAGCACGTTGATGTTGGTGAGGTATTTGCGGAAGTAGGGGCTGAAGTCGTCGCCGACACCCGCGAAGGGCATGTACAGGCCGGACTTGTGGTCGCCAGCGTACATGGCGGCGGCAGTACAGATCTGGCGGAGATTCGCGGCACACTTGATGCGGTTGGCGGACTCCTTGGCTTTCCTCAGGGCCGGCAGCAGGATGGCAATCAGGAGCGCAATGATGCCAATGACCACCAGAAGCTCGACGAGAGTGAAGCCAAGTTGACTGCGCCTACGCATATTGCCGCCTTTCCCCTCTTGTGCCAAACCAGGATGCAAATCAAAAAACGAACCCCGTGCGCCCGACCGGCGGACGCACGAGCCTCACTGGTAATCTAAAGCCATAAGTGGGAGGTGTCAAACATTTTCCGGTCGATTTGCGGGCCAGGCATATAGAACAAAGCCGTAACAAATGAGCACCGCTATACGCATGGGGGGAGTGCGAGCAGATCTGTCCATCGCTGTTGGCGAGCGGCGTCAAGCTGAGTTAGTATAGGGTGGTTGCGCGGCGATGTGGTCGCGAGTGGTCGGCGCGCCGTGCGAATTGCGGATGATGGGCAGTAGGCAAACTCGATCGGACACCCTCTATGAGCGGCCAGAATAGCTCCTCGCCGGCGACTATCAGACCGATCCAGAACCTGCGCATTACCTTTTGGGGCGTCCAGGGGAGTTGTCCGATCTTCCCAAATCCCTACGGCATCCAGGAGTATTCCCGCCGGCTGGCCGTGCATACGCTGGCTAAGGCCTTCGATGAAATGACGCAACGCGCCAAGGGAGGACTGCTACGCGTTGAAGACCTGCTGGGAGGCCCGCTCAGCCAACAGACAATTGAGGTCTATCAGCAGAAGATCGGCCTGCCGGACCTGCCGTTCTATGGCGGAGAGACCACCTGCGTCGAGGTGGAGACCTCCGAGGGAAATATACTCATTTTCGATGCCGGCAGCGGGATTCGGCGGTGCTCGCTGGGGGTCGTCGAAAAATGGCGGGCCAAGCAGGACCGTGTACTGCATCTGTTTGGGTCCCATGAGCATCTCGATCACCGCATCGGCCTGACCTTCTCCCGGTTCTGCTATGTGTCGCCGCGCCCCTTCACCGTCAATGTCTACGGGAGCTATCCGTTCCTGCACGCGTTGGATCAGCACTATGGGCTGTTCTCGAGGCAGACCAGCGACGTGACGTATGTGGACGACCCCGTGGATTACACGCAGATGAGCGCGGTTTTCCGCGGCTTTGAGCTGCATGGACAAAGCGATGCGGAGTCACCCAACAAGCGGTTCTGGGAAGTTCGCGAACTCAATGAGCCTATCACGATTGGCAGCACCGTGGTGCAGCCGTTCGAAGCGTATCATGCAATGACCTGCTGCGTCGGATACAGAGTGGAACACAACGGCAAGAGCTTTGTGTTCTCAACCGACCATGAGTTTCGACGCGGCAATCAGACCGATCCATGCCAGGAACGCAGCGTGGTGGCGGAGGCCCGACTCCGCAAGCAGTGCATGGACGCCGACCTGGCGTACATGGACGGGCAGTACTACCTCGAGGAGTATCTCGGGAAAAAAGGAATCGGGTCATTTCCGCCCGTCCCGCGCGTGGATTGGGGACACGGCTGCATGGAGGACGCCATCGAGCGCACCATCCAATGCCGGATCAAACGCACGCTCGTCGGACATCATGACCCCGAACGCGAGTGGACCCATCGCCTCGAACAGGACCGCTATCTCGCAAAGCTGTGCGAGGGAAAGGCATACCAGATCGAACTGGCGGATAGCGATCGGGTGATCGACCTGTGAATCGAAAGTGACACCAGCACTGGCTGACCAGCAGCCAATGGCACCCGAAACAGGGGGCACTTTCGTATTTCCGTGGACCGATTTAGTGGAAGCGGCGGCGGTCGAGCTTGTGGCCGACCGCGTGCTTGATCTTGTCCGCAGCCAAGCTCACTGCAGCGTACATGTCAGACTGCACTTCCTGAGCCATTACGATGCCCGCTCGCTTCAGATGCACGAAGACACTGCAGCTCTTGTCTACGCCGCCGCGACCTGCCGTCAGATCCTGAATCTTCACGTCAACCGTGCTGATCCGGTGCTCAAACTGGCCAAGGGCGGCATGCATGCGACGCTCGATGTGATCCGATAACGATTCGGTCGTCCCAATCTTGGGCGCATGGATGTCAAATTGCATCGATTGCCTCCAACAGGGTCCATCGTGTCCTGTAGTTCTCCTATATTATATGTCGGTCGGATTATTCTCTGCCTATGAAAAAAGGGGAGCAGCGCAATGACAAGTAATAATAACGAAACCTGCCACACGCTGGCGTCGAAGGAACGGCTCGCGCCAGTGCTGCCCTGGCACGACCGAGGAATTATGGCAAATCAAGTAGGAATAATAGATCTTGTACCGACAAGCGAGTACCGGTACGCTACACGAGGTTAATCGGACGTTAACGGTGTTAAATTGTTAGTCTGTTAATAGGAAAGAGCAAGCCATGGCGGCACAGAGCAAACCCGGCGCGCAGACGCTGGCGATTCATGCGGGGCAGGTGCCGGACCCCGTCACCGGGGCCCGCGCGGTGCCGATCTACCAGACAACCAGCTATGTGTTTCAGGACGCCGATCATGCCGCCGATCTGTTCGCGCTCCGAAAGTCCGGAAACATCTATACCCGGCTGATGAACCCGACCACCGATGTTCTGGAGAAACGCCTGGCTGCTATGCACGGCGGAACGGGCGCCGTCGCGACGGCGTCCGGGCAGGCAGCCATCTTCTACGCGGTTGCGTGCATCACCTCCGCGGGGCAGAACATTGTCAGCGGCAGAAACCTCTACGGCGGAACCAACACCCTGTTCACCTCCACCATGAAGCGGTTCGGGATCGAGGTCCGCCTGGTCGATTCGAGCGATCCGGCGAGTTTCCAGAACGCGATCGATGACAAAACGCGGCTGGTCTACACCGAGTCGATCGGGAATCCCAGGAACAATGTGGATGACTTCGAAGCCATCGCCGCCGTCGCTAAACGCCACCGGTTGCCCTTTGTGGTGGACAATACAGTCACGCCGCCGCCCCTGTTCAACCCCTTTGAACACGGGGCGGACATCGCGGTTTATTCGCTGACCAAGATGATCGGCGGACATGGGACCAGCATGGGCGGCGCCATCGTCGAGAAGGGCGATTTTGACTGGAAAGCCGCGGCTAAGTACACGGAGATCACCGAGCCGGACCCGTCGTACCACGGCGTGAATTTCTGGGATGCCTTTGGTGGCCATCCCAAGGCAGTTGCGCCGGGGCTGGCTTTTGTTTTGAAGGTCAGGACCGGATTGCTGCGGGACACCGGCGCCTGCATCTCGCCATTCAACAGCTTCCAGATCCTCCAAGGCATCGAGACTCTGCCCCTGCGAGCAAGAGCGCATTGCGCCAACGCCATTGCCGTCGCCAAATTCCTGACCGGCCATCCTGCGGTCGCCTGGGTCAATTACCCAGGTCTGCAAACGCATCCCGATTATGCCCGCGCGAAAAAGTACTTCCCCTTCGGGCCGGGCGCGATCCTGGGCTTTGGGATCAAGGGCGGCGTTGAGGCAGGGCGAAAGTTCATCAATTCCGTCAAGCTGGCATCGCATCTGGCCAACATTCTCGATGCCAAGACGCTGGTGATCCACCCGGCCAGCACAACGCACCAGCAATTGACCGACGCCGAACAGAGAAAGGCCGGCGTCACGGCCGATTTCGTGCGGGTCTCCGTCGGATTGGAAGATGTCAATGATATCATCGCAGATCTGAAACAGGCGATGGAGGCCTCGCAGAGGTAGACGTAGAGGTCACGGGGCAGGACGCCGTCGTGGCCCAGTTCAGGCTGAGAGCGAGTGCAAATGGGGCGTTGGCCAGCAGTTCTCGCCGAGGGTTCACCCACATCTCGGCCCTCCGCTTGTAATCAAGAGGGGGATGAGTGCGATATGCAGAACGAGGTACGCAAACCAAAGCAGAGGTCGGCAGGCGATGATCCGCCCGATAGCCCGACGTCCGTGGGCTGGACCGAGGTGTGCAGCATAGCACTCGCCTCCCCGGAGCGGCCGTTTGCGCTCGAGGCAGGCGTCAGCATTGCGCCCGTCGTGGTTGAGTACGAGATGTATGGACAAATGGCTCCGGCACGCGATAACGTGGTGTTGGTCGTCCACGCGCTGTCCGGCGACGCGCACGTGGCGGGGTGGGATCGGAATGCACACACCACCGGCAGGATCTGGCGGACGCGCCACCCAGGCTGGTGGGATACCGTCATCGGCCCGGGAAAAGCAATCGATACCAATCGCTACTGTGTGATCGGCTCAAACTTCCTGGGCAGTTGCTACGGCACCACAGGACCGTCATCCATCAATCCACAGACCGGCAGGCCCTATGGCATGAGCTTCCCGGTCGTGACCGTGGGCGATTGGGTCCGATTGCAGACCAAGCTCCTCGATGCCCTCGGCATCGAACGGATCAAAGGCGTCGTCGGCGGGTCGTTGGGCGGACAGCAGGCTCTGGAATGGGCCCTGGCGTTTCCCGAACGCGTCGAACGCTCGATCGTGCTGGCGGCGTCCCCCAGGCTATCGGCGCAAGGGCTGGCGTTCAATGCCGTCGGCCGACACGCGATCATGAATGACCCGAATTTCTGCGGCGGAGACTACTACGGCGGCGTGCAGCCGGCGACCGGCCTGGCCGCCGCGCGGATGTTGGCACACATCACCTATCTGTCCGAAGAGGCCATGCACGAGAAATTCGGCCGGCGCCTACGCGACAAGGAAAAACCCGACTTCGGCTTTGGCATGGAGTATGAGGTCGAGAGCTACCTCGACCACCAGGGACGGTCCTTCGTCGAACGATTCGACGCCAACAGCTACTTGTACATCACCCGGGCAATGGATTACTACGACGCCGCCGCGCAGTGGGGCGGCGGGGATCTGGTCCAGGCCTGCCGCCGGATCAAGTCGCGGGTCATGGTGGTCTCCTTCTCGTCCGACTGGCTCTATCCGCCGGAGCATTGCAGGGAGTTTGCGCTGGCTATGTGCCGGGCGGGCAAGTCGGTGACGTACGTTGATGTGCCGTCGCCCTATGGCCACGACTCGTTCCTCGTCGAAACCAAGCCCGTTGGCCATCTGCTGCGGCATTTTCTGGACGGTGAATGATGACGCGCAAAGATTTACCCATTCCGGAGGCGACGGCGGCGCTGGCGAAGCTTCTGGCGAGGCGCATCGATCCGTCGTTGGCGAATCTGGAGCCGGAAAAAATCGAAGCGCTGCTGGCCCAGCCGGTGTGGACCGAGAGCGGAGTCGGCCCCGGCAGCGAGCATGCCGATTGGCAGGACCGCCTGATCGAGTCCAGAGTCCCCGAGGGCGCATCGGTCCTCGATCTGGGCTGTGGCAACGGCGAACTCCTCGCGACGCTCATGGCCCGCAAAAACGTCCGCGGCCAAGGTGTCGAACTCGACTCCGCAGCCGTGCTCGAATCCGTCGCCAGGGGCGTCCCCGTCTTTCAATCCAATCTGGACGCCGGCCTCAAGGGCTTCGCCGACCAGAGCTTCGATTACGTGGTCCTGGAGCAAACTCTGCAGGCGTTGCACCGCCCCGTCGAGCTTCTGTGCGAAATGCTCCGCGTCGGGCGACGGGGAATCGTGTCGTTCCCCAACTTCGGGTATTGGCAGATTCGCTTTGACCTGGCGCTCCGCGGCCGGATGCCCATAACGCCGCGGCTGCCACGGATGTGGTATGACACGCCCAACATCCACTTGCTCACCCTCCAGGATTTTCTCGATTGGACCGATGCCAATCACGTCCATATTGTCGAAGGACATGTCCTGGCCGAGGGGGTGGTGAGGGAAATGCGAGCGGGGGACAACCTGTATGCTGAAGAAGCGCTCCTCGTGGTCGAAAACGGGTAGCGCCAGAGCGAGTTGGGAAAGAAAGACCCCGGGGATGAATCCCTGGAGTCAGGACCGGACGGGGCACATTCTGCGGGGTGCCGAGGCAGGTGGATGATGGGTTCGTCGCCGACAATGGGCGCGGTGTTGAATGATGAGTCACCGGACCCGAAGGCCATTCCGGCAATGAGCCTGCAACGCTACATGACACTGGTGGGCTGGGGCCTCCTCGTGACAACGCTGGGGCAGACCGCGTCGATCGGGTATTACCCGATTCGCTTCCTGCTCAAGGATAAGCTGGGGGCAACCCCGCTGATGATGGCGGCGTTTGTGGCGTTCACTACACTGCCCTGGAGCTTCAAGCCGATCGCGGGGCTGCTGTCCGATGGCCTGCCGTTGTTTGGGTCGCGCCGCCGGTGGTATTTGATCCTGAGCACGGGCGGTGCCGGGCTGCTGTGGTTTGCCATGGGTGGGGTGACCTCAAACTACAAGGCGCTGCTGTGGGTGACGTTCCTGATGAATGTGATGGCGGCCTTGGCGAGCACGGTGAACGGCGGGCTATTGGTGGAGGGGGCCCAGAAGCATGGGGCGACCGGGCGCCTTAGCTCGTTGCGCCTGGTGATCATCAATATCACCTCAATTGTCGGGTTGCCGGTGGGGGGATACCTGGCGACGAAGTGGTTTGGGTGGACTGCGCTGTCGGCCGGGTTGCTGTTTCTCTCGATGGTGCCGGTCACGTTGCTGTTGTTAAGGGAGCCGCGAATAGCAAAAACAGTGGGCGATGCGAGCGCGTTCGGGAATGCATGGCAGCAGCTTGTGAAGGTGTTCAAAAGCCCCGCACTATGGATTGCGGGAGGGTTGTTTTTCCTGGTGCAGGTGGCGCCGGGCCTGTATACGCCCCTCTTGTATTACCAGACGAACACGCTCAAGCTGAACAGCCAGTTCATCGGAAACCTGGGAATCATCTACGGCGGGATGGGCCTGATTGCATCGTTTGTGTATCCGTTCCTATGCGGGCGGTTCCGCCTGCGAACGCTCTTGTACTTCGCGATCACCTGCACCGTGCTCAGCAACCTCAGTTACCTGGGCTACGTGTCGTGGAAAATGGCACTGGTCGTTGAGGGACTCGCGGGTATGGGCCTGACGCTCGCACAATTGCCGCTGTTTGACCTGGCAGCCCGGTCGACCCCAAAAGGAAGCGAGGCGCTTGGGTATTCGCTCATGATCGCGCTCTGGAACATCGGCCTTTCGTTTTCGGACATCATCGGGTCGGCATTGTTCGAAAAGTACAACCTGACCTTCATGAACCTGGTGTGGGTGAACGCCGGAACCACGGCGCTGGTGCTGGTCGTGATCCCGTTCCTGCCAAGCCGGATCGTGGATAAGAAGGAAGGGCAGAGCACGGCAGAGGTGGAAGTGCCGAGCGTGGCGCCTGCGACGCGGACGTGCCCCTGGGCGGAGTGTGAAGCCATGAACCCGGTAAATGCAACCTATTGCAAACAGTGCGGGCGACTGCTGAATGTGTAGTGGGAAATGGCGTTGGCGGCAGACTACCCCGTAACCAGCGTCGTCCCAACCGCCCACGCCCCAGGACTGCTTCCCAAAAACGCCTCCGCCTTGCGACCCGTACGCTCCTGATATTCCCGCATAATCCCCGCAATCGCCTCGTCAGCACGCGCTGATTGATCCGCCAACACCGCCACCGTCCCCCCCGAACCCCCGCCCGTGATCTTCGCCCCATACAACCCCGCCGGCTCGTGCTTGTGGACGAGTTCGACGAGCACATCGCATTCATCCGCCCCGAGCTTGGCGCACTGGGTATACGACAAGTGCGAGGCGTACATAAGATGGCCGGCCCTGTCGAGGGCAAGACCCTGCTCGCGAGTTTTCGCCGGCGCGGCCGCCGCTTCCTCAACGAATCGAACAAACTGCCGAACCCGGTGCGCTTCCAAAACATGGTGATCCGTCGCCATTTGCACAGGGTAGTCGGTGTCGGCGTCGATGCTCGTCGCCTTGTCAATCGTTGCGCCAAATTGCGCCACGAAATCTCGCCCCTTCATGTTCGCCGGCAGCACCGGCCGCAACAGCGCCTTGTAGTCGTCGGGATTGACATTCGCCAGGTACCCGTTCATCGGATCGGCAGCGAGCGCTTGGCCGGCCGCGACGCCGAGCTTGCGCATCTGTTCAAGAATGATCCTGTGCCCCATAAACGCCGCGCAGCGGGTCTTGCCATACATCCCCCCACCGACCGAATGCTTTACATTCGAGTTGATCCCCAGCACGCGGATCCCCGCCGGCAGCGACATCGACGGCTGCAACGTATGCGGCTGGCAAACCAGCCGCAGCAGCGAATTCGTCTGCCCCGCCACACTCGTCACCTGGTCCATGATCCCGCAGGGAGCACCGACGATGCGGTTCTCAACTTGCTGGCACAGCGACGCCATCTGCATCGGGTCGATCACCGACTCGCGAAGCCCAAAGTGATCCGCCAACGCCATCATCGTGGCAACTTCGATCGCGGCCGACGAAGAGACCCCCGCGCCGAGCGGCACCGTCGAAAGCAGAGCGATATTGAACCCTGGAATGCTCGCGTCGTTCAGGTCGATGTGTTTGTTCTCGTGCAGCAGGAACAGGCAGCCCGCGAGGTAACCTGCCCATCTTCGGCCGGGATCAGCGAAATCCCGCCGAAGCGCGTCCGCCGACTGCCCGGCCAATGCGCCCAGCGGAATCCGCAGGGTGAACGGCTGGTGTTCGTCCAGGAGATTAAACGAAAACACCTGAAGCTGCCGGTCCGATCGCGTCTGAAGCGCAACCGCCGCCGCCCGGTCGAGCGTCGCTTCGCAGACCAGCGATCCGGTGTAGTCCGCAATTCCACCCATGACATCGAGCCGCCCGGGCGCACGGCTGATCCGCGTCGGGCGCGACGGAGGAAAGTCGGCGGCGAGTTCCGATGCCAGACGATCGCGGAGCCTGGGGACGGGGTTAAGGTTGAGCATTGGCGGTTGGTTGCAAGCCTGGCTTGATCGCCGGGGAAACAGCCGGTTCCTGCACATCCAGCACGATGCGGTCGAAAAAGCGGTTGCCGCTGCCCGACCGGAACACAGCCGTCAACACGTACGGCTTGTGGGGATCGACGCCAGGAAACGAGAGCTGAAAAGAGTACGTCCGGCTCGTGCGGTTCCAACGCGAAATCTGCTCGCGCGTCGTCAGGAGCGAGCCGTGCCACGGGTTTACCAGCCGCGGACCACGAGGGTCCGGGTTGCCTTGCTGATATGGGTAAAGCTCAAACATGATCGTCCCCGCCGCCTTGGTCGGATCGCCAAACTGGTCCTGGAACTCAAGCAAAACTTCAATGCCATCGGGCCGGCTGTCACCGTTCCAGTCTTTCACTTGCGTGAAAACCCGGTGGATCCGCATGGCTGTTGCGCCAAAAAGAGCTTCGTCCTTGACCTCCGGCTCATCGAAGACCGGCTGCGAGCAGCCCGCGAGCAGGAACACGCCGACGATAACTGATGTGAGCCGCATAGAACAAATGTAAGCCCGAAGAGGGCGGCCGGCAAGGGCAAACCCTTCAGCAAAACAACAAGCATGGACCGCCACGAACGTCTTTCCATCCCAGCCAAGGCGAAGAAAAGGGGTCACTCCTCATTATCCGGGCGAAGAAAAGGGGTCACTCCTCATTATCCGGCGAAGTAGTAGTAGCCTCCGCTGAAGACCCGCCGAAAACACTCCGTCCCCCCGAATGCCCTGATCGCCTCTTCCCCCGACCGCCCCCTGACCACCGCCCAACCGACCATCTCCGCCTCGTGCCCCCTTGAAGTTGTCCAGCTGAAAGCGTGCCTAAGATGTTGATGCGCCACGGCTCAGGCCAAGCACAAGGAGTTGGTCATGGACGACCTGAGCCATTTCTGTTGTCAGAATCCCCGCTGTGTGGCCTGCGGC
>JAPLNB010000301.1 GCA_026693085.1 Planctomycetota bacterium | reverse complement strand
AACTCACATCCTCGCGGCTGTCCGACTATTCACTTGTCAAAGAGCTTGTTTAACGGATGCGACAATCTGCATCGTCGTCACCCTTTCCGCTTCGCCGTTCCCGACGAAGGGAGGCGAATCTTATCCAACGATCCGGCTTTGTCAATCGGTACTCGTAAACATTTTCTTTATGGCAAGAGAACGAGCACTCCGGCACTTGAGCCGATAACTTGCTGCGTATGCAGCGGATGCCATTATCGCTGGTATCGATTTCCCGTTCCTGTCTTGCGGTTATATCCTATCCCTCTATTACGGTTACACCGTGAGCAAGTTCACTATTCATTCACAATTATCTTGCCGCGCAACCGGTCCCAACCCTACTTGGACCGGTTGCGTGCGCTGGATCACCGACCGAATTCCTACCCCATTGGGCAAGGCCCGCCGCCGCATCCCATGCACGGCGAACTCTTGCTTTGCCCTTCCGAAACAGCAAACACGCTCATCGCCCGCTCGGTCTTCTTCGAGCCACATGATGGGCACGGCGGCTTGCTCTCATCCCCCATCGTCCGCACCAACTTCTCGAACTTCTTCCCGCACTCCTCGCAGGTGTACTCATAAATCGGCACTGCAAACTCCTTGTCCGTTGCGTTGTCCTGGTTATTCTAGCACGTATACGGCCGAGCTGAACAGCAGTCCCGGCCGCAATGTTCTCGCGACGAGGCACTCGTCGCCAAGCACTCTCTCGGAGGAATCATGGCCAAAGCAGCCCCATCCATCGACACCACCAAGTTTATCACCGCTTGCCAAGTCGGCGGCATCGATGCATATACCATCGATGAAGGCCCCGCTCGCGGCGTCCGGGTCCTCTGTGTCAACACCGGCGCTGGCCTCCGCTACCGCGTCCTCGCCGATCGTGGTCTGGATATCGACCAAGCCTTCCTCAACCAACATAGCCTCGCCTTCCTCTCCCACAAAGGCGTCACCCCTCCTACCCGCTCCCTCGACCGTGGCCTCGACTGGCTCAAAGGCTTCCCCGTCGGCCTTCTGACCAGTTGCGGCCCATACAACATCGGCTCCCCCTGCATCGACCAAAGCGAAGAACTCGGCCTCCACGGCCCTCACTCCAACACCGCCGCCAGCATCGAATCCGTCATCCAGCCCGATCCTCACACCGGCCGCAACGATATGACCATCGTCGGCCTCCTCCGCTACGGCGCCTTCTACGGCCCCTGCATCCAGCTCCGCCGCACCATCCGCTCTACCCTCGGATTCAATACCATCAACGTGACCGATGAGTTCTTCAATGCCGCCAATACCCCAGTCTCCCACGCCTGGCTGCTTCATATCAACTTCGGATATCCTCTTCTCGACGCCGGCGCCGAGTTCTGCTACGACGCCCAAAAGGTCGAGCCCGTCGGCGGCAGCGATACCTCCGCCGAGTACTTCAAGGCAGGCAACAACTACAAGCGCATCCCGAGTCCTTTGCCCGAACACCGCGGCCCCAACTCCTTCGTCGGCTACATCTATCCCAAGACCGCTCGCGACGGCCGCGCCACCGTCGCCATCGTCAACCGCCGTCTCGGCCTCGGCGTCGCCATTCGCTACAACAGCAAAGAATTTACCCGCTGCGCCAACTGGCAGCATTGGGGAAAACACGAGTACGTCGCGGCGCTCGAGCCCTCCACCGGCAGCGTCGAAGGCCGCGACAAAGACCGCGCCAGCGGCATCCTCCAAACCCTCCGCCCCGGCGGCCGAAAAACCTACCAGTACTCCATCGATGTCATCACCGCCCGTGAAAAACTCAAGGAGCTGCTGGCCATGAATGCGTAAATAGACTCCCGATGGCGCGTGAGTCTCCGTGTATCGCGACTATTGATTGCTCCCCCGGCAATTGGCAGAAGCTCAGCCGCGCATCCCGTTGCTGCTGCGCAGTGCCCCTTTCTTCCACCCCAACTGTATGAAACTTCCGCCACCCAGGAACTCCCGCAGCCGCTTCCCTATCAACTGCCCTCGCCATCCGCGCATTAGCCGGCCGTCCTCGGCAGGCGATCCTTGTGCCCCCACCTCCCGATAAAGCCGCGCAATTTCCTGCCGGCTACTCACCAATGCCGGATCAACGCCCTGTCCCGCACACCATGCCTGCACCATGGCCCAGAGCGAATCAATGCCAAATCGCTCCGTCGGCGTCTCCTCTGTTTGCTTCGCGGCCGGGCGCTGCGCTTCCAGCACCGCCAGGCCCCTCTGTGTCGCTGCCACCATGTTCACGCCTTCGCTGATTTCCACCGGCCGCGGTAGGCCCCGCACTTTAGACAAACCCTCCACTGCGGTCAGCGGCTTGCGCGACAGCTCGACCAGGACCTCGTCCCTGAGATAGCTGCGAGGAGGGCTGTCCTGCGCTCTGGCCGCCGACTCTCTCCAGACGTACAACTCCCGCAGCACCGCCAGACCCTGCGGCGACAACGCGTTGGCCCCGCGGATTCGCATGAAGTCGGCCGCTTCATCCATCCTGTACAGCGACGGATCGCACAGGCCGGCGCATTCCTCCTCAACCCACCCCAGATGCCCCAGCGCCTCCAGCCGCTTGCCAATCGCTTCGCGCACCGCCGGCAGATAACGTACGTCATCCGCCGCATACCGTATCTGAACGTTGCTCAATGGACGCTGGTCCCAATGCGTGAACGTGAAACCCTTGCCCAGGTGCACGCCCGTCAACTCGCGAACCAGCTTCGACAGCCCCACCGGATACGCCAAACCGATGAACCCGGCCGCAACCTGCGTGTCAAAAACCCTCGCCGGTGGCTGGCTGAGGTGCCGGAAGATCGGCTCCAGATCCTGCTGCCCGCAATGCACGACCTTCTCAATCGACGCGTCCGCAATAAGCTTCCAGAACTCCGTCAAATCCAGCTCGGCCAGCGAATCAACCAATGCCACTCGCTGCGCCGTCGCCACCTGAATCAGGCAGAGTTTCGGCAAGTAGCTCATCTCACCTATGAATTCGCTGTCGTACGCAAAGCGGCCCACCGACCGAATGTGATCGATCAATTCCATCAGACCGTCCGGCGAGCTGATCATGGCAGGCGCTGTTTTCGGAATCAGGGGATGATCCGGAATCGGCTGCGCCGGCGCCAATTTGCCGGCATGCGCCGAAAGGTGGCTCTGGTTCCGGTAGTCAAAACGTGGGCGGCGCTTCGCCTGTTGGCGGGTCAATTCAGAGGCATCCGACATGAGTCTGCTCCGTGGTCGTACATTTGGCATGCGCACATATCTGTCCCCTAATCATACGTCGGGCTTGGTCGTTGAGCGAATCCATCGCTCATAAAAAAAACTCCTGCCTCGCCACGGTGTGGCGGCAAACAAACATATCCGATGTCTTGTGTACGGGCGTTTGGGGTCGCATGTTCAGATCCCAATGGCAAACTCGGCGATCGACAATGCAGTTTCTGTCTCCGATGTGTCCCCGCTGATAAGGAGTACCGAATGGGGAAGACAGCAACATCAACCGGCCGGCCAATCGCGCCCGCGATGAGCCTGTCCCAACTCAGGCACGATATTTGGAATCACCTGAATGCGATTAAGTTCTCCTGCGCCCTGCTGCACAGGCGCCCAAACGAGCAGCCGTTTAGAGAGTTCCTTCAGGAAATCGAACGCTCCGCCGACGGAATCAACGAGCTGGTGACGCGTTTCCTCGGCGATGCCGACGCGCCCAGCCTGCTCCAACCGTTCCGTTCGGAATAATCCAGGGCTTTCGGGCTTGCCTCTTAACTCACCGACACCGCCTCAAACAGCCGGCTGAATCGCCGCTGCCCACGCCCCCGCCACGCACCCTTGTGATACCCATACCCGGCGATCAGCGGCACCGCGATCGTCGCCTCGCTGTACACCATCTGCTCATACGTTGTGTCCACCTTCCCCCAGGAGCTTGCCTCCTTCAGCGTGCTGCTCGACAACGCCCCGTCCCGCACGTCCGCCACCGTCACCTGTATCGCATACTTGTGCATCGGCGATTCCGTCCCCAGAATGTCCGCCGCCACAACAATATCCTGCGCAAAATTCTTCGGCACACCGCCCCCGATCATGAACAGACCCGTCTGGTTGCTCTTGATCTTCAACTGGGTCAACTCATAAAAGTCCTTCACGCTGTCCAGCGTCACCTTCGGCCTATCCCCCCTCGCATGCTGGTGTGCCACCAATCCAAACCCCGCCGAACAGTCGCTGAACGCCGGGCAGAAGATCGGCACGTCCTGCCGATACGCCTCGAGCACGATCCCATCCCCCGTCTTCCCGTTCTTCACCAGCCACGCCCCCATCTGGCGGATAAACTCCCGCGACGAATAAGGCCTCGCCTCCAGCTCGTCCGCTATCTGCCGAATCGTGTCATCGCAGCTCCGCAGCTCCTCCTCATCAATAAAGGTGTCATAAATCCGGTCGATCATCAGCTCCCGCAGCTCCCCATCGCGCGTCCCCGACTTAAACGAATCATCCGCCACATAATGCCGGAACCCCAGCGACTCGAAAAAGTCCTGGTCGACAATATTCGCCCCCGTGCTGACGATCGCATCGACCATATTATTCCGCACGAGGTCCACGAAGACCTTTTTCAGTCCCGCGTTGACCAGCGAGCCTGCCAGGCAGAGGATGATCCCGCAGTTCTGATCGTGCAGCATCCGGTCATAAATTTCCGCCGCCCGATGCAAGTCGCGCGCGCTGTACGACATCTGCCCCATCGCCTCCACCACCGGCACAACGTCGTGCTTCGTAATATCGATGTGCTCGATCGTCTTCTGCAACAGCTCACGCTTCGTCGCCATGATCGACCTCCGTGCAAGATCTCCGTTACACGCCGATTATATCCCATTCATTGACTGACGCGCAGGCTTACAAGCGTTGGGCGGGTGAGTGTTCCCGGCAGCACGACCAGCAGGCGGGCGTTGGCCAATCGCGCCGTCGTCTCCACCACCCGCCCCTCCATATTTACTAATACGTTCCCCGCCGGGAGCCCGCTGATCTCCAGCACCGGGCAATACAGTGGTTTGGCCTGTGGCGCCAAGGTCAGCTCGATCCTCGGCGCCGCCGCCACGATCTGGTATGCCCCCGTCAATTCCGAGTAGCCGTCATTATTCAAATCCTCCGCCGAATTCCGATCCACCCGTCCCATTTCCGTAGCAATGCTGACCTGGCCCGGGTTCGGATGGTGCTCGATGGCGGCGGCATTCGCTCCGCCGAGCAGCGTCATCTTTCCATCCACAATGCGCCGGCCGTCGGAGTATATCGTGCAGGATTTCTCTTTCCCCTTCGACGCAAACCTCGCCCGCACCGCACCCGCCTCCTCCAACCTCCACCCCTGATCGCTCGCCTCCGGCGTCTTCATCGCCACCGTAAACACCCCCGCCTTCTCCACCACAAACTCAAACCCCCTCTCCCTGATCACCCACCCCGAATCCACTACCACCTGTGTATTATCCATCACCAGCACATCATCACACCACACCGCCTGCCCCAGTCCCCCGTCAAACACAAACCTCAACACCCCAATCGGCAACTGCTTCCCCTCCGTCCCCGCCGCCACATCCAACATCACCGGCGTCCACTGTCCCCCCGGAATCTGGACATTCACACCCGCCACCGCGGTCCCCTGCACCTCATACACCGCCCCCAGGCGCTGCGGGCGCTCGGCATAAAAATACGCCCCCGCCAACGCCCACCGCCCCGGAAACGCCGACCCACTGAACAACAGATCCACCCTGACGGCCATCGCCTTGCTCCCCCGCTCGATGATCAGACTCCCCTCCCCCGTATGTTTCCTTCTCCGATCGATCTTCCCCTTCTCCCCCTCGACCTTCACAAACACCGGATCGGTGCTCGCCTCAAATTCCAGAAGCGTCCGGAACGGATACTTTTTCAACTGCGCCTCGGTGCGCACCATCTGCAACCCCAACGGCTCCCCCGCGCTCACAACCGGCTCCGCCGCCTTTTGCGAGCACCCACCCACCAAGACACCAATGCACACCGCGATTACATTGAGATGGTTCATGATCCTTGCAGTCCGACAACGATGATGCCTGTTTCCCATGTGAGCCGTACATGATAGCGGCAACCGTGACTCAGCCAAGATGGCTTGGCCATATACCGCCAACAGGGTCCGGCCTTGCCGATATCCACTTGCAGGAGATACTTATGCCCATGCAAACAACTGCCTTCAGCCGTCGTGCCTTTCTCCGCTTCCTCTCTGCCTCTGCCGTCTCTGCCGCCCTCCCTTCAACCCTCCTCTCCGCCCCGGCCAAATCCCGCCCCAACATCCTCATTATGCTGGCCGATGACATGGGCTTCTCGGACATCGGCTGCTATGGGTCCGAAATCAACACGCCCAACCTCAATGCGCTCGCCGCCAATGGCATCCGGTTTACGCAGTTCTACAACAACGCCCGGTGCTGTCCCACCCGCGCCTCCCTTCTCACTGGCCTCTATCCGCATCAAACCGGCGTCGGCCACATGATCGACAACAAGAACCATCCTTCCTACCAAGGGTATCTCAATGACTCCTGCGTGACCGTCGCCGAGGCTCTCCAGCCTGCCAACTACCACCCCCTGATGGTCGGCAAATGGCACGTCGGCGAGAATCGCCCCCACTGGCCCACCGATCGCGGGTTCGAGCGCTATTATGGCCTGATTTCCGGTGCGAGTAACTACTTCGCCATCGATAAAGGCCGAACGTTCGTCGACCAGGACCAATCCATCGACCCCGCCAAGGCCGCCAACTTCTATATGACCGATGCCTTCTCCACCCGCGCTTTGCAGCTCATCGACGAATACGCCCCCAAGCCGGACCCCTTCTTCATGTATCTCGCCTACACCTCGCCCCATTGGCCGCTCCACGCCCACCCCGACGACATCGCCAAATACCGCGGCAGATACCTCAAGGGTTGGGACCAGCTCCGCGAAGAACGCCGCCAGAGAATGAGCGACCTCGGCATCATCGACAAATCCACGCCCCTCACCCCCCGCGACACCAAGGCCCCCGCCTGGTCCACCCTCTCGCAGAAGCAGAAGGAAAACCTCGATGTCAAGATGGCCATCTACGCCGCACAGATCGATCGCATGGACCAGAACATCGGCCGCGTCATCGCCAAACTCAAAGAAACCAACCAGTTCGACAACACTCTGATCCTTTTCCTCGCCGACAACGGCGGCTGCGCCGAGCCGGTCAACCGCGGACAACCCAACGCCGTCCCCGGCACCAAGGAATCGTTCGCCAGCTACGGCCTGCCCTGGGCCAACGCCTCCAACACCCCTTTCAGACTCTACAAACACTGGGTCCACGAAGGCGGCATCTCCTCGCCCCTCATCGCCCATTGGCCCGGCCACATCCAACCGAATACGATGACTGCCGAACCCTCGCATCTGATCGATCTCATGCCCACCTGCCTCGAACTGGCCAACGCCACCTACCCCCAACAGCGCAAAGGCAAGGCCATCACCCCTGTCGAAGGCAGATCGATCGTTCCTACCCTCCAAGGCAAACCTCGCAAACCGCACGATGCCATTTTCTGGGAACACGAAGGCAACCGGGCCGTCCGCCAGGGCAATCTCAAGCTCGTTTCCACTGCGAACAACAAGTGGGAGTTGTACAACATCTCGGCCGACCGCGCCGAGCTCAACAACCTCGCTCAATCCGACCCTGCCAAGATCAAAGAGCTGTCCACCCTTTATGATCAATGGGCCAAGCGCTGCAACGTTGTCCCGTGGAACCAACTGAACAAGAAGAAGGACCCCGCATGAGCCCCCGCTCCTTCGCCGCTCTGTGCATCCTCCTTCTTCACATGGGCTGCGCGCAGACACGCGAGCCGCTTGCCGGGCCTGTTAACCTTGCTGGGTTCGCCACTCCATCGCTGCTCACAAACGACTCCGCCAAACCCCTCTACTCCCCCAAACTCACCGACTCCCGCGACGACACCTTCATCGACCTCTCGCCCAACCAGATCCTCCAACTCGACTGGACCGAACCCCGCGACATCCGCTCCATCACCCTCCGCGGCCCCTCCTTCCCCAACCCCGACCAATTCCAAATCCAATACTGGTACCGCATCTGGCCCGACAACGGCACCGGCGGCTGGCAAAAACTCGACGACCCCTTCAATGGCCAATTCATCACCGCCAAGACCACCCCCACCTCAACCCCCGGCTCGATCACCTTCACCCTCGCCCCCCTCGACAGATCCGAAAACCCCGCCATCAAACAAACCGGCCACCCCTTCCGCCGAACCTACAAAATCCGCGTCATCTCCAAAGCCCCCGCCCGCATCTCTGAACTCCAAGCCCACTCCGATTCCACCTGGCAAACTGCCACCCTCAAACTCCACCTCCACCCCACCGCCAAACACCCCGATCTCTGGGAAGGCACAATTACCGCCCGCAACGCCCGCATCCTCTCCATCGACCCCCAACCTCCCACCCGACGCCCCATCACCGTCACCGTCAACTACGCCGCCACCCCCGACCGCCTCTCATCCGACCGCGCCGCCCTCATCTTCAATTCCGAAGGCTTCTCCGGCTTCTCCGTCTTCATCGACGATGTCCTCCGCGAACACGCCCTCTACGTCCGCGACATCGACGCCTTCGTCTCCGACGCTTCCCGCAACCTCTCCTACAAGAATTGGTCCGTCCCCCCCGACCACTGGGACTCCACCATCCTCGAAAAAGTTGCCCAACTCCCCGAACAATCCTACGACGCCGTCGCCAAAGCCTTCCCCGCCAAACCCCCCCGCGAAGCCCATCTGGGCCTGCCCAACATGCGCCAGGAGTTCACCATCACCCCCACCGGCGACATCACCCTCCTGGCCGAATCCCTCCGTTCCCCGGGTCTGGATTTCGATCGCCGTCCCTGGAAAGACAAGCAGATCCTCTATCGCCTTTCGACCACAGCCGGCCCGAAGGAGAACCATCCAGCCACACGCTCTCTCGAAGACGGCTACCTGCCCATTATCCACACCGAGTGGAACGTCGGCACTCTCCAATACCACCAAACCGCCTTCGCCACGCTCCTGAGCGGTTCCCTTGCCGACACCGAGAACAAGCTCGCCGGCACCGAACCCCTCGTGCTGCTCGAAAGAATCGAGATCCGCAACACCGCCAGCCACGCCCAGCTCGCCCAGCTTTATCTCACCATCTCCCCCAATCGCCCGATGCGCCTGAGCGAGAACGGCGACATCCTTCTTCAATCCCCTTCCGACAATCAGCCGCGCCCCGGCCTCGCTCCCACCCGCGGCCGATTGGATATCGCCGCCAGCGGCCGACTGTCGTACGTGCCCGAAATCAACGGCATCCGCTACAGCGTCGCCCTGGCCCCCGGCCAATCCCATAGCATCTATCTCGCCATCCCGTACATCGAACTGCTCGACGCTGCCGAGTTGAATGCCCTCTCTGCCCTCCGCTTTGACCGCGAACACGACAAGATCGTCTCCTACTGGAAGGATCGCATCGCCCGCGGCATGACCTACCAAGTCCCCGAACCCCTCCTCAACAACTTCTTCAAAGCCAACCTCTGGCACGTCCTCATCACCACCGACCGCGACCCCTCCACCGGCCTCTACCAACACGGCGCCGCCACCATCCACTACAAAAACTTCCCCAACGAAACCTGCATGGTCGCGCAATCCCTCGAACTCCGCGGCGAACACGCCGAAGCACTCCGCCTGCTCCAACCTTTCCTCGCCTCCCAAGGCCAAAAAACCCTCCCCGGCCGATTCACCGACAAAACCGGCCTCCTCTACTCCGCCCACCCCTCACCCGATCCCGACCCCTACACCTCCCAAGGCTACAATATGCACCACGGCTTCATCCTCCAGGCGCTGGCCGACCACTACAAATGGACCCACGATGACAAATACCTCGAACAAATCACCCCCAACCTCATCGCCGCCGCCGACTGGATCAAACGCCAACGTGCCACGACAAAAGTCAACAACCCCGACGGCTCCAAACCCCTCGAATTCGGCCTGGCCCCCGCCGGCGACCTCGAAGATGTCGAAGAATACCTCTACTGGTACGCCACCAACGCCTACTACTATGCCGGCCTCGCCGCCGCCGACCAAGTCCTCGGCTCCGCCGGCCACCCCGACGCCCTACGCATCGGCCACGAAGCCGAATCCTACCGCACCGACCTCCTCCAATCCCTCGCCTCCGCCACCGCCGCCTCTCCCGTCGTCCGCCTCCGCGACGGCTCCTACATCCCCTACGTCCCCTCCCGCGCCTACACCTATACCCACCTCAAAGAAGGCTGGATTCGCGAAGCCCTCTACCCCGCCCTCCACCTCCTCGACGCCGGCCTCGTCGACGCCTCCCACCCCCTCATCAAATGGTCCCTCCTCGACCTCGAGGACAACATCTTCCTCTCCAAAGAATCCGGCTACCCCACCACCAACCCCGCCCAAAACTTCTTCCACTTCGGCGGCTTCACCCTCCAACCCAATCTCCTCCCCAACGCCTCCGCCCACCTCCGCCGCGACGAAATCCCCAACTTCCTCCGCGTCTTCTACAACACCCTCCACGCCAGCCTTTATCCCGACACCCTGTGCTTCGCCGAATGGGTCAAGACCCCCGGCTCCGGCGACGGCCCCCTCTACAAAACCCCCGACGAGTGCAAATTCATCCAACTCATGCGAAACATGCTCATCCTCGAGCAAGGCCAGAACCTCCGTACCCTCCGCCTCGCCACCGCCGTCCCCCGAAAATGGATGACCGACGGCAACACCATCCGCGTCCAACGCGCCGCCACCCTCTACGGCTCCATGGACCTCGAAATCACCTCCCACACCTCCCAGAACCGCATCATCGCGAGCATCAACCTCCCCCAACGCGACCCCGCCGATGTCGTCCTCCTCCGCCTCCGCCACCCCGAAGGCAAGCAGTTCGAAAAGGTCACCGTCAATGGCCAAGACTGGGACAAACTCAACCGCCCCCTCGAACTCATCATCCTCCCCGGCTCCCTCGAAAAAGCCGAAGTGGTCGCCTGGTACTGATACGCCCACGCGCATTGATCTGTCCCACCCCTCAACCCCATAATGCCCCCGTGCTCCGTGGCGAGCACAATTCACATTCGCAGGAGATTCACATGAGACCCATCCGCGTCGGCCTCGTCGGCTCCCAATTCATCTCCACCATCCACGCCGAATCCCTCAAACGCGTCCCCAACGCCGAACTCTTCGCCGTCGCCTCCCCCACGGATGACCACGCCCAAAAACTCGCCCAACGCCACCAAATCCCCCACTCCTTCAAAGACTACAACCAACTCCTCTCGATGCCCGAAATTGACCTCATTGTCATCGGCTGCCCCAACACCCTGCACTGCGAAGTCACCCTCGCCGCCGCCGCTGCCGGCAAACACATCGTCTGCGAAAAACCCCTCGCGCCGAGTCTGGCCGAAGCCGACCGCATGATCGCCGCCTGCAAAAAAGCCAACGTCAAGCTCATGTACGCCGAAGAGCTTGCCTTCACACCCAAATACGTCCGCCTCAAACGCCTCCTCGACGAAGGCGCCCTCGGCGTCCCCTACCTCGTCAAACAATCCGAAAAACACGACGGCCCACACGCCGCCTGGTTCTGGGATGTCAACCGCTCCGGCGGGGGGGTCACCATGGACATGGGCTGCCATGCTTTCGAGTTCTTCCGCTGGATGCTCGGCAAACCCCGTGGCTCACGCCACACCTACTCCAAATCCACCACCGACCTCCAAACCCAATCCCACGAAACCCCCATCGGCTCCATCGTCCCCCTCGAGAAGCCTCGCGCCATCTCCGTCTACGCCGATATGGGCACCTTCGTCCACAAAGACAAAACCCAAGGCGACGACAACGCCATCCTCATCGTCCGCTTCCAAACCGACGACGGCGAATGCATCGGCATGGCCGAGGAATCCTGGGCCAAGAAAGGCGGCATGGACGACACCGCCGAAGTCCATGGCGCCGCCGGAGTCGCCTACGCCGACCTCTTCCAAGGAAACGCCATCCTCGCCTACTCCGACACCGGCTACGCCTACGCCGCCGAAAAAGCCGGCACCACCCGCGGCTGGTCCTTCGCTGCCTTCGAAGAACTCTGGAACTACGGCTTCCCCCAGGAATTCGCCCACTTCGTCGACTGCGTCGCCAACAACAAAGAACCCCTCGAAACCGGCGAAGACGGCCGCGCCGTCCTCGAAATCATCCTCGCCGCCTACGCCTCCGCCGGCCAAGGGAAAAAAATCCCCCTCCCCTTCCCCACCACCGCCTCACGCCCCATCGACCTCTGGAAAACCACAACCTGACTCCTCCATCCTCTGTTCATGTCGCTCGTTCGCCGAAGCTTCACGCCCCGGCAATAAGCGTGGCCTGCACCCGCGGGAGCAGGCCCGCAACGTCCTCGACGTGGACCTGCCCGGCGAGATAGGTCAACGCATTGGCACAGCCGCACGCGGCCCCGACACGAGCGGCTTCAACCAGCGGCTGGTCTTGAACCAGCGCCGACGCCAGCCCCGCGGCAAACGCGTCCCCGGAACCGATCGTGTTGATCACGTCGAGGCGCGGGATACGGATGCGGTAAAAATCAGTGCCGTCAAACGCAATCGCGCCCTCCGAACCCAGCGTGACAACGATGCTTTGGGCGCCCAACTCGGTGGCACGGCGCATCGCGGCCAGCAGGTCGTCGTCGGACTCCGTGCCCAGCGAAAGCGTCCTGCCCAGTTCGGCGCGGTTGGGTTTGATCACCGTCGGGCCAGCCGACAGAGCTTCGAGCAAGGGCAACCCGACGGCGTCGAGTATGGTGCGAACGTTGCCCGCGGATGCGATCCCGATGCATCGTGCATAGAAATCGCGCGGCGCGTTCGGCGGAAGGGTTCCCGAGCAGACCAACATTCCGCAACGGGGGATGAGCGATCGAAGTTTGTCAAGCAAGGCGGAATAATCGGCCGCCGCGACCGCCTGGCTTTCCTCCACCAGTTCCGTGTGCGTGTGGCTGGCGCGATCGATCAGGGTCACGCACAGCCGAGTAGGAGCCGCGACCGAAATAAAGTCATGCGCGATGCCGCCCTGGTCGAGAAATTCGCGCAGGATCGAGCCGCGCTGCCCGCCCACAAAGCCCGTGGCCAAAACCCGCTGCCCCAGCGCCGCCAGAACCTTGGCGACGTTCACCGACTTGCCCGCCGCCGCTTCGATGACCTCGGCGGCGCGGTTCACGCCGTTGATCGCAAGGCCGTCGAAAATCATCGCACGCTGAAGAGCGGGCGTCGTGCCAACACACAGGATCAAGCCGGTGGTCGTCATTTGCGGAGCTATTGTGCTGACGAAACGCCAGACCGGCAAGCGGGGAGACGCAAGTGTTGTTAGCGGGGTCGCCGGCAAAACACGCTATTCCATGAACCGCCCGCGCTGGACATCGTATACTGTTACGTTCAAACCCCGATAGGGGAACGCCTACGGGCTTAACGTGCATGGCTTTGAAATGGGCCATGGATGGAAGTTTGCCGGGTCCGACATGCACCCTTTCCCATTGGGAGAGGCGCTCAGGAGGCATCCGCCCGTGGGCAGTGCATCGGACCCGTTTCTTATGACCTTGCCGGCACCGCGAAATTCAACGCCCGCCCCGCCGTTATGTTCCGGTCCCCGCCCGCCGTGATCGTCCCCGTCTGGATCGCCGCCACCCGGAAGCCGTTGTTGTCGTTCTGGTTGTCAGGATTGTTCCTGTTGTGGTTCGCCGAGCGGCAGTTCCTCGGATTGTTGTTCCAAGACCCGCCACGCAGCACGCGGAGGCTATTTCAGCCCGGACCCTCTCGGTCAAAGGACTGCCGAGGCCGCATTTTTCGCGGCGACCAAGGCTGCGCCCTGGACCCAGGAAGCGTAAGAAGGCAAAGTGCAAAGGGTAACCAAAATCAGTCCACGCCCGCCATGACCACCACCCGGAAGCCGAAGCTGACGAACCGGTCGTTAGGAGTGTAGATGAAGCGCCGCGCCGAGCGGCAGTACTCCGGACCGCGGTACCAAGACCCGCCACGCAGCACGCGGAAGTCGCCTGCGTTCATTCCCGTGGGGTCCGTGGCCGCTCCCTTTTCATAGTCCCCAAAGCGGTCCTGGCACCACTGCAACGCGTTGCCGATCATGTCATACAAGCCAAACGCGTTGGGCTTGAAACTCCCCACCGGCGAGGTGAAGGCAAAACCATCATCCCAGTTAAAGAACGTAATCGCGGCGGGCGTGGGTGACTTCTTCTTGAGGCTCTGATCGGCGCAGTTGGCCCAGCCTTTGCCGTCGTCAGGGTTGTCGCCCCACTGATACGCCGTCTTCGTCCCTGCACGGCAGGCGTATTCCCACTGCGCTTCCGTCGGCAACACAACTGTCTTGCCGGTCTTCTTCGACAACCAGTCGCAGAATGCTTTGGCGTCGTTCCAGCTTACCTGCACCACCGGATGATCGCCCTTCTGATCGAAACCCGGGTTGCGCCACGGGCAACCAGTCACCCTCTTGCTGCCGAAGAGTCTGCCGTCGCGGACCTCAAAGCCCTTCGCCCAGCCAGCCTTCTCCGCGTCGGTCTTGTAGCCGCTGTCCTTCACGAACGCCGCGAACTGGTCCACCGTCACATGCGTCACCCCCATGTAGAAGGGCTTGCTGATCGTCACCTCGTGCTGGACTTCCTTGTCGCGATCCTTCTCCGTCTCGGGGCTGCCCATCAGGAACTTCCCCGCCGGAATCTGCACCAGCTTCATCGTCACCTTGTTGCCAAGGTCGAGGGTAAGCCCCTTGGCCCCGGCGGCACCGCGAGCGCCGGCCTGCGGCGTCTGTGTCGTTGACTTTCTTGAATCGCAGCCAACCGCGGCAAAGAACATCCCGAGCACGAGCATCGCAATCCCAAGGGTCTTCAACATTTTGTACTCTCCCGTTTGAGGTCGGCATAGTCTACCCTCGTGGGAACCGCAGCGACAGGGGGCCGGCACTCCCCGGATATTTGCTACACCGACCTGCAAAACGCTCAAAGGGAGTGTTGCAGTTGGTCTGTTGGGGACGTGGCGATGAGAGACGGGTTGGGCACAACGAAGAACCCACGGAATAAGTTCCGTGGGCGTTAAAGTGCAGGGTGTCAGACGAGGTGTGACGGAACGCTAGGCGGTGGCCTTGGCCATTAGTTTCTCGAAAAGCTCGCGTTGATCGATGAGGGCTTGGATGCGGTCGGCGGGGTCTTTGCCGCCGGCTTCCAGGAGCCACCAGCCTTTGTGCTGGGCTTTGACGAAGAGGGTGGCGAGCTGTTGCCAGGGGTAGCCGGGGGTGTTGAGCTCGCGGACATGGGTGGTGAGGCCCAGGCGAGGTTTGACGAGGTTGAAATTCTGTTCGAGGCCGCCGTCCTGGTCGGAGTTGTTGGAGTTCCAGCAGACGGCGACATTGGGGTGGGTGGCGACGTCCATGATTTGTTTGATGACCGAGAGTTTGGCGCAGCCGCCGTGGACTTCGAGGCGGATTTGCTGGTTGTAGTCGGCGGCGAACTGGCCGAGGGTGTTGAGGGATTTGCCGATCTGTTCGATGGTTCTTTCGGGGGCGACGCCTTTGGGGAGGTCGTTGGGGCGGACTTTGACGCCGGTCGAGCCGACGTCGGCGGAGAGTTTGATGAAGGCCTTGGTGGTTTCGATGTTCTTTTCGAGCTTCTTGGGGTCGGGGGAGTGGAAGTCTTCGGCGGAGCCGAGGCTGAGGAGCTTGACGGGGGAGTCGGCGAAGTGTTTTTTCACTACGGTGCGCTCGGCGGGGGAGAGATTGGGTTCAACTTTGTGGGCGTGGGTGGTGCGAAGCTCGACGCCGAGGAGTTTGGTGGTTTGGCAGTTGCGGATCAGGGTGGGAAGGTCCCAGTCGCGGCCCCACTGGTAGGTGACGAGGCCGAATTGGATGGTGGGAGCGTCGCCAGCAAGGCAAAGCGCGCTGGGAAAGAGAGTGGCGGCGGAAAGGGCGAGGCTTTGTTTGAGGAAGTCGCGGCGGGATGAGTTGAACATGAAATGCTCCTTTGAGCAGGTGCTCTGGTTGTTGATACCGGCGGCGTGCGTCGGGGTTGAACGCCGGAAAAAGCGAAGCGACGCACGCGGCCATACACGCAGTTGCAGAACGGTCTAGCCGAGCTCACGCAGAGTCTTCTCGATCTGGGGGCGTTTGTGGTGGAGGCGCTTTCCCTCGTCGGCCGGGAGCGCGTCGTCGAGGCGAAGCGCTTCGCGGTATTGTTCGCGAGCGGCTGGCCGATCGTTGAGTTTCACGAGAGTGTCTGCATACCGAATGCGAGTGGCAATGCTCGTTGGATCGAGTCGCAGGGCTTGCTGGTAGGCGTGCCTGACGATGGCGGCATCGGGCTGCGGCTGGCGGAGCTCGTAATCGGCCTTTGCAAGGTGGTATTTGACAGCATGAGGGTTGGTTTGAATGGCCAACTCGATGACGCCGAGCACATGGCCATGCGACGCACCCAGTGCGGCGAGGGCTTGAGCCGCACGGAAGGTGTACTCGGCTTCGGCGGGCTGGTATCCGCGGGCGCGGACATAGTGGCCAGCGGCATTGGTGAACAGGCCGTCACGCATGGCGGCGTCTCCAACGTCGGCTTCGGCGTCGGCCGCGTACGTTGGGGCCCAGAGGAAACCTGCTGCGGCGAGCCAAAGCACGAGCACCACACCCGCTGCTATCGCGACAAAGCGGGTTCTCCGCGATTTTCCTGCCAGAGACGGATGGCGAACTCCAAGGGCGCTGCCGGCCAAGAGCGCGAACAAGAACATCGGGCCAGTCTCGAAAAGCGAAAAGTCGATGAGATTGTGGACGAGAAACACAGCCAGTGCGACCAGCATGCCATAAAGCACCCATGGGCATGGGCGTTCGTCCAGCTTCTCGTCCATCAGCGAAGCGAACCCGGCGGCGGCGAGGCCGGCCAGAAAAAAGCCCACAGCGAGGAAACGATAGGCGGCTTCGAGCAGCACGTAGTCGCGTTGCGAGGAGAGATCGACGCTGAAAAGGAAATTGAGAATGCCGATGAGCGTCGCGGGGATCAGGAGGAAGATGATGCCGCGTTGTTTGCCCTGCACGGACGGGGCTGAAGCTGTGGGCGGCTGAATCGGGCGAGTCAATTCCCACCCTATGCCCAGGACCCACGCGACGACGAGGAGGCCGCCGACGATGCCCAGCTCGGCGAAGAATCGAACGAAAAAGTTGTGAGGGTCTTTCACTTCTTCGGTTGCCAGGGCTTGGCGGACTGCGGGGTAGAAGTCGCCGAAATTCGCCCAGCCTACGCCGGCGATTGGATGCTGCGCGACGAGCTTGGCGGCGCCGGTCCAGTAGTACCAGCGGAAGGTGAGGGTCTTGATGACGAGGCTGTTGTGAGCCAGGCCATGGCCGACAACGGCGGCGCCCCCGAGGCAGACCAGTACCACGGCGAGCCAATATGCCCGGACGGAATTGGCTGCCAACCAGCGGCGTAACAGGGCAATTGCAGTAAATGCAATCACCGCGAGCGCGGCCGTGGCAAACGCAGTCAGGCTATGCGTGTGGTACAGCACAAAGCCGACGAACGGGAGCGGCGCGAGTATCGCCAGAACCCAGCCGAGGGACTCGCGATTGGCCAATCGCTGCAGAAGCAAAGAGAGGGCAACGACCGTGAGGAGCACGGTGGCGGCGGCGTAGGTGTTGGCGGACGTTCCGAACAATTGCAGGCCTCCGGCGAGGACATTGCTCTCGAACTGCTTGAACTGGAAATCCGTCTCCGCCAGGCCATGGTCCTTCATGTAACGCCATCGGCTCGTGTCGCTGTTCGGATCGTACCAGTTGCGAATGTGCACGGGATGATTGACCAGACGCTGGTTGAGCCCGGCGGCGACATAGACAAGCAGCAGTGCGAAAGCGGCGGCGGCGACGAACCGGAGTCGCCCCCAGCTCCGAACGAGCTGAACCGCCGACCAGAGCACGGCCAGCGCGCTGATGAAATTCGCGGCGCCAATCATCGCTGCGAAGCGGTCGGAAGCCCAGAAGACACTGGCGGCCATCCACAGAGCGACCGCGCCCATGATGGCATGACTGGGCGCGGCCCGGATCACATAGGTGCCATCCAGCAGGCGCCGCACCAGGACCAGCATGGCTGGGATGCAGCACAGAAGATCGAAAAGCAAGCTCGTCGCGGGGCCGGGCGAGTGCGGGGCAACGACGGCGCCGGGCATCGGCTCAAACGGATCGCGCAGGGTCTCGGACATCAGGGCCCGCGTGCAAACCAGGATGACGGCCAGGAGAAACGCACAGTGCGTGAGCCTTGCGGGCCAATCGGTGGTGGGCATGCCTTGCTCCAGCAGACCTCGGGGTGGTTTCTTGCGGGTTACAAAGGGCATCCCAAGCATGCACGCCTCACGGTTTGCTGACGATGCGCTCGGCGAGCGCATCGGACTCGGTTGCCGGGCGTGCGACGGGAAGTTCGTGTTCGCGGGACGGCAGAGGATGCTGCTCCAGGAGCATCACAACGCCGAGAATCAGGAGCGTCTGGACGAAGATCAAAATGGCCGCTGTTGGCGAGTGCACATGGGTCAGGAGGAAGGCGGCGACGGAAGTCGCGGCCGTCACGAGGTACAGACAGAGGACGGCGGTTCTGCGGGACATGCCTCTGGCGACGAGGCGATGGCTGAAGTGATTGGTATCGCCAACGAACGGGGACTCGCCGCGCATCAGACGAATGGCGGTGACGACGAACAGGTCATAGAGCGGGACCGCCAGCACGATCAGCGGCCCGAACAGCGTATACCAACCGGCGGCGAGTGACTGATTGGGGAGCAGGTACGTGGTGCGCACGGTCAGGACGCCGAGAATCAGGCCGATGATCAGGCTGCCGCTGTCGCCCATGAAAATGGATGCGGGTGCGAAGTTGAAGCACAGAAAACCCAGCAGGGCGCCGAGGAGCAAAGCCAGGCAGGCGGCGACGAACCATTGTTGGATGGACATGGCGGTAGCGAGAAATGCGAAGGTGCAGACCGCGGCTACGCCGGCCGAGAGGCCGTCCATGTTATCGAGAAAGTTGAACGCATTGGTGATAGCGACGATCCACATGATGGTGATCGCGACCGACGGAACCTTGCCCATGCCCAGCATCTGGTCAAGCACGGTCAGTGCCCGCAAGTCGGCCCAGACGACAAGCATGCCGACAATCGCGAGCTGAGCAAGGAGTTTCAGGTAAGGCCCAAGCGATCGGCGGTCATCGCACAATCCAAGCAGGTGCATGAGGGCGATGGCCAGGAGGAATTTCAGGGCCATTGGCGTCTGGTAGCGGATGCCGGCCTCATGCACGGAAAGGGAGTGAAGGGCGCTGGCGATAATCCCGTTCGAAGTGGGTCCCCCATGGTCGAAGGTCAAAAACTGGATGCAAAGCAAGCCCACGATGATGGGCAGTGCGATAGCGAGAAAGATCGCGACGCCTCCACCCAGGGGTTTGGGAATGGGGTGGATTTTTCGATGTCCGGGGTTGTCAACAAAGCCGATCCTCGGCGCCCATCGCTTGATGCCCGCGGTGAGCGTCAGCGAGAGCAGAAAGCTGATGATGGTCAGGAGCGCGATCGGGAGCGTCATGCCAAGCGGGAGCATAACGCGTCTGAGCCGGGTTTGAAAGATGGTGGGCGGCTTGCCTGTCGTGCGGCTTGCCGAAGGAAGGAGGGGATAGAGCAAACCCTGGCCGGGGCGCAAGAGATGTTACAGGGGCTCTCAGGGCAGTCGGGTTCGCAGCGCGGCGACGTGCTGCTCGACCTCTTTGAGCTGCCGGCTGAGCACACGCTTGTCTTCGTCAGCGCGGGCCTGTTCCAGCCGCCGCCTGATGTCACGCGCTTCCCACTCCAGGCGTTCGATCTGGGCGATGGTATCGGATTCGGGATTGTAGACGGCACTCATGCTTACTCCCTAGGCATTTTCCAAGAGGTTCGCCTTTCTCATTTTATACCCGATTCAAATAACGGCAATTGGGAAATGTTTCACGAAGGCAACGTACGAACCCGGGGGATTGAAGCTTGGAATGGGAGGGCAGCTGAAAGAGCGTCATGCGGCGATGGCTGTGGGGAGCTTGATGACACGGGCGGGGACTCCAACAACCGTGGCGGCTGCCGGAACGTCCTCCAGAACGACTGCGCCGGCGCCAACGATGGCGTGCAAGCCGATCCGCAGGCAGGGGAGCACCTTAGCGCCCAGGCCAACAAAGGCGCCGTCTTCTACGACAACCCGACCGGCCAGGAGGACGCCGGGGCAGATGTGTACGGCTGAGCCGATGCGGCACTCATGGTCTACGACTGCCGAAGTATTGATGATGACGCTATCGGCGATGCGAGCATCGGTGCCTACAACCGCGCCGGCGGCGATGACCGTGTTGCGGCCGAGTTGGACGGTTGAGGAGATGACAGCGGAGAGATGAATGGCGTTGACCAGTTCGAGGCCGCATTGGCCGACCAGTTCGGCGTAGCTGCTGCGGATGCGGTTGTCGCCGATGGCAACCACGGCGCCGCGGACGTCTTGCCGCCGGAGCTTGTCGAGCAGATTGACGGGACCTAGGACCGGCAGGCCAGCGACGGTCGTATTGGCGAGGCTGGCATCCGCATCAATGAACCCGACCGGGGTGTGGTGGCCGGCGAGGCGCAGGATGTCCAGAACGACACGCCCATGGCCCCCGGCGCCGATGATGACGACATTCATGGCAGGTCCTTTCAAGGCAAAAAGCGGCCGTGGCGAGAGGCACGTACCCTTGCCCATCTTATCGGACGGCAAAAGAGAAGAACTTGAGCCACTTGGGTCGCCAGTGGGGGACCCCCCGGCGGGGGTGAAGGATGCCAAACCACTCACCCGGCTGGACTTGCCAAAGGCGGATGCCGTCGCTCGGGTTTTCTGCGCCTGTCTTGCGTTGAAGGTGACGCATCCCTATAATACGGGGCTTACTTGCTTTACGGTCGGCGCGTGCGCGCTGGTCAGAAGGATTTGAAGGAACGATATGCCAACGATTAACCAGTTGATCAAGAAGCCTCGTCGCAGCCTCGGGCGCATCAACAAGGTCAAGGACCTGGAAGCGTGCCCGCAGAAGCGAGGAGTTTGCCTGCAGGTGAAGACGATGACGCCGAAGAAGCCCAACTCGGCTCTCCGGAAGATCGCGCGTGTTCGCCTGAGCAATGGCAAGGAAGTGACCGCGTACATTCCTGGCGAAGAGCACAACCTTCAGGAGCACAGCATTGTGCTGGTCCGCGGTGGTCGTGTTCGCGACCTGCCGGGCGTACGCTACCACATCATCCGTGGTACCCTCGATGCGCTGGGTGTGGATGGCCGCAAGCAAGGCCGGAGCAAGTACGGCACGAAACGCGGCAAGTAAATATGAAGAGATCCCGGAGTATTCCCGCGGCGACTGACCAATGTGGCGGCGTCGCCCATGGCCGCGGGGAGAACATTTAAAGGCTGCACGGCAGAGCGTGCGGCGGAAAACGGCAAACGCACATGGCATTCAAGAAGTTCACCAAGAGCGAAGAGAATCTGAAGCCCGATCCGCGGTTCAATAGCAAGTTTGTGAGCAAGTTCATCAACTGCCTGATGTGGCAGGGTAAGAAAACGGTTGCGCAGGGGATCGTTTACGATGCGTTGGACATCATCGGGAAGAAGATCAAGGACGTGCCTGTTGTCGAGGTGTTCGAGACGGCGATGAACAACCTCAAGCCGTTCGTCGAAGTCCGCAGCCGGCGCGTCGGTGGGGCGAACTACCAGGTCCCGATGCAGGTGAGCAAGAAGCGGCAGCAGAGCCTGGCGATCCGGTGGCTCCTGGATGCCTGCCGCAGCACGACGGGGCGGCCCATGAAGGACCGCCTGGCTGACGAGCTCATGGCGGCGTTCAAGAAGGAAGGCAAAGCCATGACGACCCGCGAGAATACGCACCGCATGGCGGAAGCCAACAAGGCGTTCGCGCATTTTGCCTGGTAATCCAAGAGCGACAGTAAAGAAGCACGGAATGGCCGGCATACACCGGCCATCTTCGTTTACCGGCGCCCCGCTTGGCCCTGTATGATGAGCAGGCAATCTGATACAACCAACACCGGCGAGAACAAGGAAGGGCCATGATCGACCTGAAAGATCTACGCGAAAACCCCGAAGCATACCGTCAAGCGGCCATGCAGAAGCGCATCGATGTGAACATCGATCGGCTGCTTGAGCTGGAATCCAAGCACCGCGCGATCGAAATCGAGCGGCAACAAATCACCGCGGAGAAAAACCAGATCGGCAAGCAGATCGGTCAAATGGCCGGCAAGCTCAAGAAGGCGCCACCTACGGAGCAGGCGGCATTGCAGGAGGAGATGAAAAAGCTGCAAGCCAGGCCGACCGAGCTGAAGGCCGCCGAGCAGAAGCTGGAGGCGGAGGCGGGGGCGCTGTGGCCGCAGATCGAAGCGATCCTGCTGCGCATGCCGCAGCCGGCGGACCCGGAGGTGCCGGTCGGCAAAGACGATTCGGAGAACGTGGAGCTTCGGAAATGGGGCACGGTCCGGCAGTTCGATTTCCAGCCGAAGGACCACATTGCGCTCGGCACTGAGCTTGGAATGCTCGACGTCGACCGCGGGGTCAAGCTCGCAGGGTCGCGGAGCTGGTTTCTGACGGGTGCAGGGGCGATGCTGCATCAGGCCGTTCTGCGGCTGGCGATGGACCTGATGATTGAGCGAAGCTTTGTGCCGATGGTCGTTCCGGTGTTGGTCAGAGAAGGCGCGATGCGTGGGACGGGCTATTTTCCGCTGGGTCGCGAGCAGTCGTATGAGATGAGCAACGAAGAGCCGCCCGTGTTCCTCGTGGGGACCGCGGAGGTTGCGCTGACGGCGTACCACATGGACGAAATCCTCGACGGCAAGTCGCTGCCGCGGAAGTACGTCGCCATGAGCCCGTGTTTCCGGCGGGAGGCGGGAACCTATGGCAAAGACACGGCCGGCCTGTATCGGATCCATCAGTTCGACAAGGTGGAGCAGGTCATCATCTGCCGCAATGACGTCGAGGAGTCCAAGCGGTGGCATCAGGAGATCCTTGGCAACGCCGAGGCGGTCCTTCAGAAGCTGAATCTGCCGTACCGAGTGGTGCAGGTGTGCACTGGCGATCTGGGGCAGGGGCAGGCGGCCAAGTACGACATTGAGACATGGATGCCGTCGCGTGGAGGGTACGGCGAAACGCATTCGGCGTCGCGGTTCTACGCATTCCAGGCGAGGCGATTGAACTTGCGCTATCGCGATGCAGATGGCAAGACGAAGATCTGCCACACGCTGAACAACACGGTGATCGCAAGCCCGCGAATCCTGATTCCGATCATGGAGCTATGCCAGAACGCCGACGGCTCGATCACGGTGCCCGAGGCGTTGCGTGGCTATATGGGCGGCATGGAGCGGATCGGGAAATGAGGGGTGGTGAGTTCGGGGGTCGGGTTTCGGGTTTCGGGAAGAATGCCCCGGCGGACCCCCGGAAACCCCCGGGAAACCCGCCTGAGACCCCTCGGCGGACCCCCTTTTCTCCCCCTGTGGACCCCCTGGTGGTTTTGGGGGGCCTTTGGATTGACAAGGGGTTGGGGGAGTTTTGAGTTTCGATTTTTGATTTTTGAATGGGGGAAATGGGTTCGTTTTGTCGGAGTGGTTGGCAGGGGTTGGTTGGCAGTTGCCAGCATGGGGGGGAGGGGA
>JAPLNB010000300.1 GCA_026693085.1 Planctomycetota bacterium | reverse complement strand
ACAACCAACAAAACGAACCCATTTCCCCCCCAACACCCCCCACGCCCAAAACTTACGCCCCAACCGATCCCCAGGAATCAGAATCTACGTCGCCCCTTCGCGCCTTCGCGGTCTCTGATTCATCATTCATCATTCATCATTCATCATTTTCCCCCCCCCATTCCGATCCTTGCATCCGCCCCATAGCGCGTCTATATTCACCGGCACTGCAACATAACGAGCAGACGAGAGCGAGAAGTGGACATTTGAGAAAGGAAAAGTCATGCCTCAGAAAGACTTCGTCAACATCGCACTGATCGGCGCCGGCTTCATGGGTCGCACCCACTCCAACGCCTGGGGCCAGGTCTCCCGCTTCTTCAAAACCCCCATCAAACCCGTCATGCACACCGCCTTCGCCCTCCCCGAGGAAAACCCCCAAGCCATGGGCAAGTGGGGCTGGCAAAACTTCTCCACCGACTGGCAGAAGACCGTCGCCTCACCCGACATCGACCTCGTTGACATCGTCACCCCCAACTTCATGCACGCCCCCCCCGCCAAGGCCGCCATCGCCGCCGGCAAAAACGTCGCCTGCGAAAAACCCATCGCCGGCACACTCACCGAAGCCCGCGACATGGCCGATGCCGCCAAAAAAGCCAGGGTCAAATCCTTCGTCTGGTACAACTACCGCCGCTGCCCCGCCGTCGCCATGGCCCACAAACTCGTCAAGCAGGGCGCCGTCGGCGATATCCGACACGTCCGCGCCTTCTACCTCCAGGACTGGGCCGACGACAGCATCCCCCTCGTCTGGCGCTTCGATAAAAAACTCGCCGGCTCCGGCGCCCATGGCGACCTCAACGCCCATATCGTCGACATGACCCGCTTCGTCACCGGCCAGGAAATCACCACCATCGTCGGCGCCATCGCCGAAACCTTCGTCAAGGAACGAACCCTCATGGCCGGCTCCGCCGCCGGCGGCATCGCCGCCGGCATCAAGTCCGGCTCCGGAAAGGGCAAAGTCACCGTCGATGACACCGTCCTCTTCCTCGCCCGATTCTCCGGCGGCGCTGTCGCTTCCTTCGAAGCCGCCCGCCAGGCCACCGGCAACCAGAACCGCAACGGCTTCGAAATCAATGGCACCAAAGGCTCCCTCAAGTTCAACTTCGAGGACATGAACAGGCTCTCCTTCTACGACGCCACCCGCCCCCGCGAAGTCCAGGGCTGGACCGAAATCATGTGCACCCACGGCGGCTCCCACCCCTACGTCGACGCCTGGTGGCCCGACGCCCATATCATCGGCTACGAACACGCCTTCACCAACATGGCCTTCGATATCCTCAAGGTCCTCGCCGGCCAGGACCCCACCGTCCCCATCCCCGACTTCGCCGACGCCTACCAGACCCAGCGCGTCCTCGAAGCCGTCCTCCTCTCCGCCGACAAGCACGAGCCGGTCAAGTTGGCCGATGTGAAGTAACAACTAGGAGGTGCACTATGAATCGCCATCGCCAAAACCACACCCCGCGATCACGTAAACACGCGAAGCACACGCACCGCCGTCGCATAAGCAAGAAACAATACTCGTCGATCGTTGTTCCGCGTTTTAGGGGGGGCGACCTGTATCCGCTCATTGATTGAGCTTGATCGCAGCTTTGCCGTAAAAGAACGAACCCAGGGCCAAAACCCTGGGTTCTTTTTGTCGCAATATAATGATATTTACACCCCCAGCAGGTGCTCGATCACCATCCGTTCCAGCCCCTCATAGTCCCTCGCCTTGACGAACTCCGCCTCCGCCTTCTTATCGAAACCCCGCACCTTCTGAACCAGCAATTCAAAGAACCGCTTGCTGTTCGACAGATGCGCCGTGTTCTTCTCCTGCTTCTGCGTCCGCATCACCTTCACATCCAACCCGATGAACGCACCCGTGTCCGCATACCCCGCCTCTTCCAGCACGCGCACCTGGTTCCACGCCTCCCGCAGGTTGGCCGCCCCGAAGTTCTTGTCCTCGTCAAACTTCAGCCCGTTCTGGTCATTCAGATGCACGCTCCACAGCTTCTTGTGGAACAGCGCAAACGCCATCTCGTCCGACGGGTCCAGCCCCGCCAGCTTGGCATGCGCCGTCTCGATCAATCCACCCACGCGGCTCGGATCGTCCGACGCATACGCCATCCCGATCGCGTGCCCGATCGTCGGCACATACGCGTGGTCCATCGGCTCGTTCGGCTTCGGCTCGATCGCGATCCGGACCTTCTTGTTCCGCCCCAGCATCTTGTTGATCGCCAGCATCAGCCACTCGTGCGCCTGCCGCGCATTCTTCGACTCGCGGATGTAAGTCCCCTCACGCGCCAGCCACAGCACGATCAAGTCGCACCCCAAGGCCGTCGCGATGTCCACGCACAGCACCGACCGCTCAATCGCGTACTTCCGGCACTCCGGATCATTGGACGTATACCCGCCGTCAATCGTCCGCGGGTCTTCCCACAGCCGCGGCGCCACGAACTCCGGCGCCAGCCCTTCATCCTTCAGCAGCTTGCCCAGTTCCGTAGCCTGCTTCACAGTCGCCGCCGCGGATTGCTTGTTCAGGTCCGGCACCGCGTCGTCGTCGTGGAACTGCACCCCGTCAAATCCGAGCTTCTTGTACAGTTTCAGTTTCTCCGAGAAGGCCTGCGGCTGCCGCACGGTCGGCCCAAACGGATCGCCTCCCTCATGGATGTTCCAGGGACCGAACGAGAACCGGTACTTCGAGTTACTCTTTGTCATGAGCATTCTCCTATACAGATGGGACGGTCAGGAGTGTAACCGCGACCAAGGGCTATGCAAGCACACGGGCATCCCGCTCACACCGCGATTCGGTCCCATAATATCGCCTTGCGCCGTATCACGATCGGGGTGATGATGAGGAAATACCATTCAATCCGATAAAGCAAGCAGGTCCAGCGCTGCTGTACCGAGGGCAGAAAGGTGGACAAGATGAGCTTTCGTCGCCGTTCTGTGCGCAGGACTGGTTTGGCTGTTGCCGGCGCGATGTTGGCCGTCTCCCTGTTGTTCTCCGCACAGATGTTCGGGGAGTTGCATGTGCCGATTGGGATCCTGCCCCAGCCGCCACTGCCTTACATTCCATTTGTGCCCGTTTCGGAGTTCATCAATCCAGAAGTAATGATTCCCGTGGATTCGGCGCCGGTGGACCTGAGCATGCCCGGGGGCATCGACCACCCTGTCGACCAGTTTCTGCCCAGCGGGTACGCCATCGGATTTGAGCGAGTGGTGCCGCCCATTTCGCTGGCATCGCACCCCACCTGGGGATTTGGGCCGAGCGTTGCGGGCAAGGAAGACCTCTGGATTCCTCCCGCTGCGTGGTCCCGCTTTGCCGAGATCTACAACATCGGCTCCCCCGGCTACCACGACCTCTGGCCGTACGTTCCGGATCGCACTTTCCACGGCGGCCGGGGCAATGGTGGTTGGCCGCCGCCCCCCGACATTTCCCCCCTACCGCCAGACAACCCCCCAGTTCAGCCGCCGGTCCCTGAGCCGGGTTCCCTGATCTTCTTCGTCGCCGCCTTGCTGCTGACCCGCCGTCCCGTTCGCCGGATGGCGTGAGCGTCGGCACCCCGCTTTACGACGACGGGGATTCCCAATCTTCGTCATCCTCGCCCGGCGCCGGGTCGAGCGACGGCAGTACCGGCGTCGTCTTGTCCCCTTCATCAAACACCCTGAAATACCGCCTGATTCCGTCCGTCTTATCGCTGGGCGTCGTCGCCATCACCTCGATCCGCCCGTCCAGGTATCTCACGAAATGGTGCACAAGTTGCCCATCGGTCGCGTTGATGTATTTCGCTTCCACCCGATCCGCGGAAAATCGCAGATGGGCAAATCCGAACAGCTTCCGTGAAAAGGCCCCCCGCAATTCCCGCGACATCGGCTTCTGCTCGCGTCCACCCGCCCCGGCCAGCACGAACGTCGTCCACCAGCCCTTCACCTGAAGATGCTGCAGATCGTGATCGTGCCCCGACAGGTAAAAGTCCACGTTGTACTTCTTGATCAGCGGCCCCAGTTCCCTCTGAATCACCCCGTTGTCAGCATGCGCTCCGTTGCTGAATGGCCCGTGATGCGCGGCGCACACCAGCCATTGGGTCTTTCGCGGCTTGGCCAGTTCCTCCTCCAGCCACGCCGTCTGCTTCGCCCAGTCCGCCTTGCTCAGCCGATGCCGATCGGTGTCCAGGACCAGCACCGTCAGCAGCGGCCGAGGCTCCGGCAAATCGACCCGATACCACTTGGCCGGCAGTTTCCACCGCGACTGCGGATTCAGCCTGGCGTATTCCAGTTCGTGGATCACCGAATCGTTATCGTAATCGTGGTTGCCCAGCGCCAGGTAGAAGGGGAAATTCAGCCGCTGCGGGTCGTACATCTCCTCGAAGTTGATGCGGAACATCTTATCCCGGGCGCCGTCCTTCAGCTTGTCATACATGTTGTCGCCGATGCCCAAAACGCCGTTGAACTGCACGCCGGCAGCTTGCACATACTCGGCGGTGGCGGCGGCGACCATCCGCTGTTCTTTGCTGTTGGACCCCCAGTCGCCGACCACAATGAAATTGGCCTGGCTTTGCGGCAGCGGCCTCATCTTCCACGCGGCGACGGCGGGCATCGTCGTGGCCAACTTCCCCCCTTCCGGCTTCGATGTCCGCGTACATCCGACCCATGCCACCGCAACCAACATAACCACCAGTTGCCGCATTGCACATTCTCCGCTTAGGTACAAGCTGCCCCACTGGTGGCATCCTACTGATCGCGAGGCATGTCCGAAAGCCCGCTACGTTTCACTCGGCATTTCATCTGCGGAGCCGCGGCGAACCCTTACAGCCTCGCGAAGTTTCCCAGCATCGCCAACCCGACTTTCTGGCTCTTTTCCGGGTGGAACTGAGTTGCGATGAGGTTTCCACGCCAGATGCTGCTGACGAACGGTCCGCCGTAGTCGGTGGTCGTGGCAATTACCGCCGGGTCGTCCGGCACAACGTGGTAGCCGTGGACGAAGTAGACGTTGCACCGATTCGGCAGGCCGCGCAGGAGCGGCGAGTCGCTTTTTCGCTCGAGCTGATTCCAGCCCATGTGCGGCACCTTCAGGTTTAGCGTCATGTCAACGTCGAAGCGGATGCACTTGCCGCCCAGCACGCCCAGCCCCTGGTGCACGCCGTCCTCGTAGCCGACGTCAAAGAGCATCTGCAAGCCCAGGCAGATCCCCAAAAACGGTTTGTCTTTCTCGATGTGCCGAACCAGCGGTTCGGCGAAGCCCTTTTCCCGGAGCGCCGCGACCGCATCCTGGAACGCGCCAACGCCTGGAAGGACGATCTTGTCCGCGCGCTCGATGTCGCGGGGTGTGGATACGATGTCGGCGCTGAAGCCGACTTCTTCGAAGCCCTTTTGCACGGAGCGGAGGTTCGCCATTCCGTAGTCAACAATCGCGATCATGTCAGAAAGCCATCCGTAGGGTCCGCTTGAGCGGACGCGACAAAACGGTCCGCTGAAGCGGGCCCTAGGTTGATGCTATCCGACCACGACGACAATTTCGACCCGGCGACTGGCGGCCTTGGTGGCCTTGGGGTGATTCTCGCCGTAGCCCACGGTGGAGATCTGCTTCTTGGCGAGCCCCTGCGATTCCAGGTGGCGTGTCACGGCGGCCGCGCGGTTCAGCGACAGATCGAGGTTGTCGATCCACTGTTTGCCGCTGGCGCGGATGGGGTCGGTATCGGTGTGACCTTCGACGCGGACCCTCTTGCCGGGGTAATCCTTTTTGATCGCCCGGACGATCTTGTTCAGCGTGGTCTGCGCTTCCGGCTTCAGAGTTGCGATACCCGGCGCAAACAGGATATCGCCCGGCACGGCGACGGTCAGCTCGCCCTTCTTGCGGTCATAGGTGGCTTTGATGCCCTTGAGCTCCGGATCGCTGGCGGAACCTGCGTCGCCCTTTTGGAGCTGGCCTTCCAGCTCTTTGATGCGGGCTTCTCGCTGCGCAATTTCGTTCTGCAGAGCCTGGAGTTGCGTTGCGTCGGGCGCGGCCCTGAGCTTGCTGTCGGCCTCGGTCAGCCGCGATTGCAACTGCTGGTTCTGCTGTCGCAGTGCGGACAACTCATCGGGATTCTTGTTGCTGGAGCAGCCCAGAGAGACCAGACAACCCAGCAGAGAAACGCACACGCCCATCCGTAAGCCAAACATGATCGACTCCTTTCATTCGCCTTTGCCCGGTGTTGACAGGGAAAAATGCTAAACCAAATTGGCGGCCCGTCAAGGACTTGGCCGTATTGTGAGTGATCTTACGCTTCGGGGGTCTGTTCTTGGCCGGTGTTTGGCTTCTCCCCGCGTGTTTGGAGCATGGCCGCTTTGGCCTTCATGTCCGCGACATCCTTGGTCAACCTCGTTTCCATGCTTCGTCGCCTTGCTTCGCGAAGCTGCCGCAGTGTTTTCACCACGGTCCCGATCAGTGTCCAGCCGACAATACTGATCAGGCTGGTCAGGGTCAGCACCACGAGCAGGTTGGGCCGGTCGTAGCTGGCGAAGATCAGCGACAACTTTGGCTCCACCACGGCAGACAGGTTCAAGATGACGAAGATCACCACCAGCACCAACACCAACACCAGCAGGGTGACTTTCGTCCAAGCCTTCACTTTCAGCCAGAATGTTCCCATATGGCCTCTCTTGACATTGTAGGGGCGAACCTTCGGTTCACCCTTCTCCGGGCCCACAAGACGCCGGGCGACCACAAGCTTGGCCGCTACGCCCCGACAAGCCCCTGCACGATCTGCAGCAACCCCTGGATTCCCGGCTGCAGGTACTGCGAGATCGGACAATAGAACAGTATGACCGCACCGGTGGCCAATGACAAATAAGGGCCATAGGGCAATTCGTGCCGCTTGCGAAAGATCAGCATATAGAGGCCCACGAGCAGGCCCATGAATGGGGCCAGGAAGAACGCGACGGTCGCGGCTCCTCCGCCGATGATCGCACCCACACCGAACATCAGGTGAACGTCGCCGAGCCCCATTGCGACCCGGCCGAAGGCCAGGGTTCCCAGGATTCGCGCCAGCCACACGACCATCGCCCCCACCATCGCTCCGAGCGCCGCGCCCATCAGGCCGGTGAGCCAGTGATATTGCAGCACGCCCCGCCAGGCGCGGTTGAGCCCTGGCAGGGACTGCGTTGCCCACGCCGCCACGAGCGAACAGAGCAGCGGGGGGAGGAGGAACATGATTTCCTTGCGAATTTCGCCGCGGATTTCCGACTTGGTGTAATCGCGGGTCGTCGGGCGCTGGGGGGGCTCGTGGCCTTGTTCCTTGGCCGCCGAAACCGCAGCGGCATAAGCCAGCTCATCGACCTCAAGCCCCGGCTCGCCGTCCGCAAACGCTTCCGGGATGATCCCTTTCTGATACAGCGCAATGCTTAGAATGAGCCCGACCGCTCCCCCCGCCGCCAACCCGGCCGAGATTCCCATCGGGTCCGTCAGATTCAGCGCACCGGGAACCATGGGGGAATCGATCAGGGTATGCACGACGATTCCGAGTGCCGCCATCGCCCAGGGGATGATCAGCGGGATTTCGAACAGTTCCGCATCGATCAGACTCACCGCGAGCAGGCACCACACCAGGAACAGGTATAGGGAGAAGATCGGCCAATCCTGGAAGATGCCCATCATCAGCCGCGGCTCGTAGATGATCCGCCCGAAGATATCGAGTTTTCCGGTCGGCGCCGGCGCGCAGGGCGAGAGGTGGTACACGAAGAACATCAAGTAGTAGAAGACAAACAGTGTCCCCGTCACGCCCTCCACAATCGGGTAGCGTACGGAGATCGGTTGCGCACAATACCGGCAGCGTCCTTTGAGGAAAATCCACCCGAACACCGGGATATTGTCTCGCCACGCGAGCCGATGCTCGCATTCAGGGCAATGCGACGGAGGTGAGGCGAGCGATGAGAACCCCCACCGCGGCAGCCGCCAGACCACGACGTTCAGGAAACTGCCAAACGAAGCGCCCAGCAGAAACAGGAAAATGCAGAAGATCAGATGAATCATGTTTCAAGTTGTCAGTGACCAGTTGGCGGTTGCCAGTGCGCCTCTACTGGCCACTGGCAATCGTCAACTGGCAATTTACTAAAGCAATCTCGCGATGTGCGCCACCGCCTCGTCCACGGTCAAGGTGCTGACGTCGATTTCGGCGTGCTTGACTTGCCGGTAGAGCGGCTCGCGTTCGGCCAGTTTGAGCCGTATCTCGTCGATTCCGCCGCCGAGGCTGGTCAGGTTCGGGCGGGTCTGGCTTGACCTTGGGTCCGCCTGGACGCGCGCCAGCAGCACCTCCGGTTCGCATCGCAGGAAGAAGATCTTATCGCCGGACTCTCGCAGCATCTTTCGGTTCTCTTCGCGTCCGAGCGTTCCGCCGCCCAGGCCGAGCACCTGCTGTGGAATCGCAAGCAGCTCCCGCAGCGCCAGTGTCTCCAGGTTCCGGAAATGATTTTCGCCGTCCTGCTCGAAGATTTCGCGGATGGTCTTGCCTGCTTTCTGCACGATCAGGTCGTCCACATCGTAGAACTTCTGCCAAAGCCGATCCGCAAGCCTTCGTCCGATGGACGTTTTGCCGCTGCCGCGATAGCCGATCAAGACCACGTTCATATAGATCAGAATATCGGCAATTGCCCGCCAAGTCAGTAGCGGGTGCGTTTCGGTTCGCCCTTCGCCGCGATATTGTTATAATGCCCTTGATATGTCTGAACTGAAGTACAAGCGTATTCTGCTAAAGATCAGCGGCGAAGGTCTGTGCGGCGACCGCGGCTACGGCATCGACACCGTCGAGCTGGAGAACATCGCCCGGCAGATCGCTGAAGTCGGCAAGCTCGGGGTGCAACTGGCGATCGTCGTTGGAGGCGGGAACTTCATCCGCGGCGAGAAGCTCTCGGAAGCGGGGCTGATTCCCCGCGCCACGGCTGACTACATGGGCATGCTCGCCACGGTCATCAACGCATTGGCCCTCCAGGAAACGCTTGAAAGAGCGGGCCAGCCGACGCGTGTTCTGTCGGCGATTTCCGTGCACAGCGTCTGCGAGCCGTTCATTCGTCGCCGCGCGATCCGCCACCTCGAAAAGCACCGGGCCATTGTCCTTGCCGCCGGCACCGGCAACCCATTCTTCACCACCGACACCTGCGCCGCGCTCCGCGCCACCGAGATTCAGGCGGATGTCGTCCTCAAAGCCACCAAGGTCGATGGCATCTATTCCGCCGACCCCAAGAAAGACTCGACGGCCAAGCTTTACGAGCATATCACCTATGAACAGGTCCTCCGCGAGAAGCTGCGGGTCATGGACCTGACCGCGATCACCCTCCTGATGGAGCGCAAGCTGCCGCTCGTGGTCTTCAATTTGAAGACCAACGGCAATATCATGCGGGTCGTGACCGGCCAGAACGTCGGCACGCAAATTGTTCCTTCGTGAGCGTCTGTCTGAATTCTTTCGAGGTTTGCTATGCCACTGGACGACATCCTGTTCGATTGCGAAGAACATATGGAAAAAGCTTCCGAGCACCTGAAGCAGGAGCTGCGCGGCATCCGCACCAACCGAGCGTCGCCGGCGCTGGTCGAGCACATCAAAGTCGATTACTACGGCTCGCCCACCAACATCCGCTCGATCGCCGCGATCAACATCCCCGAGGCCACGCAGATCCTCATCAAGCCGTTCAACCCGCAGGACATCAAGGCAATCGAGCGCGCCATCAACGACTGCAACATCGGCCTGACGCCCCACAGCGACGGCAAACAGATCCGCCTGGTCCTGCCGCCCCTTTCCCAGGAGCGCCGCCTCCAACTGGCCGGCCAGTGCAAGCAGATGGCCGAGACCAGCAAGATCTCCATCCGCAACTCCCGCCGCGACGCCAACAAACTCATCGACACCGAGGAGAAGGGCGGCATCATCACCGAGGACGACGCCAAGAAAGGCAAGGACCAGATCCAGGAGTTGACCAAGTCGTACGAAACCAAGGTCGACGAACTGATCGAGCATAAGAAACAGGAAATCCTGCAGGTCTAGAGCGTTTTGCACTTCCGGCAACGCCAGAGGATGGTTCGAGCATTGCGGATATGTGCTGCACTGACCTGCAAACCGCTCAAGCGGATTACCGGCCAAACAATCTGGCAATGCTGGCTCTCGACGGGGTCACGATCCCTTTCTCGGTGATGATCCCCGTGATGTACTTGGCGGGCGTCACATCGAACGCGGGATTCACTGCCTTTGATCCGGGGCTGGCGACAAGCACTTTCTCGATTTTGCCGCTCTGGGTCAGGCCGATCTGATACAACACTTCTTCCTCGTCTCTCTGCTCGATCGGGATGCCGTCTTTGTCGTTGCAGTTGAGGTCGAAGGTGGACCGCGGAGCCGCGACGTAAAACGGGACGCCGAATTCCTTGGCGGCGATCGCTTTCTCCAGGGTTCCGATCTTGTTGGCGGTGTCGCCGTTGGCGGCGATCCGGTCGGCGCCGACGATCATGAGATCGACCTTGCCGATGGACATCAGATACGCCCCGGCGTTGTCGGGAACAATCGCGTGGGGGATGTCCTGGTGATACAGTTCCCAAGCGGTCAGCCTCGCGCCCTGGCTTCGAGGGCGGGTTTCATCGACATAGACGAAGACCTTTTTCCCAGCTTTCGCCGCCGCATAGATGGGGGATAGAGCGGTCCCGTAGTCGACGAACGCAAGCCAGCCGGCGTTGCAGTGCGTCTGGATTCTCGCGTTGTCCTTGATCAGCGTGGCGCCTGTTTCGCCGATGGCTTGGCAGGAGCGCACGTCTTCGTCGGCAACCGATTGGGCCTCTTCCAGTGCCGCCTTTTTCGGAACTTGGGACTTCCTCGCGGCCCCCAAGACCCGGTCAACCGCGTAGAACAGGTTCTGGGCGGTGGGCCGTGTGTTTTCGATCTCTTTTCTCCCCTCTTCGGCGTAGGCCCAGAAATTCTGCTCCGGTGCGCTCAGAATCACCTGTGCCATGGAGAAGGCCGCCGCCGCCCCGATCGCGCCGGCGCCGCGCACGGTCATGTTCCTGATCGCCGCGCAGGATTCCTTGTACGTCTTGGATTCGAAGATCTCGAACTGAAATGGCAGGAGATTCTGGTCGATCATGAAAACCGACTGGCGGTCCATCCAGACGGTTCTGTAGTGATTCTGTTTGACTCTCATGCGCGATAGTCCCGTGCGGGTTCAAATTTTCGAGACGGCCTTTATCAGGAGCTGTTTCACCTTCTCGGCGTTCTCCTTCATCCGTTCGACGATCATCTCGAAGGTGACGTGTGCTTCGTCTTCCTTCCAGCAGTCATAGTCCGTTGCCATCGCGATCGTCTGATACGGGATTCCCAGTTCGTTGGCCAGGACCACTTCCGGGCAGGTTGACATGTTGATGATATCCGCGCCCCAGGAGCGGAACATCATGCTCTCGGCTTTCGTCGAAAACCGCGGCCCCTCGATCGTGATCACCGTCACATCGCGATTATAACGATACCCCTCTTCATCACAGGTCTGGCAAAGAAGGTCCCGGAGTTTGCCGTCAAATGGATGAGCCATCGGCGTATGAACCACTTTGTCGGTGAAGAAGGTGGCGGCTCGGTTCCGGGTGTGATCAATGAACTGAGACGGGAAGACCAGATTCCCGGGTTTGATCTCTTCCCGCAGCGAACCCACCGCGGTCGCCGCCAGGATGTGCGAGCAGCCCTCCTCTTTGAGTGCAAAGATGTTCGCCCGGAAGTTGACCCCGCTGGGCGGGATGACATGACCTTTCCCGTGACGGGCCAGGATCACAACATCGACCTCGTTGATGTTTCCGCAAGTGAGACCCGAGGACGGTTGTCCGTATTGATTGGAAAGCCTCTTTTCTACCGGATTTTTCAGGATTTTTGGGTCGTCGAGCCCCGATCCGCCGATGATTCCGATTTTTTTCACAAGTAGAACATAAATCCTGATGTTCTTGTGTCAACACCGGCCGCCCAGCACGTCGCCGCGGGCTCTTCCCATAACGAGGTAAACCCTGCGAGGCACGATGTGCTTCGCAGGGTTCGCCATGGCTCAGCCATCTGGCCTGGCCTGCCGGTTACCGGCGGACCACGGCCCAGGTCGGCACCGCAACCTTTATGCTCTTCTTGCCAATGCTGTACGAGAAGCCCAGGCTTGCCCACACCGTCTTTGGAGTGCCCGGAGTGAAGTAGATCCGGACCGTCATGCTCTGGCCTGCCTTCAGAATGGTCCTCTTCGGCAGCTTGGTCCACAGGCCTTTCGGGGACATGATGGTGAACAACCGAGTGGCATCCGTTATGAGCAGGCTTTGGACGCTCATCGCAACCGTTCCATTGTTACGGATGATCAGATCGATCGCCTTGGCGGTGCCGCGGGTCTTGAACGTGCCAAATCCGATCGCTTTGACCCTCGGCGCCTTGGACGTCAGCCCCAGCGTCACCGACTTAATGGCAATGGTATTGCGGTATGCGCCCTGCGCGACCTTCAGGTCGGCGTTGGTCACGGTGCCGTCGTGGTTCACGTCGGCGTTGGGATCGAATCCAGTCTGGCCTGACGACTTGCCCAGGCTCGCCTGGATAATCCCTTGATCAACGTAATCGACGGTGCCGGTGCCATCGACGTCGCCGGTCAACTTGTGGAAGCTGATGGTCTGGACAACGCCGGTTCCGAGCTTCACCTGCAACTGGTAGTTTCCATCGGGCAAGGCAACCTTGCTCAGATCCAACGTCGCAGTGGCCGTGGCCGCGTCGTAGTTGATCTTGGCGGCAGTCAACGGCACGACCGCGCCGCCGTTGCCAACCAGCTTGAGGTTCGCCGTCGAGATCCCCGATAGGATCTGGCCGTCGAAGATTGGCTGGAAGCTGATGGTGTCGATGCTCGATCGCTGGATGCCGCTGCCGTTGATCGCGACCGTGCCCAGCCCGGTCGGCTCCATAACCTGGACCGACATGCCGGTGCCGGCGGTCTCGCTGCTGCGGTTGGTCGTCGTCACCTGGATGCTGAACGAGCCGGCGACTTGGTAGGTGTGTGTGAGGACCACGCCCGCGCCGTTGTTGGCGGCGGCGGCGATGTTCTCAACCGGCGTTCCGTCGCCCCAATTGATCGCATGCGCGAATCCTGCTGCCTGATCGGCGCCGGAGACATCGGCGACCATCAGCGAGAAGCTGGCCGACTTGCCGACGAACGCGACCGCGGCGCCGGTTATCGCCGGGGTCATTTCGGCCTGCTGCACCGATGCCGAGCTCACCGCCGTAACCGGCGCCGACGCGGCATGCTGGATTGTCGTGGTGACGGGATAAGTACCGTTGTCGGCGTAGAGGTGGCTGCCGACAACCGAGAAAACCTTGGACACTGAATCGTAGGTGATCGTGGCGTCCGCTACCGAGCCATCGCCCCAGTTGATCGTTGCCGAGTAATTCGTCAGTTCCCTGGGCCCGCTCGGATCGGTGAACGTCGCCGCGGTTTGCACCGTCGTTGCGATGCCTTCGCTGGCGGCGATCGTGAATCCGCCCGTCGGCACCATCGGCACGTCGGCCACGGTCGCCGAGCTGATTGCGCTCACCGCGGGCATGGTGTCGTGGCGAATCGTCGTGGTGATCGGATAAGTGCCTTGCAGCGTGTACTTGTGGCTGCCGCTGACCGCGAAGACCTTGGCAGTCGGGTCGTAGCTGATCACACCAACCGAGTTGGATCCATCGCCCCAATCAATTGTGGCGGAGTAGTCGGTCAGAGCCTCGGCGCCGCCTGGATCGGTGAATCTGGCGACGGTCTGAGTGGCGGCAACAACGCCTTCGGTGGTTGAGACCGTGAACCCGCCTACCGGCAGCACCTGCACATCGGCCACGGTGGCCGAGCTGGTTACGACCGCTGGCGTGGTTGTGCCGTGGCGGATCGTCGTGGTGATGGTGTAGGCGGCTTCCTCGGGATAGGTATGGCCGCCCCTGACGAGGAAGACCTGGGCGACCGGGTCATAGGTGATCGCGCCGCCCGAGGTCGTGCCATCACCCCAGGCGATTGTGGCAATGTAGCTTCCCACACCTCTGATGATGCCAGGATCGGTGAACGTCGCCACGATCTGATTGGCGAACGCAGCGCCTTCGTCGGCAGCGATGGTGAATCCGCCGGCCGCCGTGATCGGGGTATCGGTCACGCTGGCCAGGCTGGTTCCGCTGGCCGTGGGCGCGGTATCGTGAGTGATGGTCGTCACCACGATGTAGTCGCCGTTATCGGCATACAGATGGGTGCCGGTTACGGTGAAGACCTTGGAGAGGGCGTCGTAGGTGATCACGCCAGCCGATGTGGTTCCATCGCCCCAGGCAATCGTGGCCGAATAGTCGGTCAAAGGCTCAACGCCAAGTGGATCGCCTGGATCTGTGAAAGTCGCGACAACCTTGTTGGTCAGCGGATCGCCGTCGGGGGTCGCCATGGTGAACCCGCCGGTCACGATCACCGCCAGGTCCGACACTCTGGCCGTGCTGGTTGCGCTGGCTGTGGGCGCGGCATCGTGGCTGATGGTCGTGCTGATCGGGTAGGTGCCTTCCTCGCTATAGGTATGGCTTCCCTTGACCGCGAAGAGGCTGCCGGCGTTGACGGTGATGACTCCCGCGGAGGTGGAGCCGTCGCCCCAGTCGATGACCGCGGAATAGTCGCTCAGGCCCTCGGCGCCGGCGGGGTCTGTGAACGTCGCGACCGTCTGCTCCGTGGAGGCGGCGCCTTCGGTAGCCGTGAAGGTGTAGCCGCCGGTGGGGATCACTGCGCGGTCGGCGACGGTGATGGGGTTCGTCGCCGTGGTGACGTTGCCCGCGGCATCGGTGACGGTGATGCTGATGGTGTAAGGCCCTTCTTCAACGTAGGTATGCGACGACTGGGGAACGACGTTGTAGCCGCCGCTGCCATTGGCAACGATGTTGCAGGGGCGTACTGGTAAGCCATCGCCCCAGTCGATGGTGGCGGTCATGTTCGCGATGACGGCCTCGTCGGGATCGGTGAACGTGGCCACGGTGCCGTTGACCGCCATTCCTTCCAGGGGCGTAAGGGTCGCCGGGGTCACGTCCGGCGCACTGACATCCACCGTCACCGAGGTGGTGACGATCGGACCCACCGCGCCGGCATCGTCGGTGGCTTGCACGCCGATGATCTTCGTGCCTCCGGTGGCAAACACGCCGAGATTCGCCGCAACCGTGAACTTGCCCGTCGCGTCCGTATAGATGGCCGACGCTTCGCCGAGGGCCGGATCGTACCCGCCGATGAGGATCGGGTTAAGCGGATCGGCCATGTCCAGCAGGGTGATGCGCACCTTGTTGCCGAACGCCGTTTGTTCGCTCATTCCCTGGAAGCTAAGCCCGGTAGCGCTGGTGATGCCGTCTGTGTTGGAGAAGCCTCGGTCGCTGGCCGGATCGAGCCTGAAGGGGACGATGCTGCCGGGCATGATCAGCGGCGCCACGCGGATCGCGTAACTGCCGCGGCCGTAGGTGGTCGCCAGGAGCACGTCGGGCCCGCTCGACACCTCGGGCTGACCGGTCGTCGAATCGATGCGGCCCAGGGTCAGGTCCAGATCGGTGATGCGGACGTTGGGCATGTAGCCGCCGGCCTGCGCCGCCCCATCGAGGGCAATATCGGGGAACGGCGTCCAGGTCTTGCCCCCGTCCAGCGAACGATACACGCCCGCATTGGTGCCCACATACAACACCGGATGGGTCGGGCTTGCAGGATCGCTCGGGTTATCCGGGATGGCATACCGCCAATCCGCCTGAACCGACGTGATCTCGGTGACCCGCTGCTGCCGCAACTGCAGATCGCCGAACGGATCGTGCAGCAAGCCCGTGGTGTTCGTCTGCTGCGAGTACATCAGGTTGCCGGTGATGTCAATCCACTTGAGCGCAGGATCTCCAGGGTCAAGCTTGGAATTGCCCATGTGGAAGACACCGGTGTCAGTCGCCGCATAGGCCTCGTGGCTGGTGCGCATCGGGTTGGTGACGATCTGAGCGACGGTGTTGCCAGTCAGACCCGAGCTCACTTCGTTCCAGTCATTACCGTCGTCGCCGCCGCCGGTGACGGTGACGTAGATGTTCGCTGATTGCGCCATGCCCGCGTAGATGAAGAAACCGGTGGCGCCGTTCTGCCCGGGATTCTGGGGATCGGTATCGGGCGCTCCGTAGGCCAGCGCCCGAACAAAACCGGGACTGCTGCGCGGCGTGCGGATCAGGGACCAGAACTGGCCCGCGTTCTCAGTGGCGTAGATGCGACCGTCGGACGATCCGATGACGATCTGGTCGCCCTCGATGGGGTTTAGAGCGAAGTTGGAGTTGATATACCTGAAGTCGAATCTGGGGCCGATCAGTTGGGGGTTGTTGACTTGATCGGGTCTGACCGGTCTGAGCAGATAGGGCCTGACCAAATCAGGCCACTGCGCGTCATGGCTGGCGTATTCCGTGTCGCTGCTGCTCTGCAGCAGGCCAGACGTTCGTCCGATGCCGTTCACCTGGAAGAAATTGGTGCTAACACCGGGGGTCTCCGGCCACTTGAACTGATAGAGCGTTCCAAGCCCCTGCTGGTCGGTGGCAACGCTTGTGCCGCTTCCGGTGGTCCCGGTCCAGGTGATGTTTCCGGTCGAAAGCACATCCCAGGCCGACTGCGGATACCCGGTGCTCATCCCCATGCCATAGAACATCGCATTCGCCGCATTCGCCGCATTGTTGGTGGGCTGCGCCGCGCCCTGGAAGAACTCGGCCAGTTGGAGGTTTCCGTTGCGCGCGCCGCTGACGGTCTGCGCAGTGCCGATGCCGGTGGCCAGCTTCCCGCCGCCCTGATCGACAAAGGTGACGACGCCCTGGTCGTCGCCCATGATCAGCCGCGTGCCACCAGTGAGCGGGTCCTTGACCGCCACCAGTGCGTGCTGATTCATTGCTCCGCCCAGCCCGCTGTCGAAACCAATCCACTTTGCGCCAATACCCGTGTTCGCAAAGCCCCGCCCCGGCAGAGAATCGACGTTGCTCACCAACACCGTGGCGTCCATGAGGAACGGCGAGAGCGGATCCTGAATGAGGTTGATGTAGGGGTTGTCAAGCGGGTTGATCGCGCTGCCCGGCGTGCCCGGGTTGACCAGCGTCAGCGGGTCCGTCCCCGCAATGTCGCGGACGAAGAAGGCGTGCGGATCGGAGATGCCCGTGGTATCCACGCGGATAAACCCCGGCCCACCCGTGTTTGTCGTCCCGCCGATGTACACCACATCCGAATCGTTTGGATCGATGGCCAGCGTGATGTCGTAGAGGCCCTGGCCATTCGGAATGCGAAGGGCATCACTGACGATGTCATAATCAGCCGCGGCAGCATCATTAGTAGGCACTGCGTCGTGATAGCCCGAAGGCGGATTGGCCGGCTGGTAGTTCTTCAGTTGGACTCTCGTCCAGTTCTGCCCGAAGTCCTTGGTCAGATACAGGCCGACAAACTGCCCGCCATCATGGACGGACCTGGCAACAGGGTCATCAGGCGCAGCGGTGACCACCACCGCATACAACCAGCCCTGGTAGAGCAGATCCTGGACGGGCACGCCCGTTGCCGCCGGCTTGGCCAGGACAATGCGGCTGTTCGTCCAGTTGGGAGTCACCGCCGTCACGGGGATCGCCGGGTGACCTGGGGTGTCGGCGTCCTGGATCAGCGGGTTGCCGATGGTGCCCGACATCGCATTCCAGACTTGGCCGCGGTTGGGGCTCATGAGGACGCCTGTACCGTTGCCTGTACCGGGGAACGCGCCATAAATGGTCTGTAGATTGCCCGTGGGATTGCTCAGCGTGTCGAAATAGCCGCTGTTCGGATCCAGAACGACATCCGTGCATGCCCTTGGGTTCATATTCTGCCATGTATCTCCGCTATCGAGGCTGCGCCACAGCCCATAGTTGCTGCCGGCCAGCGCGGCGTACACGATCACCTTGCCCGACGGCGTGGGGCGCGGATCCACCACGACCTTATAGGCGATCGAGTCGGCAAAGTTGTGGTCGCGAGCAGACCACGCCAGCGGGTTGCCATACTGATCCGTCATTTTCTCCGAATCCACCACGGTCCACGTCGCCCCGCCGTCCATGCTCCGCAGGAAGCCGATCTGGCTTTCTTTCTTGTTCGGATCGCCCGTGGACGCGAAGATGATCGATTTGGTCGGATCACTGTTGCGCCCAAAGACGGCAATGCTGCTGATCTTCATGCCGGAGCCCGGTATCGGGCTCGTGCCGGGCCTCGGCGTGGAGGTCGGGCCGAAGTCTGTCAACGGTAGGTACATCGGCCCCTGCGGGTCGGTCGTCAGGAAGTTGGTGGTCTTCCAGAGGCCACCGCTGGCGCCGCCAACGTACACCGTATTGCCGGTCGGATCGGATGGATCCACCGCCAAGGCGCCGACGCGGCCGGCGCTGGCGTTGTTGCCTGTCGTTGCGCCGCCGATGCTCGTCCACTCGCTGTGCGACAGCGGGTTCGCCGGGTCCATGGTGAAGATCCGGAACCCCGTGGTGTACTGGTCGGCAACCGCCTCGCCAAGCCCCGATGAGGGCACGGGCTTCCGGAACGTCAGCGACCAGTAATTCAGCGTGCCGGACCGGCTGAACACGACATCGCTGCTCGTGATCTGCAGCCTCCAAATGCCCGCTGACTTCTGGCCGATCAGTTGGGCATTCGCCAATGCCATCTGCGGCTTGAAACTGCCCAGGAACGGCGCCGCGCCGTTCTGCACCGGGGTGACACCCATCGCATCGCTGAAGATTGTGTCGGCGAAGTTCGCTCGCAAGCCCGTGTTGCCCACATTGCTGAAAATCGTGATCGGCTCTGCACCCTGATCCATCAGTTCCTGCGGCGGATACAGCGTGGCCATCAGGTCCGGGTCGTTGGGGTAATCAACGTCCATTTGCAGCGTGAACCCATCGTTGGAGATCACGAACGAATCGGCTTCGCTGATGGTGATCGTAGACTCCGCAATCACCAGATTGCTCAGCGTCTTTTGCGCGTTGTTAGTAAACGTAGCCGACGTTGTCGCCGAAGACGTTCCACGCAGAAGATCGACGCCCGCGTTCAGGTTCGTGTCCAGCGCATCGCCTGCCGCCGACGTGATGCCTGGCGCCAGCGTCATGGTGTAGGTGCCGCTGCTCTTCTGGGTCGGGAAACCAACCCGGAACGTCCGCGGATGCGCGGGGTCCGGATCGGTGCCGTTGGGGTCCCCTGTCACGGTATACGACGACTGGCTGGGCGTGGCGATCAGCGACCAACCTCTGAGCCAGCCCGCCTGGCCGGCTGTGTCGTCGGAAACCTGCAGCTTCCAGGTGCCGCGGATACTGGCTTCATCCATCGCCGACAGCGGCGTGGCAGGCCTGTAACCGTTCGGATCGTTAAACGGCGCTATGCCGGTGGCAAGGCTGATATTGGCATCATCGCTCAGCAGCGTGTCGGTAAAGTTGGCGTTCGCGCCGCCTGCCTTCACGATCAGCGGGACAATCAGACCTGTCGGCGAAATCAGCAGCACCGTCAGGTCGCCCACTCGGGTGTGCGCGATGTTCAGCCGCACCTTCAGGTCGCCAATGCGGTAGTCTTCGTCGATGGTCAGCGGGGCAATCAGCGCTGCGCCACTTGGGCCATCGAGAATCTTGCCGGAATTACTCGCCGGCGAGACGTACAGATTCTCCGTCGCCACATACAGGCGGGGACCATTAACCAGCCCCGCAGGCCCGACCATGCGCAGAATCGAGTCCGCCGTGAACGTCGCGGGGTCCATGTCGCGGTCGAACGTCACGTCTATGAAACCGACGCTGTTGTTGAGGGTGAGATTGTCATTGGCCGTCTGCGCCTGCAGCGACCAGCTCACCAGCGTGCCGCTGTTGGCGGCGACGCTGTCCTGGATCTGCAGCGTCCACTCGCCCGCCAGCTTCTTGCCGGCAAACATGACGTTGAGCGGCGTCTTCGGCCTGAAGACGCCCGTGAACGGCGCAACGCCCACAGCGATCGCCTGATCGCCCGCGTCATCAAAGACCGTGTTCAGGAAGTTCTGCCCCGCCCCGCCCACGTGATCCGCCAGCACCGCTTGCGCCCCGTCGGGCCCGATCAGCGTGATTTTCAGGTCCGAAACCATCGTGTGGTTCAGCGACAGGTAGACGTTCAAATCGTTGATCGTCGCATTCGCATTGGCGTTGACGGTGAACGTGGAAGTCGTCACGTCCTGCGCGATATCGCCGGTCCCACCGTCGCCCACCGCCGGGATCGCCAGGCCCACCTGATTCGCCGGCGCCGCGTAAATGGGGCTGATGATGTGCGGCCCGGGCACAACCACCGGCAGCGTGTCCTGATCGAATGGGGCCGTGAAGAACGAGCCGTTGTAGGAGGTCTTGCTCACCGGCCTGGGGATCGCATACACGTCGCCGGCGGTCTTGATGTTCGCGGTCTCGCCGCCAGTGCCGTCTGCGTCCTGGTCCGCTACCGCGACGTTCATCGGTGAGTTGGTGACGGCGGCAGTCTGTATGTCCAGCGACCAGGCAACGAGCGTGCCCGTGTTGCCCACTCCCGTGTCCTGGATCTCCAGTTTCCAATCCCCAAGAGCGTCTCGGCCGACTAAGCAGTCCAGCGATTGTTCCGGACGGAACCATCCCGTGAAGGGCGCGGTCGCCTTCGCGTCGCTGATTGACACGCCGGCATTGCTGTCGAACGTGGTATTGGTGTAGTTGGCGCCGGTATCGCCGCCGTGATTGGTCGAGAGCCACACTTCCGTCGTATCCGGCGCAATCAGCCGGAGCACCAGATCGCTGACGCGAGTGTGCGTGATCCGCACGTTGACAGCAACATGCGTGATGATCCGGGTGGCCACGGGGCCCGCCACCGTGAGCGTCGAGGTGATCGTGTCAAGGTTCGCGCTTCCCGATCCACCCGTGCCCACCGCCGGAATCGCAAGATTCACGTACGGCGCAACGGCGGGATAGGCGGTCCGCAACGTCAATGACCAGCCCACCAGCGTGCCCACGTTGGTCCCCGCGGTGTCGTTGATCTCCAGCGTCCACACGCCGTTGGCCGTTTCACCGAGAAAGGCGCCCAGCCTCTCATCCGGGGCAAAGGTGCCCGTGAAAGGCGCATCGACCGTGCTGATCGGGTCGATCGAATTGTCGTCAAACGTCGTGTTGGTGTAGTCGGCGCCGGTGTTGCCGCCTCGGTTATTCGCCAGAACCACGCGAGTGCCGTCCGGCCCAATCAGTGTGAGCACCAGGTCCTTGTCCATGGCGTGCGTCAACGTCAGGTTCACGGTCACGCCGCCGACAACCTTGCCGACTGGAACACCGGCCACGGTGACCGTCGAGGTCGTCAGATTCTCCGCCGCAACCGCGCTGCCGCCCGTGCCCACCGACGGAATCGGGAGATTCACTTGCAGGCCGGCCGCTGTGGCCGTGTACGTGGTCGGCGCATCGGGAACGAATACCGTTTCCACCCGCCGGATGGGGCTTGTATAGTTCGGGGCAATCTCGTAGCTGTAGGTGCCGGTGGCCAACTGTGGAGCGTCCATCTTCACCAGGAACAACGTCGCCCCGGCCGCCGCCGCCGGACCAAATATCCCGGCATCCAGCGGCGTCACCGACCCGATTGCAACCGGCACGCCCGCCAGGTTGCTGCCCGTGCTGGTGTCGCGATACCAGACCTTGATGTCATTTGTCGTGAAGCTCGCCGGATCGATCATCCGGTCAAATTGCACGCGGATGGCACTGAACTGCGGCGTGCCGTCCACCATCGCCGGGTTCACCGTGTCCCCGGACTGCCCCACCGGCCCCATCGTGCTGCTGACGATCCGCGGACCCGCGGGAATCGTCATCAAAGCCGTCAAGATATGAGTGCCGTCCATCACCTGCTTCTGGGCCACGTCCCACCCATTCTGGTTCCCTGCCCATACCGGGTAAATCCGCCCGGAAACCACCGCCAAGCCCTGCCGCTCGCCAAAGACAACGGCGGCATCGACATTGGCCGACGGATTGTCCGGCAACGGCCCCAGCACGACCGGGTTGCCCGTGATCGCGTCTTCAGCCACATTGGGCACGTTGGCAAACGTCTGGGGGCCGAACGTCGCCCCGCCGTCGATGCTCGTTGCCACGTAGGTCGCAACGCGCGTCCGCACGCCGTCATGCCGCGCATCCAGATACGACATCACCAGCGTGCCTGTGGTCTGGTCCACGGCAATCGCGGGCTGGAACTGCGGCCGGCCGCTGCTCGCGCCGCCTTCTGAGAAACCGTCGGCGACCGCGTTGTCGTCGTTCACCCGCAACGGCGTGCTCAGAGGGTTCGTCGGGTCGGTCTTTCGCACCGTCCACCCGATGCCACCGTCGTCGGAGTAAGCCAGGAAGATGTCCGTGTTGTCCGCCGCATTGGTCGCCGGGTTTAGGCGATCCGCGTACGCCACATAGAGCCGCCCCTGGTACGGGCTGAACAGCCCCAGCGTGTTGTCCGACGCTATCACCGCGCCCGGGGAGATGCCCAGCGGCGCCGCGGGCGCCGTCAGGGTATACGGAGCAGTCCCCGCCCCGTGCACTCGCGTCGTCGCCACCACGCTGGATGGCGTGGTGAAACTGTTCATCCGTATGGTCCAGTTCAGCGTTCCGTTCGTCGGGGTGTGGTAATCCCTGATCGTCAGCGTAAAGGCGCTGCCGCCCAATCCGCCTGCCCCGGCAGCAGCCAGTGTCCTGTTGTAAAAGGCCGCCAATGCGCCACCAAGGTTGAATCGCCCCGTGTACGGCGCGGCCTGTCCCGTCAGCTGCGCGATCGGGGTGAACGCATCGTCATCAAGAATCGTGTTCGTCAGGTTGGCGCCGGTCAGCCCTCCAGGTATCTGATTGGGGGGATTCTCGCTGTCAACTCCGTTCGACACCAGCACGATGTTGTTGCCGCCGGGCAGCGTCAGTTGAATCCAAAGCTGGCTCAAGTCCCCGTGGGTAACGCTCAGATCTATGTCCAGATCGGTGATCGTGAACGCGGCATCTGTTGGCAGCGTAATGGTCGATGTGGTCTGACCCATGGTATCGGGGCCGGTGGGCGGGTCGGGGGGAATGGGAACGGGGGCTGTGGCATCGGGGATCGCCTTGGTGGCAGTCACCGGCGGCTTCGACACACCGATCGACCCGCCCGTGATCCGGGTGGACCGAATCGTGTCCTGCTGCGCGTTACTGAAATCATCCCAGATGACCGTCACCTGCCCGGGCGTCACCCGGCCATTCGCAGTCCCTTGGCTGATCACTATGCGCGGCGAGGCGTCCGCATTGCCCGTGCTGACCGTCACGGGATCCGAGAAGGTCGTTCCATTGCTGCTCGCCTGCATCCTGATCCGGCTGGAATTCGCCCCAACCGGCGCCGACGCCCATGCCACGTATATGTACCCCGCATACGCGTCCGTCACCGTCTGGCCGCCATCCGTGAAACTGGGCAGATTGTTGTCCACCGCCACGGTCGGCGACACCGCCGCATCGTTTCCGGACCAAGACCAGATTATCTTGTCCTTGGTCGCCGTCAGAACCGGCACGCCGTCGTTCGGCGCCACGGCGTGCATATTCGCCGGCATGTTATACTTCTGCAGCACAATCGCGCCGGTGCTGTTGTCCGCGGCATGCTCCGAATACACCAGGTAGAAATTCCCCGCGCGATCGAACGCAACACTCGAATCGCTGGCCTGAGCGTAACCCGCCAGTCGTGGCGGAATCACGAACTCGTCCCAGTCCTTGCCCCCATTCAACGAGTAGCTGCCCACGACCTCGCCGTTGCGCGTGTACGTCGTCACCAGCCGCTGCGTGTTCATCGGGTCATACGCAATCGACGGCGAATTGCTGTCCGATCCCGCGACCCAGCCCGCGCTCAGGCTGTCGCGTGACTCGATGTCAACATCGATGTGGTCGGTCATCACCGGCAACGGCAATGTCGCCAGAAGCGTGCGCAGCTCGAGCGGTTCGACCACCGCCCGGCGCAGCGCCGCGACCGCCGCACGCTTCCGAGTGCGCTTCGTCAGCTCGCCTTCCTTCGTCGCTTCATTGTGGTTGATTCCCCTGTGGACCTGCTCCGAAGCGCGCCGCCAAAACGTCATATTGTCTCCTATTCCCGGGTGTACCACTCATTGAAGCCGCAGACCCACAGGACTGCGGGGAGATCCACCCAACCTGCCGAGCCGGCGCGGACCCTCCGCGGAGGTCCATGCGCGTGTAGGCAGCCGCCATGCAAGGTGTCGATAAAACCAGACGCCTCAACCCAGCCGAAAGCTCAAAGACCGCTGGGAATTGACCTTACTCCACTACCCTGCGCCATATCCACCGACACCACGTGCACACGCCCACTACGTGCTCGCGTCGTTATTGATATCACCCCGCATACTCATCCGCAACACCAAAGCCCGCAGATTCCCACACCACAGATCTCGCATTGTTTTAGTACTTTATCGCGGCCGTATCCGCTAAGCTCATTTCACCCCCCCCCAAAACACCAACGCGCACCGCCAGTTACATCATTCCACCCCCCTTGCGCATGCCCTCTCACACGTCAACCGATCTGATCGCCGACCCCTCCTCCCGCCCGCAACCAATCTACCCCCGCAAACATCGCCATATTGCTTCGCTTCCCCCGCCAATTCAGCAATCGACGCTGTTGATCCCCCGCCTCTCTTCTGCTGCAATGCCCCCAACCAAATGGGCCCTCGTTCCCATCGGGCATCATTGAGGCATGGTCATGAGCAATAAACACCCAATTCTCATCGCGATTTAAGTGCTGGCCACGATCCACCTCAACCCGGCCCTCGCCGCCGACGCCGCAGCCGACCCTTCGCTCATCCTGGACATGGACACCCTCCGTCACCGCCACACCCGAATGGGACCAATCGGCCGGCTTCAGCTTCTACGTCAAAGGCGACGGTTCCTCGAGCTTCGGGGGCATCGAGCTCATCGACCGCAACAACTTCGCCCTCCGCTACGGCTACTGCTTCCCCATCGATTCCACTGAATGGCGTAAAATCACCGTTCCCTGGCGCGATCTGATCCCCGAACTCGCCAGCCCCCTCGTCGATCCCAAAACCGGCTACGCCCCCTCGGCGTTCGGCAATTTCTGGTTCGGCAAATGGTTCTACTGGCGCGACTACCCCGCCCACGCCCGTTGGCAGACGATGCAGGAGCTCGAACAAACCGTCCGCGACGTCGCCAATGAGAAGAAGACAGGCTTAGCCGACATCGCCGCCGAGTTCCGCAAAGCCGGCACCCCCGACGAAGCCCTCAGGCAAACTTACTGGGCTTGGGACAAGACCCACCTGGGCCTCAAAGGCCACCAAATCACCGCCGAGACCGTCCTGCAAGCGATGCAGCCGGACCCACCCAAATAACCTGCCGGCGGATCTACTTCAGCACCTCGCCCGTATACACCGGCTCCACGTTCTCCAGGAACAGCCCCTGGAACTGCCCCGGGTTCAGTTCCGGCAGCGACAGCTCGACCTCGTACTTCGCATCAGGCTTGAGATCGGACACATCCGCATAGAACCCCGTGAACGTCTGCGTTTCGGCATCCACCGCAATGGAGGAGAACGCTTTCTTCAGCTCCACGGTTTTGCCATCAATCTTCAACGTTGCCTCGCTCTTGTGATTCGGTTCGGCAATATTGACGCATAGCAGGAGCCGATCCGGCCCGAGCCAGGTGCAGCGCAACTCCTCGGGCGTGCAGGTTATGGGCCACGCCTTCTTGCGCGCCGCAAGCTGATCGAACACGGACTTCGGAATGCTCATTTCCGTTTTGAATGTGCGATTGGCGAACGTTGGGTCATAGGCGCCGATCTGCGGACACTGCTCGACAGTCGATCCGGCAAACGTGACCGGTACTCGCACCAGGCGGCCGTTCTGCGAGAAGGCCGGCAACGCGACGCCGTTGACGTTCACGCTCTGGATCTTTGCATCGCCAGCCAGCATGATCTGCAGATCCGTTTTCCGCCCGGCGTTGCCCAGCACGCCATGAAGAACAAGTTGGCCGCCATCGACTTTCGCCGAGCCGGTGGCATTCATCAGCAGAGTGTCCTTGACGTTCTCAAGGGGAACAACCTCGAGCACCATTGCCTCGGGCCCCTTGATACTGACCGGGACCTTGTCGCCATAAGACCATGCGCCGGCCTCCGGCTTGCCCAAGACGATGCCCTGTCGCGGATAGAGTTGCTTAAGGATGAATTTCTCGCCGTTGGTGAGCCCGACGGAGCCGTTCCGATTGAACTCGCTGGCCAGCGCGCGGTAGTTCGGGTTGACAAGAAAGACAAAGCCGCGGTTTTCGATGCAGGCGGCCGTGCCATCGATGCGCCCCATCGCCGGCGGGCCGATGATCGCCCGCATTTTCTTCAGCAGCACCTGATTCTCATCGGTCCAGTCCAGCCATTGCTTCAGCCACGCCTGGTCCTGCTTGCCGAAGGCCGCGAGTTCCTGTTCATCGCGTGCCGGCAGCATATTCACCACGTTCTGCATCGGTGCGGCGCCGATGGATGAGATCACCGAGTATTTCCAGCCGAGGTAGTCCCAGTTTTTGGCGCGGAAGCGGTCGCGCGGGCACTCGTGTTTGTCGTTGATACGCGGCGTCTGGTGAGTCATGTATCCGGGCAGGATTTCGATGGGGCAGAACTCCTGCATGCGGTACAGGTACGCCGCAAATCGCTGGCGATTGGCGGATACGCGATCAAAGTGGAGGTCCGGGAAGTTCTGGTAGCTTCCGGGCTGCTCATCGCTCATCATTGGATGCGGATAGGTCCCCGCCAGCCAGGTCCAGGTGCCGAACCAGTGATATTGCTGCCGGCCATCCACAAGGATGTCGGGTGATTTCTTCCGCAACTCCTCCAGCACGCGCCGCGTGCCATACCACTGGGCGTATTGGCTGGTCGTGCTCTTGTCATACGCCATTCACCAGTGATCAGCGAGGATGGGTGAAGGAGTGGCGGGGGAAATGGGTTCGTTTTGTTGGGCGGGAAGCGGGGGTATGGATGGGGTGACGGGAAGTGTTTGGAGGCAGTATCGGGCCATGGGAGGGGGAAAAAAGTTTGGCGGAGGGG
>JAPLNB010000299.1 GCA_026693085.1 Planctomycetota bacterium | reverse complement strand
CCACTCAACCCCCCTCCCCCGCTCATCTTACGTTTTTACCCCCCTCCGCCAAACTTTTTTCCGCTCCCAATGCCCCAGTCCTGCTCAAAAAGCCACAGAACCCCCATTCCCGCTCCTCTTACGCTTTGACCCGCCTCCGCCAAACTTTCCCCCCGTTCCCGTCTTGCGGCTATATCCTATCCCTCTATTGCGGTTACACCATGAGCAAGTGTGCTAATCATTCACAATTGTCTTGCCGCGCCACCAGACCCAGGCCGATGCCCGTATAGCCGTCGGCCTCCACGCCCGCCATGGATGCCAGGAGCGAGGAGTGGTCCGTTGCGACGACCGCGCCGGCGTGGCGATTGATAGCGGCGTCTATGACCAAGTGCGGGCGTTTCGAGCGCCCAACAGCAAGCACCCCAAGACGGGGCTTCACAAGCGGCGGTTGCCGTTCAAGGCGCTGATCGAACTAAACGCGGCGGCAATTGCCGACCTGGCGAAGTCGCCCGAACCGTTCGACCTTCCCGAAGCGCGGCCGGATCGGTGCGACTGGCACCCATCGGCCGACTGGAACGACGCCGCCGGGCAACTGGACAAGGTAACGAAGGCGACGGCGCAGCATCGCGCTGCCGTGGCCGACGGCACCGCCGCGCCGGCGCTGAACCAGCTTACGCTTGCCTTCATCCGAGACGGGGCCGACGCTGGCGACCGGCATCGGCTCTTGTACTCGGCGGCGCGGAACCTGGGCGAGTTTGGATGTCCGCCGGCGCTGGCCCATGCCCTGTTGACCGAGTCGGCGTTGGACAGCGGCCTGCCGCCTGCGGATGTACGCCGGCAGATTGAGTGCGGGCTGAAAGACGCCAGCACCAGCGCACCTCTGGCCGGGGAAGGTGGTGCGGCATGAACAAAGGCAACTATGTTTCCGCCGTCGATGCCTTGGACCGCTGGCGCGATGACGTGCTGACCGGCAAGCCGCCAACGCTCTACCCGTTGGGCAGCGGCGAGCTTGGCCGAATCGAAGTCGGGCCGGGGCTGGTGACGCTGATCGGCGGTGCGCCCGGAGCCGGCAAGACGGCTTTCACCATGCAATGCGTGGTCGATGCGATTCGGCTCTCACCAGAGTTGCGGGCGCTGGTGTGCAACATCGAAATGTCGCCTGCCGTGCTGCTGGATCGCCAGTTGGCGCGATTGTCGGGCGTGGACCTGACCACAATCCGCTACCGGCGGATCGGGGCCGAACACGCCAACCGCATCGACCAAGGCATCAACACCCTGGCGGCCGTCGCGGATCGGCTGTGTTTCCTGCGCCCGCCGTTCAACCTGGGCAACGTTGCCGCCACCGCCGATGACTTTGGGGCGAACCTGATTCTACTGGACTACATCCAGCGCATCGCCCCGCCCGGCGAGCACGACAACCGCCGAAGCTCAGTGGATGCGACGATGGACTACCTGCGCCAATTCGCCGATGCCGGCGTGGCCGTGGTTGTGGTGTCGGCGGTGTCGCGGGCAAAGGATGCCAAAGGCCGATCCAGCTACAGCGGCGAAGGGCTGAACCTGGCGAGCTTCCGCGAATCGTCCGAGCTTGAGTTTGGGGCCGATGACGCCTTCATCATCCATCCCGATGACGATGACGCCGAGGGCGAGCTTGTGAAACTCAAGCACTTGAAAAGCCGGCACGGCGAGTGCCGCGACCTGTCCCTACGCTTCGACCGGCGGCGGCAGACGTTCACGGTGGATGCCGAGCCGGCCGGGACGGTTGGCACTGCCGACAGGAGCAAGCTCACGTCGGCACTGGCGGCGCTGTGGGACCGGACGCCGGCGGCAACCGAGGGGGGCGACAATGAATGACGGGCCGATCATCCCGCCCGGCGTGGTCGGCCTACCGCCGATGGAAGCCGACCGCCCACGCCACGACAAGACCGAGAGCAGGCCGAAGGGGAAGCCCAACCGCCGCCGCGCCGCCAACCGCTTCGGCGTCCTCAATGCGTTCTTGGATATGACCGCCGGGGCGTTGACGCGGGCCGAGCTTTTGACCTGGCTGATTCTCTACCGCGACACCAAACCTGACGGCACAACGCGGACGGCTCAAGCCGACATTGCCCGCCGGGCCGGCATCGCGGCGCGGAGTGTCCGCCGGGCGCTCAATCGGCTGGTGGCGTTCGGGCTGGTACGGATCGTCTGGCAAGGCGGCTTCCGCAAAGGGGCATCCGTGTACGCCGTGGAACCGCTGCCCAAACACCCGCCGGAAGGGGGCAAATCGTGCCGACGATAGGCGGACATTTTGCGTCACTTGCTGAGGACGTGGGCGTCCTCCTGCCAGAGGACATTTTGCGTCAGTTACGGAGGACGCGGGCGTTTTATCTCCCATAAGGGACCATAAGGCGTACTCGCACTTGTGTGCAGTACGCAAAAAAGAATTGACAGCAACGCGGAGTACGGGTATAAAACAATACCTATGCGGAAGGCGAGCAAGGCAAAGACGATGACCGAGCTACTGCGGCAAGCCCTGAACGAAGCCGACAACAAGTACGCCGTGACCAAGGCGACAGGCGTTCCCAAGGCATCGCTCATCCGCTTCATGCGGGGCGAGCAATCGTTGCGCCTGGATATGGCGGATAGGCTGGCGGCGTATTTCGGTATCGAGTGCATCCGCAAGAACGACATAGAAGCTGGCCGACGTGGAACCATCGGAATGCGAAAGGGATAGAACAAACATGGGAGGAAGCACATGTGGTGTCTGAATCTCGTTGTGGCCTTGGCTCTCTTCGCGATGTCTTGTGACAATTCGACGGCTCAGAAAAGCGTACCTGCGAGCCGACCTGCATCGTCCTCGAACAACCCGGAAGAGTTGCGCCGACTGGCCGATAAGGGCGATGTTGATGCGATGTTCAACCTGGGATGGATGTACGCGAACGGGAGAGGGGTACCCCAGGACGGCAAGCAGGCGGTGGAGTGGTATCGGAAGGCGGCGGACCTGGGGGACGCCAAAGCGATGTTTAACCTGGGAGTGATGTACGCGAACGGGAGCGGGGAAGCCAAGGACGAGAAACAGGCGGTGGAGTGGTATCGCAAGGCGGCGTGCCGTTGCGGACGGCTCAGGCCGCCATGCGGCACAGCAAGCCGGACCTGACGGCCAACGTCTACACCGATCCGAAGTTGCTGGACGTGGCCGGGGCGCTGGATGCCCTGCCGTTGCTGCCTCTGGATGCTGCAATGGTGACCCAAACCGCGAAAGCGACCGGGACGACCGGCCATGTGACCATTATGGCCGGGGTGGCATTGCAGGAAGCTGCGCGAACGCTTGTACCAACGCTTGTACCAAATCCGGGCAATCCCTGCATTCTGGGGGCAACCCCTGACAATTTGACGGGGGCGACAATGAGCGCCAGGGGCGCTGATGCCGTTTCCGTAAGTGCCTGCAATGTCAATGATAAAGCCCCCGCTGACACAAGCTGTCAATCGGGGGCTTCAAGAGCGGGCGACGGGACTCGAACCCGCAACAGCCAGCTTGGAAGGCTGGCGCTCTACCATTGAGCTACACCCGCAATGCCTGAAAAATAGGGGGAAACGACGAGAAGTCAACTCGAAATCTAGTGGAAGACAGCTCGACACTGGACGTATACACTACAAATCTTGTCCGTAAGACACTACAAAACCGTGGATACCACCTGAATACTGCCAGCTTTCCGAGCTGGCAGTTAACAAGGGTGCGATCATTCGACTGTGGAACGGTCGACTTGGCAAGAACGGCATCGCCGTCTGGGGCCCGCACGATGGCGGTGATGATGTTGGCGGCGGTCTGGGCGATAATCTCCAGGAATTCGGCGAGCTTGTCGTTGTCGCTGCGACGCAACGGGATGTATTCGCTCCCGGCGTACCGGGCGATAGCCGTCGCCGGAACCGCGTGGGAAAGAACCCGGTCTCCACAAGCCCGCGGGAGACCAGCTTGGCACGTGTCATACCAGCAGGCCGCAAGCCGTAGCATGGGTCGGCATGTGCTTGTGATGAATGGCGGTAAGCTGGGGTCTGGCCGGTCCCGACTCGATGGCGGATCGGCTTCGGCACGACGGCCCATCGACGTGCCGCCGAAATCGCTGTGCTGTTGGGTCTGGCTTCGTGTGTCCCCGTTTAACTATTGTACGTAGGCCATTAGGCATATAATCCTTCGGAACATTTCGCATGGCCTCGCCGTGGCATTCGCTTTCGCTGGGTCCGTGGTATGGATTCGCACCGGTAGCTGACTGAGCTCTTCATGACCGACAATATGGCCCGGGATGAGGAATCCTTTCGGACGCAACTTGAGACGCGGCCCTGCTTCGAGGTTGACTTTCCGATTCTTGGTCGCCGGACGCGGCGGCAGCAGTGCCGATGCGCCCTCCACCGACACCAAACGTGTGCCGATGTCGTTCAGCGAGTTGAACCACCTGCCGGCCGGGCCGGTATTAATCGTTCGCTCCCCGTCGCTCCATGAGTTGGGTCACCGTCATCTGGTCTGCGGTTGCGTCTGCGTGTCTCACGCTGGCGGCGATGCGTTTGCTGGTCTGGTGCAAGAAGCGCACGGCGTGGGCCAATCTGCTCTTTGCCCTGACGTCGGTGGCGACGGCCGCCTTGGCGTCCTGTGAGTTGTGGATGATGCGGGCGGAGACGCCCGGACAATTCGCCACCGCGCTGCGCTGGCTCCATGTGCCCGCCTGGGCGCTCCTGGTCTCGCTGGTTGGATTCGTCCAGCTCTACCTGCGCGCCGGGCGGCCGTGGCTCGCTTGGAGCTTCTTTGGCCTGCGCACCCTCTCGCTGCTGCTCGATTTCCTGGTGGGGAAAAACCTCAACTACCGCGAGGTCACCCGTCTGTGGCACATCCCGTTCTTTGGCGAATCCGTCTCGGTCGCCGAAGGGGTGTCGAATCCGTGGATGCTGGTCGGCCAGTTGAGTCTGTTGTTGCTCGTCATCTTCGTCGCGGATGCCACGGTCACCGTCTGGCGGCGGGGCGAGCGGCGGCAGGCGCTGGCAGTGGGTGGCAGCATCGTGTTTCTCGTGTTGGCAGCAACAGTGCAGGCTGTGCTGGTGCTCTGGGAGATTGTTCATTGGCCGATCACGGTGAGTCTCTTCTTCATGGCCGTCGTCGTGGCGATAGGCCTGGAAATGAGCCGTGATGTGACTCGGACCGCGCAATTGTCGGAAGATCTTCAGGAAAGCGAAGAGCGGATGACCCTGGCGGCGGAGGCGGCGGGATTTGGCGTTTGGAGTTGGACATCTCGCGTAACCAGGTGTGGGGCTCGGAGAAGTAGCTCAGCCTGTTTGGTTTCGCAGCCGATGCGACCGTCACATTTGAAAACGTCATCCAACGAATCCATCGGGACGACCGCGAGATGGTGGAGCACGCGGTGCAGCGCGCGTTGGAGTGCCGGGGCGATTACGGGGGGGGATCGGCCTTTCGCGCAACATCATCGGCCGAGAAATCTTTGGCGTGTCGATCATGATGACCTTGATCACCACGCTTCTGGCCCCGATCCTGCCGGTCCCGGCATTCGCCACAGGCGGCAGCGGGAGGCGCTGGCCCGCGCGGAAGCAACGGAGCTTGCCTTCCGCATCAGTGTTGCCCGGGCGAGTCATTCCTGTACCTGGCGATCTTGGCCAGACGCTCGTGCGGCGCATGCTGAAATCAGCTCAGAGTCGCCGGTGGGAAGCCGAATACGAACAGGCCGATGCCCACATCTACTTGCTACGCCGGGGCTCGGACGCGGCCACGATCCAGTTACAGGACGGCACGATACGCGTAGATGCCGGCGGCGGCAGGCAAGGCAAATTCTCCCAGTTCCTTGAGGAGGCCAAACACTCTCTCGTGGCGGACATGGTGAAGATCGGCACCAGCCCTGATCCCCTCCGCGCATCGGAGGGCTGATGGATTCGCCGAGTTGGTGGACGGGGACTTACATGCCGGTGTGCGTCACGCCAATGCAGCGGAGGTCCAGGCCTCCCACGTCTTCGACTCGCGACTCGCATCTCATATATGGGGGCTGGATACCTGCCCTGCGCGAACATCAGCCGACATGGGCTTTCCTTCAGCACCTGGACCTGGGTCAGGAGGAAGTCAATCACCGCCTGCTGCTGGCGGTTGAGCCAGCCGGTCAGGATGATCACGAGGAGTTGCCAGGGCTGGAGGACGAAGTTCATAAGGACACCGATGTCGGCATTGGGCGGTGCGATAGGATCGAGGATCTCCGACGCTTGTCAATCGGCCCAGATGGGCACTTGCCAGTCGAATTCAGTGGTAGTTGGGGACAGGACTTGCGCTTCGGCGGAGTATTTTGACCGTACGGGATGCCGCATTTGGCTACGGAAGGGACTGACGGATATCGCCCGGCAGTTTGTCGGGGACAAGAGGAAGGATCGCCGCATCATGCGTCAGCTTGCACTCCCAACGCGTTCCCGGTAAGCCATGGACATGCAAAACAGTAGGAATGAGATGGTATCGGGCGTGTCGCGTCGGGTCGTCATAGCAGCGGCCTTATTGGCCATTCCTATGGCCCTTGCTGCCGTGTGGTCTTCAGTTTGCTTGGCACAGGACGCCACCAACGCGGAGGCCAAGAGCACGCTGGAGACTGATCCGCAGGGTTGGGTAGACATTATGCCACCGGCCGACTTGAAGGGTTGGCATCGCGTGTCCGTGCCGCCCACCGGCAAGCTGGGCCGCGAGCAGTGGCATGTGGATGCCGAGCGGAAGATGCTGATCTGCGATGGCGATGGCGGCCACGACATGCTGCTGTGCGATCGCGAATTTGCCGACGCGGTGTTTCACGTCGAGTTCCGCTACACCAAAGTCGAAGGGAAGACCGGGTACAACAGCGGCATCTACGTGCGCAACAACCAGGATGGCTCCGTCTGGCACCAGGCCCAAATCGGCGATGCCAGCGGCGGGTACCTCTTTGGCGAAACCCCGGGCGCGGATGGGAAGAAGAAGTTCTTTACCACCGCCAAGGACGTGGCGAAAGGCCGTGTGAAGCCCGTGGGCGAATGGAACACGCTCGAAATCACGGCTCGCGGCAAGGTGTTGACCTTGTGGGTCAATGGCGCCGTTACGTGCGAGGTCAAAGACTGCGGCCATCCGAAAGGCCTGGTGGGCGTCGAGGGCGAGGGTTACCGCATCGAGTTCCGCAATCTAAAGGTGAAGGAGCTGCGCTGAGCCGCGTGGCGGCAAGCAACGGTTGTCAGGCGTGTGACCGGCCATGTGACCTGCCCTGTGACCGGCTTTCAGTCCAAAAGTGCCCGAAATCCTGACAGTCGGGATATGCTCCTGGCCCCCCTCAGTCGCTCGATTCCTGTACACAATTGCAGCCATCGTCTCGCCCCCCCGCAATGCTCATCCCTCACATCTCATGAAATCAGATCCATTCATCGACCACGGCAAATGAAAAGGGCGGATCGTTGATCCGCCCGGCTCATCACTACCACCAGAGCCATGCTCATTGCTCAAGGACCGCTTGCAGCTTCTGGCCCATCGCATCGACCTGGATCCCTTTGAACTCCAGCCCTGCTGCATCCAGCATCGCCGGGATCTGTGTGACGTAGTCCTCCAGAGCATGGGTTACGCCGCTCCAGAACTCGCCCCACTGCTCGTGGGCAACCGCTCGGACCACCGGAGCAGCTTGGGCATCCGCATCGTCCGCTGCGGCTAGGACTCGGTGTCGGTCCTGCCGTTGCCAGTTCCGAGGTAGGACGTCTCGCCCTGGTAGCGTTTGCGCCATTGCTGGAGGAGGTTAGTCAACGACAACGCCGTAAACCTTTTGGTTTACGGCGTTTATCCAATGGGCCCGACAAGAGTCGAACTTGTGACCTCGTCCTTATCAGGGACGCGCTCTAACCAACTGAGCTACGAGCCCGTAGCCGCATTCTGGGCAGGTGGGTCATTGTATTGGCCCAAGGAATGGTGTCAATGTGGATCATTACATTCCGGATCGGGGTGCCTGGTTACTCCCATTCGATGGTGGCGGGGGGCTTGCTGCTGATGTCGTAGACGACCCGGTTGATCCCCCTAACCTCGTTGATAATACGATTGCTCATTATTGCTAATACATCGAAGGGGATGCGGGCCCAGTCGGCGGTCATGAAGTCCTGGCTTTCGACGGCGCGGATGGCGATGACGGAATCGTAACTGCGGGCGTCGCCCATGACGCCGACGGTGGCGATGGGGAGAAGCACCGCGAAGACCTGAGCCGTTTTGCGATAGAGGTGATTAGCGACGAGTTCTTCGAGGACGATTTCGTCGGCGTCGCGGAGGACGCGGAGGCGTTCGGGGGTGATATCGCCGAGGATTCGGACGGCGAGGCCGGGGCCTGGGAAGGGATGTCGCCAGACGATGTTCTCGGGGAGTCCGAGGACGGCGCCGACGCGGCGGACTTCGTCTTTGAAGAGTTCTCGGAGGGGTTCGACGAGTTCGAAGCCGAGTTCGGCGGGGAGGCCACCGACGTTGTGGTGGAGTTTGATGTTGGCGGCGGTGCCGGCGTAGCCGTGTCCGGATTCGATGACATCGGGGTAGAGGGTGCCTTGGGCGAGGAATTGGGCGCCTTGGATGGAAGTGGCTTCGCGTTTGAAGGCTTCGATGAACTCGCGTCCGATGATTTTGCGTTTCTGTTGTGGGTCTGTGACGCCTTTGAGGGCGGCGAGGAATTGGGAGCTTGCGTCGTTGGTTCGGAGGTTGATGTGGAAGTGGTCGCGGAAGGTGGTTTCGACGAGTTCTTTTTCATTTTTACGGAGGAGGCCGTTGTCGACGAAGATGCAGACGAGCTGATCGGCGATGGCTTTGTGGAGGAGTGCGGCGACGACGGAGGAATCGACTCCGCCGGAGAGTCCGCAGATGACTTTGGCGTTGCCGACCTGTTCGCGGACGCGGCGGACGGTCTGGTCGATGAAATTTTCCATGGTCCAGGATCCGGCGCAGTGGCAGATTTCGTAGAGGAAGTTTTGGAAGATTTGTTCGCCGCGTGGGGTGTGGGTGACTTCGGGGTGGAATTGGACGCCGTAGAAGGGGCGGGATTTGTGTCGTGCGGCGGCGTAGGGGCAGTTGGGTGTGGTGGCGAGGGGGATGAAGTCGGCGGGGAGTTCGTGGACCTGGTCGCCGTGGGACATCCAGACGGTGGTGTCTTCGGGGAGGCCACGGACGAGGGGGTCGGTGGAGGAGATGTGGAGTTTAGCGCGGCCATATTCGCGGGCTTTGGCGGGTTTGACTTGGCCGCCGAGGATTTGGGCGCCGAGTTGCATTCCGTAGCAGATACCGAGGATAGGGACGGCGAGGTCGAAGATTTTGGGGTCGCAGCGAGGGGCGTTGGGTTCGTAGACGCTGGATGGTCCGCCGGAGAGGATGAGGCCCTTTGGGTTGAGTTTTTTGAGGTCGGCGAAGGGGATATCGGGGCGGACGAGTTCGGAATAGACGCCTTTTTCGCGGACGCGGCGGGCGATGAGTTGGGCGTATTGGGATCCGAAGTCGAGGATGGGGATGATTTCGTCGTGAGGCATGGGGAATAGATAACGGAGAGTGCGAGGAGGGTCAAATGGGAGGAGGGCGAGAGGTGAGGGGTGAGGGGTGAGAAACAAGGGACCCTGGGCGGACCCCCGGCGTACCTCCGGCAGACCCCCGGCGTACCCCCTGGGGATCCCCTAAAACTACCCTTCGGCGACCCTGTTGTACCCCGTGGGCCACCCGGACGAGCCCCTGAGGGCGAAGGGGTTTGGGGCGGGTTTGAACGCCAGGTGCACAGAGATAAGCGCGGATCGGCGAAGTGGTTGCGGGGGAATTGGGTTCGTTTTGTAGTTTTGATTTGTGGTTGGTGGATGGTGGTTTGTGGGGGTTGTGCGAACGCGGAAATGGGTTCGTTTTGTCAGAAGCGTCATTGAACCGCGGAGGGACGGAGACACGGAGGGGATGCGGATGGTGAAGCGGGGCCAGATGGCGGGGATTGCGTGGGTTTGGGTTCGTTTTGTTGTCGGGGAGTTGGTGGGTTGTGGAAGTGGGGGCGGAGGGGGAGGGGGCTGTCTGGGGGAGACAGAGGCGGGAGTGGAGGTGGGATGGGCCACCCCCCGGGTTGGCCAAGCGAGCAGTCACATCGGTACTACGCTCGGCGAGGGGGGATGTT
>JAPLNB010000298.1 GCA_026693085.1 Planctomycetota bacterium | reverse complement strand
TGCGGCGCCTTCGGTTCTCTCGCAGTTGTTCTCGACGGAGCCGGTGCTCTAAACCGGTTCACATAAGTCACGTTACGCTCTCTTCCTTCCGAAGTGTAGTGTGCAGCAGGACCGCCCCCCCCGGGGCGGTCCTGCTCTTTTTTGATAGGCGGAAAATAGCAGGACTGCCAAAGGCCCCCGCCCGCTTCTCCGACAAAAACCGCGACGGCGATGCTCTATAGAGAAGCCCGTCATTTATTGCTTTGATGCTGGACTGTCATTCTGAGCGCAGCGAAGAATCTTCGGCTCTTGTGAGGTGGAGAGTTTCCGCTGCGCTCAGGATGACCGCAATAAGGCACCTTCTCTACACAGCAGGACGGCGACGGATCTCTCTTGCCCCTCGACCGGTACTCCGGAAGAGGCTTGGGGTGAGCGTTCCGCGCAAGTAATGCACGCAGTCGAAAACCGCTCTGCTGAGCGCCCACCCGATGAGTCAAACAGTCCCGCCCCTACCGAGCCACACGCCGCCAAATTGCCGCCACTTAGCCCCAATGGCATTCAGTTAATCCCTGCGTCTCGCTTTTTTCGCCTGTTTTTCTGAGGCCTGCTCGGGGCTTGCTCATGTAGGTGTAGGGCTTGGGGCGGCGAATCGAGATGCGGTTCTACGTTGTCAAAGAGGTTGCCGTTGGTGGGGTCAGCCATCGAGAGAGAATCATCAGTCAGCTTCGGAAAGTCCTGATCGGCCAGGGCAAGCGAGGCCGCCTGAAGAGCGGTCTTTTCGTCGCAGCAGCCGCTGGCTACACGCGCCAGGGCGTCGTAGTAGCCGCGGACCGCCGTGAAGTCCGCCAGCCACGCGCCGCCTTCCTCCAAAACCGACAGCAAATCCCACGGCTCCCAGGGATGCGGCAGCTAGGCCAGCATTGCCAACCGCTGCTTTTCCAGAACGTCCTTCGTCGATTCGAACCGCTTGAACAGCACTTCTTCGAGCTTCGACGTGTCGCCCGTTTCCACCAGGGCCTGCAACTCCTGAGGTTCAAGCTGCTCATTGACCACCAGCCTCGCCGCCGGCCGCGGCGCCTTGTCGCCCAGCGATATGAGCCGCTCGATCAGACCGGCGAAGCCGCGCGCGGCGGCCGCCAGCACGCTGCTAAAGAAGTCCGCGCACGAACGGTCGTAGCGCACGGCAGCACCCAGCGCCGGCACATACAACTCGTCCAGCGGCATCGGGTCCGGCCCACGCAGAAACCGCCGCCACTTCCGGGCACGCAGACCACCCGCGGTTGCAGAGCCTTTCTTGCTCATTCCTCAGCCCCCGTGGCCTCTTCGGCCTCTTCTTCTTCGTCGTCCACATCCTCCGCGGGCTCGGCGAACAACCCGCCCTGCAGCGCCGCCTTCGCCGTCCAGTCGGGTGGCTCGATCCCAAACAGCGGTTGGAGCAGCGCATGCCACGCCCGGAACTCCGGAAACAGCGCCGCCGCCGAAGTCTTGCACTTCTCGTGCTTCACCGCTTCGGGAGCGGCCAGCACCAGGGCCTGCATCAACATGGCGACCGCCGAGTCTTTGACCCAGTTCTGCTGCCGGGCCAGCGCCTTGGCCGAACCCACACCGCCCGCGCCCGCCTCAACGTATCGCAGCGCCAATGCGTGGCAGGCGTCCAGCGCCGTGCGGAACATCGGGTCGTTCGGGTGAACCTTCAGCACTTGCTTCTTCGTCCGCTTCTTCTTCACCGTCACCGGCCCAAACAGCGTCTCCTGCGCTTCATCCGGCGTCAGCGCCCGCTCGCGCCGCCGTTGCTGAGCGGAGAGCATTCTGATCTTGTCGCCGGACTTGCTGACCAGGCCCGCCGCAATCACCTGCTCGACCTCCATGCCGACGGCCTTGCTCAGCAGGTGCGCCTCATTGAACCGAAACTCGGCCGCACCCAGCACGTCCCAGCAGAGCAGGACAAACTTGCCCTCGGCCTCGACGCCCTCCAGGCCGCGCTCCGCGTGCAGGTCGATGCGCCACTGGCTCACCGCGTCCGAAGCCTCGTCGATGGCGCGATCCACACCGACCGGCTGGCCCGTGTCCGTGCGCACCTCGTCGTACTGACTGTAGACCTCCATCGCCGGCCCGAACGAGCCGACCAACTGGTCCACCGGGTTTAGACCTTCCTTCATGAGTCGCTCGGCACTCTTGCGGGCTCGCTCGCGAATTTCCTGTTTCATCTCGCGGGCGTAATAGCCGACGCCGGCGCCGGCGGGACGCTTCCGCGACACCAGGATCACCGTGCTCTGCGCTGCGTTCTTCTTCGCCTGGTGGAGGCTGTGCTCGCTCTCCGTCTTCACCGGCCAGGTCGCGGTGATCTTGAACCCGGCCTGCACCAGCGACGCGAAGAGCGCCTCCCACGCCTCCTGCTTCTTGTGCGTGAACATGACCGTCAACACGCCGTCATCCCGGAGGATGCGCCCGCACTCGGCGAACGTCTCCGCCATCAGCTTCCGGTAGAAGTCGCGCGACTCGGCCTTGGCATCCTTGGTCTTGGCGTGGTTCTTCTTGAACCGTGAGGCGTTGACCACCGCCTCCTGATCGTGCTCGCAGAGATAGGTGCTGAACCATTCGGGCCGACGATGGCCCTGCGTGCGCTTCAGCCAGACGTAGAAGAAGTCGGCGAGTTCGGAATACTGCACGTTGTCGTCGTAGGGCGGGTCAACCACCACGGCGGTAACCGACTGGTCCGCGAGGTGAGGGAGGCTGGTCGCGGAACCCATGTTGATCTCAACTCCCGCAACGTCATCAGCGTGAGGAAGGTCCGCAATCGCCTGATAGGCGTCTGTAACATTGTCGATTGTCCACTCGAATCCCGTGCCAGCATTGCATGGAGCAAGTTCAGCGAAGGTCAGCTTGAACGCATAGTCGTGGCGATCCATCTTGCTCTTCACGACTCCTCGCGTGTTCTCCCAGCGGGTGCCATTGCAGTTATGGTTGTAGAATTTGTCGAGCACAAACGCCAGAAGATGGATAGCTGCCTCGCCAGCGTTGTCGCCTTCGACTTTGCGAATCTCAGAACCTAGGCGATTGAGCTCTTCCACAAGAACGCCGGTCGCGAGCAACTGCCGCGGCATGAAGAAGTCAGTCCAGTGCGTCTCGCCACGCTTCAAGGGAAGATCGTTGCCGCGGCTTACCGTAGCCGGATCGCCCGTCTTGTCTCCGACGGGAATCTTCTCTGTCGGAATGACGTTGTTCTTCTCCCATGCCGGCCGGAGTTTCTTCAGCTCCTTCTCGGCGGCGACCAGGGCATCGAGGTCGGCCTGTTCCGGCGGCTGGAACTTCAATCCCTGGGGTGTCTTGATCGCTACAGCGTAGAGGACACTCTGCATACGACCTTGCTGCGCCATTGCCTTGATGTAGTCGGCGGAAATCGGTCTGTGAGTGAAAACGGAGATTCCTTTGCCATCGCCGTAGCTGGGGGGGGGCGGTTCTTTGATCTGACCAACACCCCGGCCGACTTCCTTGATCTGCACGCGCCAGGTCCCCTTGTCCCTATCCACCAGCGGCACCGCCGCGACACGCCGGCCTTCCCCCTTTGGCTTGAGGAGATACCAGTCCGGCACCAGCGGCGTATCGAAGCCGGTATCGGGACAGGGCACCGTTCGGGCAAAAATGTAGCAATGCGGTGGGAGATAGCCGGTGGATGGATAGAACCGTGCCATGCGAGTGTTGAATCGTTCCCGCAACACGCGGCCCCACTTGCGGGCTTTGTCGGCAAGCGCCGGACCGAAGCGGAACGGATAGTCCACGGTCGCCTCCAGCACCGAGCACGCGACCGGGTTGTACTCGTTGGCAACGGTCTTGAATCCCAGGCGGGCGGATTCCAGCGGAATGGACCCCCCGCCCGACATCGGGTCGATGACGGTGATGTCGTCGCCCCAGAGCTTCCGCGCCGCGGCGTGAGCGGCATCGAGGTGCTTCGGCGACAGGTTGGCCTTGAAGGCGCGGCCTCCGTGCGGATTGTCGATCCGCTCACCGCCAGCGCCACGCTTCAGGTTGAGTGTCTCCTGTGCGTCGATGATGTCCTGCGAGCTTCCCCAGAACCCGAGCAAACGCTCGAAGACATCGCGTGGGAAGTCCGACGGCAAGAGCGACGCCAGAACAGCCGCACGGGCCGCCGTGAGCGGCCGCCGTGCCCACCAGACATGGAGGTAGGTGTGCGGTGCTAGCGCGCTGGCGCTGCCGCGCTCACGCATGCACTCGACGCCAATCGCGGCCGCGGGGAGCCAGTCCTCGATCAGCAGGCGGGGCGGATTGGTCGTGGCCGACGGGTGTCTTGCAGAACTCATGGATGCGCTCCCCCAGTGGGTTTGGGCCGGTAATCGCGATGGTCGATGCAGGTCTCGTAAAGCGCCTTGTCGATGGGAATCCAGTCGGTCTTGTTGATTCCGTGAGCGTTTCCGCCGGCAGCACCCACTGGAAAGGCACTGGCGATCTTGATCCAGCGGCGTTGTTCCATCGAGATGGCGCGAACCTCGTCGGCCGCCTCGGAGAGGTCCTGATCCTGGCTAAAAACAAGTGCCACATCGTATTGGGCGCGCATGGCCAGGCGGATCAAGTCCAAGGCAAGGCGAACGTCCACACCTTTCTCCTCAGCCGTGTCAAAAGTGTGAATGGAGCCGTCAGGAAGCTCCACGGTCTTTTGGCGGTAGCGCAACGGGCGGGAGAAAATGTGGATGTTTGGCTGGCGGCCAAGAACGGAGAGCTTGTTTTTCCAGAGTCCGTGAAGATAGGCGTTGCCCTGGGGCGTGTGAATGCCGGTGTAGAAACGGGTCTGCGCCAGTTTCCAAGCCTGCTGTACACAGATGGCAGTGGCCAACTTGACCGGGTCGTAGTTGGCCCAAGTGTACCCAAAGGCGCCCTTGGCGCAGTGGAAGAGGCTCTGTCCGTCGAAGAACGCTACGGCACGTTTGACGGGGGGTTCAGTGGGCATGCCCACCCTCCTGGGTAGAAGGGGTGCCCATATAAAGCAGAACCCCGCCCAAGGCCTTGCGGCATGTTGAGCGGGGAGTAAATTCATCCATAACCCCAGCCGAGACACCTAGGCTGGTCTGCTGGGCAACAAACAGTAATACAACTCTACTACGCTGGCACAGGTTGTCAAGTTCTATATCGGTCATTTAACCGCCTCGGTGAGAATCCTCAGAGCGCGGATGGCCCGCTTTCCGCCGGGTCTGACCATAAGTCCAAGCCACCAAGCAGCTTCCGTTCCATCCGCCTGGCGCTGGTTATCGGCCGCCTTGTGGAGCTGCCCGGCATCGCGGAGACCCGCCGCGACCTTGGCGTAGCAGGCCACCTTGGCGCCCCAATCCGCATCGAGCGGCAGGAACGGACCGGGCGCCAACTTCGCGTCGGGCGACGACGCGCGAACAGCCGCACGCAGAAGGGACGCCGCCGCCGAGAACGCCAGCGGCGAGATCGGCGAGACGCGTGCCAGCCGCTCATCCTGCTTCTGATTGAGCGTGCGACGGTAGAGAATGGCGGCGTCGCCGACGCGGCGTCGCACAACACGGAGAGCGAAAGTAGCCTGCCGAATTCTCACTTGCTGCCCTCCGGCTTATCAAACTGGCCACGCACACTGACGCCCTCGGGGGCTTTGTCACGCACCTGTTCCAGGGAGCCTCGCATGCCGGTGCGGCCGGATACGCCGAAGGTAAGTTTCAGGTCCACCTCGAACTGGCTGCCAGCCTGGCAAGAGTTGAAGATGGTCTGTGCCATCCACAGCGGCTTGGCCGGGTGGGTGGGCTTCAGGTCGTTGGCGGCGAAGTTCATGCTCCCGCCGTCCTTCAGCGCGCCACCAACCGACACGGAAACCGCAAGCTGATCGGCCCCGAGCGGCTGCACGGCTTGCTGGATCATCGCGGCGTCGGCGGGCGACGAGGCCACCAGATGCAGCTCGATCAGCGGACGCTCTTCGGCGTAGTCGAGCACCTGGTCCCAATTTGTGGCCGTAACCTTGCCCGCCGGAGGGGCCGGAGGCGGCGGGGGCGTATCGCCTGGATCTCTGCCGCCTCCACCATTCCCTGCGGGCTTTCCGGGCTTGTCCTCCTTCAGCCAGGCCGACGCCTCGGCCGAGCCGATGGTGGTGACGAGCACGGAGTCGTCGAGCGGGAAGGACGTGAGCACGTCGGGCGTGCGGCGGCGCTTGCCCTCCGGCCCCTCGATACAGCCTTCCGCGTCATAGGCGCGGCCGTCGGGGAGGCGAATCGCGATCTTGCCGTCCTCCAGAGTCTGAAGGACTGTGTTGCGGACGATGGACGAATCAACGATGAGGCGGAGTTTCGGCGCGCCGAGGAACCGCTCGTGGACGGCCTTGGCGGTGAAAACGCCGGGCTTGTCGGCAACGGGAGTGGCCCCGGGCAGAACCTCCTTCACGAACAAGTGGCTGTCGAGGCAGGCGCCCGGCTGGTAGATCAGATCCTTGGCCTCCAGAAACTTTCTGAGGCTGCTCTGGCCGTGAGCCTTCTGCATAATCTGGTCATCGGGGACCTGGTACTGTTCATCAATGTGGCCGACGACGCCCCCGGGGAGCACGACCACGTCGAAAGCCCGACGGGTCTGTATGGAAAATTGCTTGTGGAGTTCCGGCTGGATCTTCCTGAGCTGGTCGCGGACCATCTTGCCCGTATCGCCCTTGTTCTCTTTCTCGATCTCCATCGCGGCGAGCATCCGCTGGGCCTTTTCGACCGCGGCGTCAAAGGCAGTGGGACTGGCCGTGACGGCAAGGATGGCATTCTGAAACCGCCGCGGCATCGGTGCCGCGGGATCGCTGTCGTCTTCAAAGGCGCAGACCGCCTTGCCGATCTTCTCTGTCTCACACAACGCGAGTTGCAGCGTGGCGGACTCCGGCACCTGCTTGGCGGAAGTCGGCCAGTTGGCCACCTTGAACGTCATGCCGGAGAAGTAGCCCTGGGCCTCCGCGAGCACCCGACTCTTGGCATCTTCAAGCGGAATGTTGCTTTTCTTCTGCTCGATCTGCTTCAGAACATTCGGCTCGTATCGGAACTGGCAGCCCTTGCCTGAGACCGTGGAGTACGTATGCCAGCAGTGCCCCATAAGACGATCCATTGCCTCAATGGCTTCGGGTCCGGCCTCGTCAGGTCGTAACACGGCAAGCGTCAGGTCGGCTGGCTCAAGCCCGCTGTTGACGCTGTGCGGAATGCTTTCCAGCAACACCGCCGCCGCAACGCGATAGTGAACGCCGTCCGGCTTGCCGCCGTCCAACTCAACCGCGTGGCCCGTCACGTCGGCGGTAATCGCAGCCCTGAAGGGGTTACGGTCGAGTCGGTTCAGCAAGTCGCCCTCGATGCCGCTGCTGGACCAATTGATGTCACCGGCGGAAATCAGGTCCACGTCGCGCTTCGACTCCCACACGTCACGCAGGATGCGCGCAAACAGCCGCAGCACGCCGCGACTTTTCTGGAACGATTGCAGGGCCTGGAGCTGACCCTGCGCGGTCAACAGCAACCGGGGATGGAACGGATAGCACTCAACGACCTTCCGCGCATACTCCATCGTCGCGCACTCGGGCGGCACCGCGTCAGGCGATTCCTTGAGGACGCGCTCGTACAGGGCATGGAAGGCTGCGGAGGTCTTCTGGGCGGCCGCGGCATCCACCTTCTCCAGAAGACGCCGGACGATGACCTTGGCCGATTCATCGCCGATGGGATCGAAGTCGGTGAACTTGCGACCGGTCACGTCGTCGAGCTTCGTGGCGGCGGCCTGCACAGTGGCGCCGAGCTTCGCCGACTGGCTGGCATAGGCAGCCTGGCCACCGGGGTCGGTCATGATGAGCACCGTCTGCGGACGCTTGCTGACGACGGCAGCCAGCGAGTTGATGAAGCCCAGCAGATTGCCCTGGCCACGATCCGAGAGCTTCGCCATGTAGATGACAAGTTCGTCCAGGAGGATCAGGACTGGCCCCTTGGGGAAGACGGAATCGATCTGCCTATCGCTCGGGGAGGACTCGGGGTCGTCGGCCTTGCCCAGCAGTCTGAGGCCCTTGTCCGGGTCAAATTGGTGGAACAGCTCGCCCCAGAGACTCTGGACCTTGGTCTTTCCGTGGGACGTGAATTCAGGCACCCCGCCCTTGCCGGCGTCGATGGCGGCAACGTGGACCTTCTTGGGTCGGCCCGCCGCCGGCAACAGTTCCGTCCCCATCGACAGGTCGCTGATGTTATTGGCGAGATGCCAGAGGGCCATCAATGCGTGCGTCTTGCCGCCACCGAAGCCCGTACTGAGCCGGAGCGTGGCGCCGCGTTCCTTCCCGTCGGCCAGGCGAGCGAACACGGCTTGAACCACCTTGCAGAGCTGCTTGGCTGGGTGGGTATTCTGGAAGAAGACCGGAGAGTCGCCATAAACGGGCGGCGCCTTGCCGGCGATGAGGTCGCCGAAATCAGCGGCAAATATTCCCTCAGCAAGATCGCTTTTCAGCACCTCCTTACGCGGCTTGCAGCCCAGGAGAATGCCCATATTCAGACCTCGCCTTCCGCTTTTCAGTGACCTGTCGAGTCAGCGTGAGCATCCGCAGACGCCAAAATGGACGACGACAATCCACAGTGGGCAAATGGTATGCGGCAACAGAGCATGCTGCCAGAGAGCCGGGCCGGCTGTGCCAAGTCGTGTCCGCTGGGTATGGAGCAGCATCATCCTCGTTCGGTGATGGCGGATGCTCAAGTGGGGCTTCTTCGTAGACGGGATCAGCCTGCCCAGCGTCACCGCGACTTTCGCCGGGACCTCTTGTTCGTCAGTCTCAGCACAAAGGTGCATCTGGCCCCGCAGTATTGTGATGATTCGCAGCAGCGCAATGAGCGACCCGGCCTGACGCCGGGGGGCCCTGCCCATCATTGGCGCCGCCGGGGCGAGCATCCGTTCGCCCCTTCGCCGTCCTTACTATCGCCAGTATCCCTGCCCGCTTCGCCGCCGGCACGTCCGGCCATGCCGCCACCAGATCCGCCAAGTCGGGGGCCGCCGGTTGTCGGTGGTTTGCTGCATCCCTGCCAACTGTGCCGGTATTCGTGCCGCGTTCCGCCGGAATCTGCGGCTTTCCAGCCAAATCCGCAGACGGTTCGAATCCCCTTGAGACCACCGAAACCGAAAAGCGAAAGAGCACTGGCTGACCAGCAGCCAGTGGCGCCCCAGCGAAGCACAAACCAGAGCGTTTTGCAGGTCGGTGTAGCAAATATCCGGCGATCCGGACCCCTGTCGCTGCGGTTCCTGGGAGGGTAGACTATATGCTGCCGTTAATAGGAGAACACAACATGATCAAAAACCTTGCGATGGCGATGATCGTGCTCGTGGGCGCGGGGTGGGTGCTGGCCGCGGCCGCCGCTGCGCCATCGACTCGGCCCGCCAAGGAACTGACCCTGGACCTTGGCAACGGCGTGAGCATGAAGTGGGTGCAGATTCCGGCGGGGAAGTTCCTGATGGGCAGCCCCGAGACGGAGAAGGATCGCCGCGTGCTGCGAGTCCCGTACAATAATGATGAAGTCCAGCTCGATGTGACGATCAGCAAGCCGTTCTACATGGGTGTAACCGAGGTGACGCAGAAGCAATACGCGGCCGTGATGGGAGACAACCCCAGCAACTTCAAGGGTGACGACCTGCCAGTCGAGAATGTATCTTGGAATGATGCCGTGAAATTCTGCGCCACGTTGAGCCAGAAGGAGGGAGCTGGGAAACATTACCGACTGCCTACCGAGGCCGAGTGGGAATACGCCTGCCGTGCGGGGACGAAGACTCGCTTCGGCTTCGGCAACAACGACGGCGACCTGGACGATTACGCCTGGTACCGCAGCAACAGTGGCAGCAAAACCCACCCGGTTGGCGGGAAGAAAGCCAACGCCTGGGGACTTTATGACATGCACGGCAACGTCTGGGAATGGTGTGCTGACTGGTACGGCGATTACCCTGGAGGCGATGCCACCGACCCCTCGGGGCCGGCCACTGGTACGTCGCGTGTGCTGCGCGGTGGGTCGTGGTACTGCTTTCCGGTGTACTGCCGGGCCGCGTTCCGCCACAGGTACTCGCCGGACCTCCAGTTCATCGACCTCATCGGCTTCCGTGTTGCCCTGGATTCTCGTTAAACTCTGTCCTTGGCCCTCTTACCCTTTACCCTTCCTGGCGTCCAAGGGGCGAAGCCCCGGGTCGCCCCAGAAAAATGCGGCCTCGGCCCTCCGATGGCCGAGAGGGTCCGGCCTATATAGCCTCCGCGTGCCGCGTGCCGGGTCCTGGAGCAACAATCCGAGGAACTGCCGCTCGGCCAACCGCAACACCACCGACGACTCGACGGCCCACTTCATCCCCACAGCCTTCGACCCTGCCACCAGCTCCCGCCTCGCCTCCACGCCCGCTCTCTTCGCCACAATTCCCCGCCCCGGCAGCGATCGAAAACGAGCCTTTTAGAGATGATCGACGAGTGAGGTGAGCGATGTGGAATTCTCCTGTGTGGGCGAAATTGCACCTTTAGTTGCTTGCATGCGGTAGCGGTGGATGGCGAAAAAGCCCAAGTTGCATGCTCCGGCGACTTGTCCCCACTACCGCTTTCAAGGTAACATATAGTACTTGTTTTCGCGGTAGCCTTTTGTTGAGGAGAATTGAATGTACACCAAACAAGTCTCCATCTTTCTGGAAAACCGGAAGGGAAGGCTTGCCGAGGTGACGAAGCTTCTGACGGATGAGCAGATCAATATCCGCGCGCTGTCAATGGCGGACATGGCGGACTTCGGGGTGCTGAGGCTGATCGTGAACGACCGCGAGCGGTGCCTGCGGGTTCTGAAGGCTCACGATTTCGCGGTGCAGGTGACGGATGTAATCGCGGCGGAGACCGACGACAAGCCGGGGGGGCTGCACCGGATCATCGATGCCCTCGACCGCGATAACCTGAACATCGAGTACATGTACGCTTTTTCCGAGAAGAACAGCGACAACGCGATCGTGGTTCTCAAGATCAACGACGCGGCCAGAGCAGTGGACGCGATGAAGAAGAATGGGATTTCCATTTTACAGGACAATGTGATCCAGGATCTCTGACCTTCAACAGTCAGGAAGGAACGCAATCATGAAAGCGCGGTCTATGGGCGTTTGTGGTGTTTTGGTGGCAGGGCTCATTCTCGGTCTGGCGGGGTGTGAGAAGAAGTCGGAGGCTCCGCCGATCAAGGTGGGGGCGATCTTCTCCGTGACCGGGCCGGCTTCGTTCTTGGGTGCGCCCGAGGAGAAGACCGCGAAGATGCTGTGCGAAAAGATCAACCAGTCGGGCGGGATCGACGGGCGGAAGATCGAGCTGATCGTGAAGGACTCGGGCGGCAAGTCGGAGAATGCGGTCTCGCTGGCCAAGCAGTTGATTGATGAGGACAAGGTGCTGGCGATCATCGGCCCATCGACGAGCGGCGAGACGATGGCGATCAAGAACATCTGCCAGGAAGGCAAGACGATCCTGATCTCGTGCGCCGCGGCAGAAACGATCGTCAACCCCGTCGCCAGCTACGTTTTCAAGACGCCTCAGAAGGACAGCGACGCAGCCAAGTGCATCTTCAAGGCCATGAAGCAGAAGGGCATCTCCAAGGTTGGCGTCATCACGAGCAACGACGGCTTTGGCATGGCGGGCAAAGCCCAAATCGACAAGCTCGCGCCCGACGAGGGCATTACGGTCGTCATCTCAGAGACCTACGATAAGCAGGAGGCCGATCTCACCGGCGTTCTGACCAAGCTCAAGGGCCAGAACGTTCAGGCTGTCATCAACTGGTCCATCGTTCCCGCCCAGGCATTGGTGGCCAAGAACATGAAGCAAATCGCCCTCAATGTGCCGCTCTATCAGAGCCACGGGTTTGGCAACATCAAGTATGTTCAGGCCGGCGGGGAAGCGGCCAACGGCACGGTGTTTCCCTGCGGCCGGCTGCTCGTGGCCGACTCCCTTGCGAACGATCACCCACAAAAGGCATTGCTCGTGAAGTATAAGGAAGACTACGAGGGCAAGTTCAACGAAGACGTCAGCACGTTCGGCGGACACGCATACGACGCCATTCTGATCCTGGCCGAGGCGATGAAGAAGGCCGGCAGCACCGACCGGGACAAGGTCCGAGACGCCCTGGAGAACCTCACAGGTTTCGTCGGCACTGCCGGAATATTCAACTTCTCCGCTCAGGATCACGGCGGCTTGACCATTGATGCGTTTGAGATGCTGACCGTCAAGGATGGTAAGTTCGCCGTCTACAAGAACTGAGTGATCTGGAGCATGGTGAACCACGCGGGCGGAGAGGTTATACTGGTGCCTCTCCGTGTCTCTGTGTCCCCGTCGTGATTAAGTTGTTGCGTCATGAACTCGGCCCAGATCATTCAGTATTGTCTCTCCGGCATCACTGTCGGCAGCATCTACGCGATCGTGGCGATCGGGTTCAACATCATTTACAACACAACCGGGATCATTAATTTCGCGCAGGGTGAGTTTCTGATCGTCGGGGCGATGATGGCGGTGAGCCTTACGAAGGTTGTGCCGCTGCCGGTGGCGATTGGCCTGGCGGTGGTGATTACGACGGTGCTGGGAGGACTGGTCGAGGTGGTCTTCATCCGAAGGGTGCGCGACGCGTCGGTCCTGCGCCTGATCGTGATCACGATCGGCGTTTCGATTCTGATTCGCGAGGCGATGCTGCACATCTGGGATGAGAAGGTGCGGTCGCTGCCCTATTTTACAGGGACGGATGTTTCGACGATCAGCGTGATGGGCGCTCATATCTCGCCTCAGGTTCTGTGGGTTCTGGGCGTGAGCGCGGTGATTGTCACTGGCTTGACGCTCTTCTTTCGATTCACGCTGATCGGGCGGGCGATGCGGGCGTGCGCGGATGACCGGATGGCGGCTCGGCTGTGCGGGATCAACGACCGATGGATGGTGACGCTGTCGTTCATGCTGAGCGCCGGGATCGGCGCGATTGCCGGATGCGTGATTTCGCCGGTGACGCAGACGCAGTATGACATGGGCGCGCCGCTGGCGATCAAGGGATTCACGGTGGCGATTCTAGGCGGCTTGGGGAACAGCATAGCGGCGATCGCGGCCGGACTGATTCTGGGGCTCTTGGAAGTCTTGATGATGAGCCAGTTTCAGGCGGCGTACAAGGAAGCGGTCTCGATCGTGGTGTTGCTGTTGATCCTGGTGTTCAGGCCGAGCGGGCTGTTTGCGCGGCGGGATCTCAGCTCGCTGAGGGCGTTTTGATGGGCGGACGGAGGTACATCCCGATTATCGTTGCGACGTTGCTGATCGTAGCGGGGCAACCGGTGCTCTGGGCCATCGCCAGACCCTATTACATGACGCAGATTACCATGTCGGCGTATTACGCGCTGGTGGTGATCGGGCTGTGCCTGTTGATGGGGTACGCCGGGCAGGTGTCGCTGGGGCATGCGGGGTTTTTTGCCATCGGCGGGTATACGTCGGCGGTTCTGACGACGTGCAACCTGCTGGCTCGGCAGAATGAGGTTCCGATCACGTGCTTTCGCTCGCTGGGGCTGCTCGTGGAGCGACAGGATCTGTACGGGCAGGCGATGCTCTGTTTTTCGCCATGGGCGGCGTTTGTGGCGGCGCTGCTGCTGACGGCTGGGATCGCGTTTTTGATTGGCTTGCCGGTGATCCGGCTCAAAGGGCATTACCTGGCGATGGCGACGCTGGGATTCGGGCTGATCATCTACCGGATCGTGCTGGGCGCACCGGTGTTCGGGCAGGCGGACGGAATCTCGAATGTGCCCCCGTTTGAGTTGTTTGCGGGGCTTGAGGTGAACGGCCGGCCGCCTTATCGCGTGCAGAATTACTACATTGCGTGGGCCGCGGTGCTGGCGGCGATGCTGCTGGCGATCAACCTGGTGCATTCGCGAGTGGGGCGGGCGCTGCGGTCGATTCACCAGAACGAGGAGGCCGCTCATTCGCTGGGCGTGAACACATTTCAGTACAAGCTTTCGACGTTTGTGCTGAGCGCCGTGTTCGCCGCGGTGGGCGGGGCGCTCTTGACCCATTACAACGGGAGCATCGGGCCTTCGGAAGTGACAGTGATGAAGTCCGTGCGTTACGTGTCAATCGTGGCCGTCGGTGGGATGGCGAACCTCTGGGGGGCGCTGGTGATGGCGATCGCGCTGAACGTCCTGTCGCTTCGCGGCAACTTCGGCACATACGATGATGCCGTTTTTGGAATGATCCTCATCGTGATCATGCTCTTTGCGCCGCAGGGGCTGTTGCGGATGCCGAACCTGCGATGGATATCAACGTGGTTCTCCAGGAGATCGTATGGATGAGGCCTTCCTGGAAACAAAGAAGCTGCACCGGTTCTTCGGCGGGCTGCATGCGGTCAACGACGTCAGTTTTGCGGTGAGGCGGGACACGATCACGGCGCTGATCGGTCCGAACGGCGCCGGGAAAACAACGCTTTTCAACCTCATCGCGGGGACGATACCCCCCCACGGGGGCGAGGTGCACTTTGGAGGCAGGCCGATTACCGGGTGGAAGCCGCACGCGATCGCAAGCCGGGGCATCGCGCGGACCTTTCAGACGACCAAGCTATTCCTCCAGATGACGGTGCTGGAGAATGTGATGGTTGGCCGGCATCCCCGGACACGATCGGGCTTCGTGGCGGGCATGCTGAACTTGCCCTGGACATGGCGGGAGCACGCCGAGATCGAGGCGAAGGCGATGGCGATCCTGGAGGATCTTGGGCTGTCGCAGTATGCCGGCCAGACGGCTGCCAACCTGCCATTCGGGCGGCAGCGCGTTGTTGAGTTTGCCCGGGCATTGGCGACGGAGCCGACGTTGCTGCTGCTTGACGAACCCGCGGCCGGGCTGAATATCTACGAGACCCAGGAGTTGTCGGAGTTGATTCTGAGGATTCGCGATCGTGGCGTGACGTGCCTCGTGGTGGAACATGACATGTCGCTGGTGATGAACATCTCGGACGATGTCGTCGTGCTGGACCAGGGGCAGAAAATTGCGGAAGGCCCGCCGCGGACGATCCAGCGACACCCCGACGTCATCCGCATCTACCTGGGTGAAAACCATGTTGAAGATCCTCAATCTTGATGCCGGATATGGGTCGCTACGGGTGCTGAAGGGACTGTCGTTGCACGTTTCGGCGGGCGAGGCGGTCGCGATCATCGGCGCCAACGGCGCGGGCAAGACGACGCTGCTCAAGACCATCGCCGGCATCCTCAAGCCGCGATCGGGGAGCGTGCTGTTTGACAAACAGCCGGTTCACACGATGCCGACCGAACGCATTGTGGAGCTGGGCTGCGCGCTGGTCCCCGAGGGGCGGCACGTGTTTGCCACGATGACGGTCCGGGAGAATCTGATACTTGGGGCGTATTGCCGCCGGCGGAATGGGACGGCCGCGGATGCTGCAGAGGACCTGCGGAACGTCTATAGACTGTTCCCGATCCTGCAAGAGCGGGAGAATCAGCTCGCGGGGACTCTTTCCGGCGGGCAGCAGCAAATGCTTGCGATCGGGCGGGCGCTGATGTCTCGGCCAAGGTTCTTGATGATGGACGAGCCGTCGCTGGGCGTGGCGCCACTGGTCGTCCGCGACATCTATCAGACCGTCGCCACATTGAAGCACGGTGGGCTGACGATTCTGCTGGTGGAACAGAACGCCCGCGCGGCTTTGGCGGTGGCCGACCGCGGATATGTTGTGGAAACGGGCCAGATCGTCCTCGAAGGCTCCTCTCGCGAGCTGAGTGGCAACCACCAGGTGCAGCGAGCCTACCTGGGCAAGGAATACCAGACCATCGACGAATGAAGGAGCTTCATGAGCCAGTCCCACCTCTATAATCCCAAATTCGAAACGCTGCAGCGTGACGAACTTGAACAGCTCCAGATCGAGCGGCTGCAATCGACCCTCAACCGTGCCTACCGCAACGTCGCGTTCTACCGCAGCGCCTTTGCCTCGAACCGCGTGAATCTCGAACAGATCACCGAGATCGGGTCGCTACGAGATCTGCCGTTTACGACCAATGAGGACCTGCGTAAGAGCTACCCCTATGACATGTTCGCCGTGCCGTTGCGGGATATTGTCCGAATCCATTCGACGTCGGGCACCAGCGGCCAGCCGATCGTGGTCGGGTATACGAGGAATGATCTGCGCAATTGGACCGAGTGCACGGCGAGGTTGTTGGCTGCGGTGGGAGTGACGGAACATGACGTCGTCCAGATCGCGATCGATTACAACATCACTCCAGGCGGCTTTGGCTTTCATCAAGGCGCGGAGCAGATCGGGGCGTCGGTGATTCCGACTTCGCTTACGATGGGCGCTGAAAAACAGGTCGTCATCATGAAGGACTTCAAGACAACCGTGCTTATCACGACGCCCGGCTACGCGTTGAGCATCGCGGGAGGCATCGAGCAGCTTCAGGTGCACCCCGAGCGGCTGAGCCTGCGGCTGGGCATGTTTGGCGGCGAGCGGTGGAGCGACCCGCTTCGCCAGCAGATCGAGCGGCGGCTGCACATCACGTCAACAGACACCTATGGCCTGAGCGAAGTCATGGGCCCGGGCGTTGCTGGCGAGTGCCATCTGCGGCGCGGTTTGCACATCAACGAAGACCATTTCATTGTTGAAGTCATCGACCCGAAGACGCTCCAGCCCGTTGCGGCCGGGCAGGAAGGCGAACTGGTCCTTACGACGATCACCAAAGAAGGTTTCCCGCTGATCCGCTACCGCACCGGCGACATCGCGTCGGTCAGCCTTGACCTTTGCGCATGCGGCCGGACCTTTGCCCGGATGACTCGCGTGACCGGCCGAACCGACGACCTCATCCTCTTCCACGGGATTGGCTTCTTTCCCTCGCAGCTCGACGACATCCTGGCTGCTGTCGTCGGCGACGGCCCGCATTACCAGATCATCCTCGACCGGCAAGGTGACGTGGACACACTTGAGATTAAGGTTGAGGTCTCCGAAAACATCCCTGGGCTGGATGAACTCAAAGCGCTGGAAACCCTGCGCTCTGTATTCTCCGGACGCATCAAAGCGGCGCTCGATGTCGATGCGAAAGTGAGCTTTGTCGAGCCGCGATCGTTGCGGTCCCTCGGCGCCGCCGAGGGGCGAGTGCTCGACCGGCGGCCCGGGTAGCGTTGAAGCTCGTGGCCGCCTGCTGGGGATTTCACCGATCGCCAGTCGCGCTCTGATCCGACAATAATCGAACAGACGACCCCTGGTTGCCAGCTATTATTGCACCAGGGAAGTCCTCTCGCAATTGAGCTGAACCATTCCGGCGGCGATGCGCATCCATGCGATCGCCCCCACGAAGACGCTGACCAGATGCCCCAGGCTGCTCTTGTCCAAAGCGTGCTGGAAGGAGCGGCGGAGGGCCTTCCCGTCGATGGAAATCACCTTGCCCCAGGTGCATTTGACCAGGGCCGACCTCCAGGCCACGAAGCACCGCTCGAAGGCTTCAGGCTCCAGGCGGGCATAGACCCGTCCGAAGGTGTCGTGGGAGGGGATGCCCCCAGGCAAGTCCAGGAAGCTCGCAAACCACTTGAGCTTGCCCTCGCCGAAGAGGGCCACATCCACCCAGCCATCGGCCCCGCAGAGCACCGCACAGATGGCGATGACCCGCATGTCGCTGAGCTTGTGAATCGCCTTGCAGCACCGGGGGTCGATCCAGGTCCCTGAAGGGTCGCAGCAGGCCTCCGTCCACCGTCGGCGCAGCATCTTTGTTGGCCTTGGCATCCATGCCAGAACTCCTTTCGATCAACAGCGTTTGACAGAACCCGCGAGGCCTTCGCCAACAATCCCGGCAGCCTACCCCATCAGCGCCCCCAGCAAAATCGCTAGAGAATGACAGATAATCGCCCGGTGCCGGCTACGCCCTCCCCTCGCCTCTTGTTGACCCAGGCACACTCCACCCGTATCATCCCGTCGCTCCACACGAGAGCAAAGAATAATGGTTTGCGCTAGGCACATACTGACCATTTGCTTATTGCCAGGCATCCTCTTCGGCTTGTTGGCCGATGGCACTGTCCTCTGTATCGGTGCCGGTGGCCGCATGGGCATCGAGCTTGCATCTCTTCTATGCGATCAGGGATGCTGTTGTTCCGAACCCCGTGTTGCCCATGCACATGACGCTGCCGTTCCTCAGTCAACGGGCCTCTTCGCTCCCCCATCCTGCCGGCCCTGTACCGATGTCCCTGTGTTTGGCTCGCTCGTCTCACTGCTGCGACACAGCAACGGTACACCCAATCAGCTAGCCGCAAGCGTCATGGTCCCTGCTCCAGTGATCGCCGCGCACTTGCATGGCCTGACCCGGAGTCACATGATCGTGCCAATGCCGGGCTCACCGCCATGGCTTGGCCCGACCATCCGCACCATCGTTCTGCTGATCTGATCGCCCTTCCATGCTGTACAGCCAGTGAGCCGGAACCGCAGGACCCTCGTCCCCGTGTCCAACGTCCCGGCGATTGATCATGGGTGCATGCCCCTTCCCACTGAGACTCAACAATGAAATCAGTAAGTCATCGACCCCCTGTCTTGGCCCTTGTCGCCACGCTGATGGCCGGCTGTGCCGGGCATTCCAACGACGCGCCCTTCCCGCCGCCACGCCCGATTGCCACCGATTTCGAAGCCTACCACGCTCCCGTCCAGCCGCCAACGTCCGACTCCTCTACCGACATCAACCTCGAGGAAACTGCCGAGCCTCTGACCCTTCGCCAAGCCCTTGCCCTGGCCCTCATGAAAAACCCCGCGCTGGCCAGCGCCTCATGGGATGTCCGCGCCGCCGAAGCCCGCCGCCTCCAGGCAAGCCTCCTGCCCAACCCGGAACTCGAAGTCGAGGTCGAGGAATTCGGCGGCACTGGTTCCCTGGCAGGCTTCCGCTCTGCCCAAACCACCATCGCCCTCGGCCAGTTGATCGAACTCGGCGCAAAACGCATGAAACGAACCCGCCTCGCTGCCTTGGATCGCGATCTGGCCGGCTGGGACTACGAAGCTCGCCGCATCGACGTCTACGCTGAAACAACCAGGGCATTCGTCGATCTGCTGGCTTCGCAACATCGCCTTGCCCTCGCCCGGCAGATCACCCAGATATCGCAGCAGGTCTTCGACACTGCCTCCGAGCGAGTGACCAGCGGAAAGGCCTCGCCACTCGAAAAAAACAAAGCCCGCGTCGCCCTCGGCTCCAGCAAGCTCGAACTCGAACAGGCCAAACAGGAACTCCAGGCACGACGCTTCCGCCTGGCATCCACATGGGGTGGAACACGGCCTCGCTTCACCAAGGCCGATGGCCAGTTCGAAACCGTTGCCTCCATCCCCACCGCCGAACAACTCGCCGGCCTCATCGCCCAGAATCCCGACATCGCCCGATGGAAAACCGAAATGGAACAGCGACAAGCCGCCCTGACACTGGAAAAAGCCAAGGCCGTCCCCGATCTCACGATCCGCGGCGGCCTCAAACGCCTCAACGAAATCGACGACACCGGCTTCGTCGTCGGCCTCTCGATCCCGCTGCCCATCTTCGACCGCAACCAAGGCGGCATCCGCGAGTCGATGTACAAGCTCGCCAAAGCCAGCACCGATCGCCGCGCAGCCGAAGCCAAAGCCCACAGCAGCCTCGCCGAAGCCTACCAGTTGCTGGACTCAGCGTTCACCGAAGCCAACATCCTCAAGGCCGAAATTCTGCCCGCCGCACAAGAAGCATTCGATGCCGCCAACGAAGGCTACCGCCAAGGCAAGTTCGCCTACCTTGAAGTCCTCGATGCCCAGCGCACCCTGTTCGATGTGAACGCCAGGCACATCGAGGCCCTCGCCGCCTACCACCGTGCCGCCGCCGACGTCGAACGACTCATCGGCCAGGATCTGAAATCCATCCAGTCGCAAACGCAGGAGAAATGATCATGTTGCAGAAAATGAAACACGGGGCTTTGGCTCTGCTGGTGTTCGTCGTTCTGACCGGCGCCTTTCTCTGGCTGACCGGCACGTTCTCCCCCAGCCGCTCCGCCGCGTCCGACAAACCAGCCGACCACGACGAGCCCGCAAAGGCTGCCGACCAGGATCCCCGCGGCAAAGATCAGCAGAAACCCGCTGCTCCCCAAACCAAGGCGGACAGACCCCTCACCCTCGCCGAGATCCAAACTAAGAAGTGCGAACACAACATCCGCCAGCTCGACTGCGACGAATGCCGCTATGAGCTGGGCGTCGTCAAGGTCCAGCCATCCGTCACCAGTGCCCTGGTGGCCATCGGAAAAGTCGAAAAAATGGAGCTGGTCGAAAAGCTCCGCCTGACCGGTGAAGTCCAATTCGACCAGACCCGCGTCGTCGATGTCGTCCCCGTCGTCGCCGGCCGCATCATCAGCATCAAGGCCCGCCTCGGCCAGCAGGTCAAGCAAGGCGACTCCCTCGCCGTCATCCATTCCAGCGAGTTCGGCGAAGCCAAAGTCGCCTACCTCGACGCCTACACCTCTTTCGAAATCGCTGCCAAGGAACAGACCCGACAAGCCGCCGTCAACATCGCCCTCGAAAAGCTCGTGGCGCACCTGAATAAAACTCAGACCCCCAGCATCCCCGGCCACAATACCGACCCCTCCAGCGACCTCAAACAACCCCTCGGAGAATGGCGATCCAAGCTCATCGGCGCCGCCGCTCGTCTCCAAAAAGCCCGCGTCACCCACGACCGCGAAAAAAGACTTCTCGATAAGCAGGCCTCCAGCAAATCCGAATACGAAGACGCTCTCCGCGAGGCCCAAACCGCCCAGGCCGAATACGACGCCCTCCTCGAAGAGGTCCAGCTCAGTCTCAGTCTCATGAAACTCCGCGCCGACAACGCCGCCAGACAGGCCGAAGCCAAGCTCAACGCCGCCGAGCAACGCCTCCACCTCTTTGGTCTCGATGACGATGCCGCCAGATCCATCCTCCAGAAAAATGAGAACGGCAGCTTCGCCCAAGTCGAAATCAAGGCCCCCCGTTCCGGAACCATCACCGCCCAGAACATCGCCGAGGGCCGCTACCTCGATACCCAGCACAGCATGTTCACCATCGCCGACCTCTCCAACCTCTGGGTCTGGTGTGACCTGTACGAACGCGACCTGGCCGCCCTTCACGAAAAACTCTCCAAGGATTCCACGGCCAAAGCCATCGTCTCCGTCCCCGCCTTCAAAGACACCCCCTTCGCCGGCGTCGTCGATCTTGTCGGCAGCACGATCGACGAACATACTCGCACCGTCAAAGTCCGTGTCCAATTGAATAACCCCCAGGCCAAGCTCAAACCAGGCATGTTCGCCACCGTCGAAGTCGAACTCCCCACCGCCCAAGTCGTCACCATGGTCCCACGCATGGCCGTCCTCTCCGATGAGGGAAAATCCTTCGCCTTCGAGTACTGGAAAGACGATTTCTGGCTCAAACGCGATGTGACCGTCGGCCGCTCTCAGGACGACCTGGTCGAAGTCACCGGCCTTGAGCCCGGTGCAACCGTCGCGGTAGGGGGGGCTTTCCTCTTCAAGAGCGACATCCTCCGCGCCAAGATGGGCGCGGGCTGCGCGGATTGAGCCTTCCCCCACATGGACTATCCAACCGGCCCACAGTGACAGGAGACATGAATGCTTGACCACATACTTCGTTTCGCCCTCAAACAGAAGATGCTGATGATTCTGGCGGCCGTGGTGCTGCTCGGCGCTGGCCTGCTGGCCTGGCAGAAGCTGCCCATTGACGCCTTTCCTGACGTGACCAACGTCCAGGTGATGATCCTGGCCGAAGCCCCGGGGCTTGCGCCAAGCGAGGTCGAGCGGCTCATCACCGTACCGATCGAGATTGAGATGGGCGGCCTGCCGAAAGTCAAGCAGGTCCGCAGTTCATCGAAGGCGGGTCTGTCGCAGGTCATCATCGTCTTCGATGACGATGCCGATACCTACTTCACCCGGCAAGTGGTCTTCGAGCGCCTGGCGGCAGCCACGGAGAAATTGCCCAAGGGCGTCGAGCCGGAGATGGGGCCGATCTCGACCGGCCTGGGCGAAATCTACCAATACTCGCTGGAATCCGGCTATTACTGCCCCAAGCACACCTCCGTCTGGTCGCGAACCGCGGGCGCGTGCGACCAGGACGGGCAAGCCCTGGTCCACAGCGAGTATGACCTGACGGGCCTGCGGACACTCCAGAACTGGGTGGTCACCCCGCAGCTTCGGCGCCTCCAGGGCGTCAACGAGGTCAACAGCTTCGGCGGATTCGTCAAGCAGTTCCACGTGGTGCCCAACCCGGACCTGCTGCTGAAGTACAGGATCACGGCCGCGGAGATTCTGGAGGCGCTTGCGAAGAACAACGCCAACGCCAGCGGCGGCTTCCTCGTCCAGGACTGGGAGCAGATGAACGTCGTCTCCAAGGGCCTGATCCGCGACATGCGGGACATCGAGGGCATCGTCCTTAAGGCCGAGGATGGCTCCCCGGTTTACCTCAACGATGTAGCCGAGGTCAAGATCGGCCAGCAGATCCGCAACGGCGTAGTGACCAAGGACGGCCGCGGCGAGACGGTCATAGGCATGGCCATCATGCTCAAGGGGGCCAACTCCAAGGAGGTCGTTGACCGCGTGAAGGCGACAATCCCAGAGATTCAGAAGTCCCTGCCGCCGGGCGTGAAGATTGTCCCCTTCTACGACCGGACCGACCTGATCCAGGCCTGCATCAAGACTGTGTCCAAGGCCATCGCCGAGGGGGTCATCCTGATCGTCCTGATCCTGTTCCTGATCCTCTGGGACATCCGAGCGGCCCTGATCGTGGCGTCGGTGCTTCCGATGACGGGCGCCGCGGTGTTCATCCTGATGGCCTGGCAGGGCCTGACCGCCAACCTGATGAGCCTGGGTGGCCTGGCCATCGCTTTGGGCATGATCGTGGACGGCGCGATCGTCATCACCGAGAACATCTCGCGACACATGCGCGAGAAGGCAAACTCCCGACAGTCGCGTTTGGACATCGCTTATGAGGCGTCGAAGGAAGTGGTCCGCCCAGTAGCGTTCTCGTTCCTGATTATCGTCATCGTGTTCATGCCGCTGTTCTCGCTGGGATCGACGGAGGGCAAATGGTTCAAGCCATTGGCCTTGACGATGATCTTCGCGCTGATCGGTTCGCTGGCGGTGACCCTGACGGTTATTCCAGCCTTGGGTGCTTTGCTGGTGAAACGCAAGCCCGAGAGCGAACACGGCAATCCGCTGATACGCGCGATTGTTCGCGGTTACATGCCAATCCTCTCGCTGGCGATGAAGGGCCGGTGGATTTCCATCGGCATAGCCGTCGCCGTCATGGTCGTCGCGTTGGCAGTCCTGCCGATGATCGGCACGGAGTTTCTGCCGCCGCTCGATGAAGGGGCGCTGGCCATCAACGTTGTTCGCCTGCCCACCGCCAGCGCGGAAGGCTCGGCCGTCCAATGCACCGAGATCGAAAAGCGCCTGCTGGCGAAATTCCCGGAGGTCACCTCCGTCGTATCCAAGACCGGTCGGGCCGAGATTTCCGAAGACCCCATGGGCCCCGAGCAGAGCGACCTGCTGATCATGCTCAAAACCAGAGACCAGTGGTCCAAGGGTATGACCAAAGAGAAGCTTGTCCGCGCGATCAACCTGGAACTGGGGGCCATTCCCGGCGTCCGCCCGGCATTCTCGCAGCCCATTGCACTGCGGGTCAACGAACTCCTCAGCGGCATCAAGTCCGACGTGGCCATCAAGGTCATCGGCGACGACATGGACCGCCTGCGTGAGAGCGGCGAGAAAATCGCCCCCATCCTGGCGGCCATTGAGGGGGCCGAGGACCTCAAGATCGAGCAGGTCTCCGGATTCACCCAGTTGGAAGTGCAACACAACCGGGAAGCAATGGCTCGGCACAAAATCAACACCGAAGACATCAATGCGCTGATCGAAACGGCCGTCGCCGGAAAGGTGGCCACCGCGATGTTCGAGGGACAGCGGCGGTTTGACGTGCTGGTCCGCTTCCCCGAAGGAAGACGCAACACGCCCGACAGGATCGGCTCGCTGATGGTCCCTTCGCCGGCCGGCTACAATGTGCCGCTGTCCGACCTTGCGGAGATCAAGGAGACGCAAGTTCCCGCCCAGATCAGCCGCGAGGACTCGATGCGCCGGCTGTTGGTTGAGTGCAACGTCCGCGGCCCGGACATGGGGTCATTTGTTTCCGAGGCCAAGGAGAAGCTCGCCGCCGTCGAAAGGCAGTTGCCCACAGGCTATCGCATGGCCTGGGGCGGCCAATTCGAGAATCAGCAGCGGGCGATGGCCCGATTGAAGATCGTCATACCTGTGGCCATCGGCCTGATCTTCATGCTGCTGTTCATGTCGCTGGCATCGGTCAAGAGCGCGCTGCTCGTGCTGATCAATCTGCCCTTCGCCCTGCTGGGCGGCATTCTGGCCATCTTCCTGTTGGACATCAACATGAGCGTGTCGGCATCCATCGGGTTCATCACCCTCTTCGGCGTCGCCGTGTCCAACGGCCTGATCCTGGTGAGTTTCTTCGACCAACTTCGCGCCGGAGGCAGAAGCGTACAGGAGGCGGTCTTCGAGGCCTGCCGCCTGCGTGTCCGGCCGCTGATGATGACCTCGCTGGCAGTGCTGCTCGGTTTGATACCGATGCTTCTTTCCACCGGCTCCGGAAGCGAAATCCAAAAACCCCTCGTCGCCGTCATCTTCGGCGGCATGATCAGTTCGCTCGCACTCACCCTCATCGTCCTTCCCGTCCTCTATGCCCTGCTCAACCGCGATCGCCCTCGCCCCCAACCCGCGCACCTGTCCGTATAGCGATCACCCTCACCAGCTCTTTTTCACCACCTCCCCCGCCTGGCCCGACAACCAACATGTCATCTACGCGCCTGCCCGGATCGCGCCATGCTCGCGTGCAGGAGTGGCGGCGCGTAAGATAGCACCCGCTATGGCGAAGAAGGCGAAAGACTCAGGCGATGCGCTGCTGTTCCCCGACTTTCGACGGCGGCATCCGCACCTGATCCTGCCCAAGCTGGTCACCGAGCAGGCGACGCGCTTCCCCTTTGACGATACGCGCCTCAAGAGCGGTTTCGCCGTGCTGAAGCGTTGGGCCGATCTGGCGGCACAGGGGGCGTTACAGCAAAAGGAGACTTCCCTGGACGCCGAGTTCCTGCGGGTGATCTTCGGCCAAGCGCTGGCCTACAAGACGCGCACCGACAGCCCCGATGCCTACCAGATGGAGCGCCAATTCCCCGTCCCCGGCGCGGGGACCGCGGACGGCGCGCTAGGCTCCTTCGCCACGGGTCAGAAGCCGTCCCCCGCCCTCATCATCGAATGCAAGGACGCGACGACCGACCTGGACCACGACAAGTTCAATGGCCGCACCCCGGTGCAGCAACTCTGGGACTACCTCGCCCAACTCCCCGATACCCCGTGGGGCATTCTGAGCAACTACCTGGCCGTCCGCCTTTACCACCGCGACAGCCCCATGCGGGCGTATCAGGAGTACACGGTGGCCGACTTCCGCAACCCGGAGAAGGCACGCGAGTTCCTCTACCTCTTCGAGCCGGAGGGTTTGCTAGGCCGTCCGCCGTTGCAGCGGCCGCGGGCGCTGGACCTGTTGGACACGACGCGCGACCGCCGCATTGAGGTCGGCGACGAACTGTATGACTACTACTCCAAACAACGCATGGCCCTGATTGACGCGCTCATGGACGAGTACAAGTATTCCACGGATGACGCGATCCACGCCGCGCAGCGGCTGCTGGACCGGATCATCTTCATCGCCTTCTGCGAGGATCGCGGCCTGCTGTTCCCCAAGCTGCTCGAGACCACCTGGAAGAATGTCCATCCGCTGGCCTTCGTGAGCAATCCCCGCTGGCAGAATTTCCTCATGACCTTCCGCGCCATCGATACGGGCCACAAGTCGCTTGACCTGCCCACCGGCTACAACGGCGGCTTGTTCAAGAGAGACCCCCTGGTTGACGACCTGCAACTGGCGGATGAGCCGTGGACGGAAGTTTTCAAGAACATCGGCAACTACGATTTCCGCGACGAAGGCGAAGTCAACGTCGAAGTGTTGGGGCACCTGTTCGAGAAGAGCATCACGGAGTTGGAGAAGCTCCGCGTGCTGGGCCTGTTCGGCAAGCAGGCCGCCCCGACCGGCGAGCCTACCATGCCCAAGAGCGCCATGCGGAAGCGATTTGGCATCTACTACACCCCCCCGCAGTTCACCCACCTCATCGTCGAGAAGACCGTCGGCGAGTTGATCGCCCAACGCGTTGAGCCGCTGGAAGATGTCACCGCGAGCCTGGCCGCCTTGCGCAAGCTGACGGTGGTCGATCCCGCCTGCGGCTCGGGCGCGTTCCTCATTGCGGCCTATGAAATATTCGAGTCCGCTTACGAACTGGTCCTGCACCGCCTGCGAGTGGAGGGGCGCACCGAGGACGCGGCGGAAGCCGAACGCAACTACCCCGATTGGATTCTGGCCGACAATCTGTTCGGCGTGGATCTGTCCAAGGAATCGGTTGAGATTACCCAATTGGCGCTGTGGATTCGCTCCGCCCGCAAAGGCAAGACGCTGGCGGACCTGTCGAAGAACATCGTCTGCGGCAATAGTCTCGTGGCCGACAGCGGCGTGCATGACCGGGCGATGGACTGGAAGCAGACGTTCCCCGGCATTTTCGAGGCCGGGGGATTCGATTGCGTGGTCGGCAATCCGCCGTGGGAGCGGATGAAGCTGCAAGAGCGGGAGTTCTTCTCGCTGTCCGCCCCCAAGATCGCGTCTGCGGTCAACGCGGCCGAACGCCGGCGGTTGATCGAGGATTTGCGCACGGATGGCCCCGAGCTTTACGGCCGCTACAGCGCCGCCAAGGGCTCGGCCGAAAAGACGCTGGGCTACGTCCGCGACTGCGGGCGATTCCCGCACACGGGGCGGGGCGATGTGAATACCTACATGCTCTTCGCCGAGCTTTCGCGGCAGCTTGTCGCGCCTGACGGCTTGGTTGGCCTCTTGGTTCCCAGCGGCATCGCCACCGACGACACGACGAAGCATTTCTTCGGCGATCTGATGGAGAAGAAGGCGCTGGCGGCGATGTATGACTTTGAGAACAAGGAAGGCGTCTTCGCCGACGTACACCGGTCATTTAAGTTTTCCGTCCTCCTGATGAACGGCCGGGACCGCCAGACCGACGAGGCCGATTTCGTCTTCTTCGCCCGCTCGCTGGAGGACCTGAAGTCCAGGAACCGGCACATCAAGCTCTCCGCGCGCGACCTGAAATTGCTGAACCCCAACACGCGCACGTGTCCGATTTTCCGGACGCTCCTCGACTGCGCACTGACCAAGCGCATTTACCGAAACATTCCGGTACTGGTGGACGAGAGCCGCAAGACCGGCGGCAACCCGTGGGAGATCTCCTTCTTCCGCATGTTCGACCAAACCAACGATGCGGAACTGTTCCGCGCGGCCAAGGACCTGCAAGACGATGGCTTCCGCCTGGACGGCAACTGTTGGGTGAAGCGCAAGCAAGTCTTCTTGCCGCTGTACGAGGGGAAGATGATCGAGCAATATGACCATCGCTTCGGCAGTGTGTGGGTTGACGAGCGGAACTGGGTTAATCAGGGCCAGACGCACCTGACGACACTGGTAGAGCACCAAAACCCGGAACACCTTGCACACCCTCGCTGGTGGGTGAGCGGCGCAATCGTAGCCGACAAGCAGGTGGACGCGCCAGCATTGCTGGCGTTTCGCGATGTCTCCAACCCTACCAACCAGCGCACTATGCTCGCAGTGTTTTGTCCGCCGGCGGCGTTCGTCAATACGCTTGTCGTCGTGAAGATGGACAAGCACATAAGCCTGCGTCGACAATGCTGCCTCTTGGCCAATTTCAATGCGATCGGATTTGATTATGTGGTCCGACAGAAAATGGGCGGGCTGCACCTGAATTTCTTCATCGTCGAACAGCTTCCGACGCTCCCGCCGGAGCGGTATGACGAGAAATGCCCGTGGGACAAGAAGGCCACGCTGGAGAAGTGGATCAGCGAGCGGGTGCTGAAGCTGAGCTGCACGGCCGATGACATGCGGCCGCTGGCGGATGCCGCCGGGTTCAAGGAAGGCGTGCATAACTGGAACGAACCCGACCGCGCCCAACTCCGCGCCGACCTGGACGCCGCGTATATGCACCTGTACGGGTTGGACCGCGAGGAGGTGGGCTACGTCCTGGACCAGTTCCAAGGCGTCGTGAAGGAAGACACCGCCCACGGCCGCCCTGGGCCGACGCGGCGGGCCATTCTGGAGGCGTACGACGGGATGGGGAATGGGTAAGCCAAGCCGGCTCCCCTGAAGACCCGCCGAAAAGACTCCGTCCCCCCGATTTGCCCGATCGCCTCTTCCGCCCACCTCCCCCTGACCCCGCCCAACCGACGATCTCCGCCCCCTAACAATTCCCGCCATTTTTTAGTTGACATTTCCACTCCTTTGTGGTATAATACCCCCGTGGCAGGTTGGACGCGGTCCCCCTGCCGGGTCGGGGGGCAAATCCCCTCTTCCAGGCTCTTTGACAATTTCATTCCGCACCGCCTCACCCCCCATCGCCCGCTCATATGCTCGGCGGTCGCTATGTGTCGGTTTTCGTCACTTTGTGCCCGGTTTTGCCCGGTTTTGCCCGGTTTTGCCCGGTTTTGCCCGGTTCTATTAAACAGAAAACCACTCAACCCCCCATTCCCGCTCATCTTACGCTTTTACCCCCCTCCGCCAAACTTTTTTCCCTTTCCCATTGCAGGATACTGCCTCCAAACACCTCCCCTCACCCCATCCATTTAGAGCGGCACTCGATCCCGTGTAGCAGTCAGCCAGCTCTGGCTTCTCTGAACCCAGAACCCCAATACCGTTCAACGGAGGATGACGACCGAATCTCGAAATGGGCGCGTGGGCTGAGGGCATTGGCGGTGCTGAGGCCGCTTCTTCTACCACTGGCTTTGCTGTCGTTTGATGACGCGGGGGTTGATGCGGTTGCGCCGGCGGGGGATCTGTGCCTCCGCGATCTCCTCCATGAGATTCTCCCACCACTGCTGCCTCGCCCTGGGGCTCTGCGGGCACT
>JAPLNB010000297.1 GCA_026693085.1 Planctomycetota bacterium | reverse complement strand
TTTGCCTTTCTCCCCCAGGTCGCCGGTGATGCCGCACCGCAACGCCACCAGAAGAATCAACGTCGCCGACATGTGCGTGTTGAGTGGGTCGAGCACAAAGAGCCACGTCCCATTCGGATCGCTCTGCACCGTCCGCTCGATATGGGCGGCAAAGTCTTTCTCGGTGCGCGTCGGGCCGACGGTCGGCGTAACGATCGCACCGGTGGCCACCTCGAAGTTGGCCGTCAGGCACTGCGTGCCGTGCCGGTCATAATTGAACTCCGGTTTCTCCACCTGGCCCGGCCGCATGGGCAGCGCCGGGGCGTCGCGTTCGATGGCCTGGATGCCGGTCTTTTCGTCGGTGCTCAGGAGATGCACGCCCTGCTTGTGCAACTGTGGCGCTGCGGCGTACAACTCGCAGACAGTCCGGGCACGGCGCTCGAATTCCTCGGGTTTTTCCCGCTGGTCGGGGCTGTTGAGCCAGTAGCGGGTGCGATGTGGACGAATATCCACTTTTTTAAGAAGCGGCCCACATGCCGCGGCGAAATGCTCGGCACAATCCCGCGTCTGGCGGCCTCGTCGGCCAGTTCGCGCGAGGTCCAGTGGGTCACCGGCCGCCCGCACTCCTCCGGGCGTTTCTCACAGGCCAGAGACATGATCTGGCAAAGTTGCGTCGGAGTGAATGTACGCGGCGGGCCTGAACGCGGGCGATCCTCAAGCGTATCGAGAATCTGGCCGGTCAGCCGCGCGTCGGCAGCATCGACGTCCGCGATGGCCGGATCGGCCGCGGGAGGTGGCTGGCTGGTCCAGCCGGCCTGGGCGTTGGCAAAACGGTCACGCCAGCGGCGGGCCAACTCGCGGGAGCAACCCAGCCGTTTTCCGGCCGCCGTGGGGGCCAGGCCCTCATCGGCCGCCAAGACCAGACCCGCCCGCAAGGCGATGATCTTGGGGCAGTGGGTTCTGCGGACGATCTGCTCAAGAATGGACCGCTGCTTCTCGGGGAGGCCCAACCGGCCTCTGGACGGCTCCGCCGCTACCATATGGTCTCCTTGTCATCCTGACCGGAGAATTGTCGGCAAACGGAGCCATGGAACATGAGCCGCAATGGACTACCGGCTTGAGCTTCACAAGGATGGCACCGGCAAACACGAGATCAAGACCGAAATCCAGGTGGTCCAGGCCGGCACCAAGCTTGTTGTCCCGTTGCTCGAGAACGGCGGCTTCTGCGGCGTGCTCAGCCCCGCCGACCGGTCTCGAGAGGAAGATTGACGCCCGTCGCCACCGCGAAGTCAACGCGCGTCGCCCAGCACGCCGTTGAACTCAACCTGGGCATCGTGCCGTGCGCGAATCTCGCGCACGAGTTGCGTGGTTCGCCTCTGCACGCGCCCGCGCAGCGCCAACGCCGATAGCACGACCAGCAAGAGCCCACCAAGTCCGGCGCTCAGCAGCACCAGGAATCGTGGCACCGTCAGCCATGGACCACCCCGCAACACGACAATGTCCGTCGCATCCCGCAGCATGAGTACAGAAGAATCGGGGTGTCGTCCCCTGGACAGCGCCGCTGGGCTGATGATTAGCTCGCACACGCCCGCCAGCTCCACCTGGCTTCCCGGCGCCAGTCCTGACGGCACATGCGCGGAGAACGGACTTGGCAGCACGGCTTGGAACGGCAGGCCATCGGCCTCCAGGAAGAGCTGGGTTTCCTGGTCGTTCTTCCGCATCGAACGTAAGCTGGCGACCACCCGCACGAGCTTCCGATCGACGTCTTTGCCCGGGGGCGACTCGTGCAATTGCCGATAGTCCAAGCGATCCGGTGACGGCGGCCCGGGGTGCCCGACCACCCGAACAACCGCATCCTGGAGTTCGGCGGAATACCCGGCCATAGCGGCGAACCCCGCGGCTTCAACTTCATCGCCAACACGCACTTCCTTCGGAGTGCCGGTTCGGACCTTCAGTCCCAGCCGCGAGTCCTGGATGACCAGATGGTCTTCCCGGGCTAGTGCATTGTCAACGTTAAGCCCATCTTCTACAGTTGCTCTCGCCCCATCGGCTCTGGCGCTATCAAGAACGCTGTTTTTCGGGCATTTTTGAAAAGTGTCGTGCCACAATATGATCGTACATCTGATTTACACCTTGATTTGCTCGCGGTCGCTGTGCGATAATCTGTCGTGGCTTAATCGCACGGAGGCTCGCCGTGTTCGTCCGCGTCAAGCACAACGGCAACTATGACTACCTGCAACTGGTCGACAGCCAACGCATCGACGGCAAGGTCCGCCAGAGCGTCATCGGCACCCTCGGCCGACGCGACCTGCTGGAACGCACCGATACCCTGGCCGGGCTGATGGCCTCGCTGAACAAGTTCACCCGGCACGCGTTGGTCTTGGCCGATCACCGGTGCGGCAAAACCGAAGAGCTCTGGACACGCACGCTCGGGCCGGCACTGGTCTTCGGACGGTTGTGGGAACAGCTCGGCTTGCCGGAGGTGCTCGACGAGTTGCTCATGGACCGCAAGTTCGGTTTCGCGGTGGAATGGGCCATCTTCCTGACCGTGCTACACCGGCTGATGGGTTCCGCTGGGCGCAGCGACCGGGCGGCGGAGAAGTGGCGGGAAGACCACATCATCCCCGGTGTGGAGCAGTTGGACCTTCAGCATCTATACCGGGCCATGGCCTGGCTGGGAGAGGAACTGGATGCCGCCCAGCAAAGCGGAGCGACGCCCTTCTCGCCGCGTTGCACCAAGGACAAGATCGAGGAGGCCCTATTCGCCCGGCGGCAGGATCTGTTCACCGGGCTGTCGCTGGCGTTCTTCGACACCACCAGCCTGTACTTCGAGGGGGAAGGAGGCGAAAGCATCGGGAAGCACGGGCACAACAAGGACCATCGGCCGGACCTCAAGCAGATGGTGGTGGGGATGGTGCTCAGCGGGGAGGGAAGGCCGATCTGCTGCGAGATGTGGCCGGGGAACACGACGGAGGTGAAGACGCTGCTGCCGATCGTGAAGCGTCTGCGGAGCCGATTCGGGATCCGCCAGGTGTGCATCGTGGCCGACCGGGGGATGATCAGCGATGACACGATCGCGAAGTTGGAGGATGAGTTCCCGGGGCTGAAGTACATTCTGGGTGCGCGGCTGCGGAGCGATCATGAAGTGAGAGACACGGTGCTCTCGTGGGGCGGGGCGTATCACGAGGTGCATGGCCCGCGCAAGCACAGCAAGGACCCTTCGCCGCTGAAGGTGAAGAACGTGCGGTTCACGGCCGAGGACGGTCGGGATCGACGGTTTGTGATCTGCCACAACTTCGAGCAGGCCGAGAAGGATCGGCATGATCGGGAGGCGATCGTGGCGGCGTTGGAGGATCAGCTCAAGAGCGGGGCCAAGTCGCTGGTGGGGAACAAGGGGTATCGCAAGTACCTTCAGGTGGAGGGGAAGACTTCCTTCGGGATCGACTATGCCAAGGTGAAGGAAGAGGAGCGGTTCGACGGCAAGTGGGTGTTGCGGAGCAATTGGAACGAAGCCAACGCCGAGGAGTTGTCGCTTCGGTATAAGGACCTGTGGAGGGTGGAGGCGATCTTCCGCGCGTCCAAGAGCGTTCTGGAGACGCGGCCGATCTACCACCAGTGCGACGCGACGATCCGGGGGCATGTGTTCTGCTCGTTCCGTGTTCTGTTCGTTCCTGGCGTTGGTGCTGATGAAGGAGCTGGAGGACCGGCTCTCGGCCAAGGGCCTGGAGCTGGAGTGGGCGGATGTGCTGCGAGACCTGGCGGCGTTGCGGGTGACGCGGCTGGTCAGCGGGGCGGCGATCTGCGAACTGCGGAGCACGCCGCAGGGCGTGGCGGGAAAGGTGGCGGCGGCGGCGGGGGTGGCGTTGGGGCCGGCGTTGAGGTTCGTTGACGAGCAAGGGACAGATAACATGTAGTGCCACAGCCTACCCTTGCGTCCGTAACTCATTGTTCTGGCGAAAATTCGGGAATGGAACTGTAGAAGATGGGTCTTACACCATAGAGTCCGACGGCTTCGTTGCCTCCGCCGCCGCTCCAATTGCTGCCGGCCGGAACGTCTTAGTTGCCGGGCGGGGTTTGCACCCGCTGGAGTCACATCGCCTTTTCACGGCGTACACCATTTTGGCCATACGGGACCGCAAGGTGCCTTTCCTGAGCACTGCGCGGTGGTATCATGAGGGCATGATCAGATCCTTCGTGCCCATCTATTATCCCGTGGCGATCGCGCCATATTCTCACGGGCCGCGCTGCTCTTCGAGGTCACCGACATCAGAATGGCCCCCCGGTTTCATCGCATAGCTCCTGTTCCACCGACAAGGATCATCGCATGAGCATCATCCGACCATTGCATCGTGTTTTCGGCCTGCTGGTTCTGGGCATGTGGGCCGCGGCGCTGTCTGCCGCCGAACTGCGTGTGCCTGCCTTCACCGCCTACACGTTGCCCGACGCCGAGGGCGCACGCATCAGCCGGCGCAGCGGCGTCACGCGCTGGACCGACCCGGCTCTGACGGTGAACTGGTATGGCCAGTTCAAGCAGACCGGCGAAATCTCGGCCAAGGTTCTGCTGCGCCTGCCCGCAGGGGCGGAGTCGAAGCTCAAGCTGACTGTCGAAGGCCAATCGCGCCAGGTTGCCGTGAAAGGTGGAGGCGATGACGCGGTGGTCGCCGATTTCGGGAAGCTCAAGATTGCCAAGGCCGGCTACCAGCGGTTGGCCCTCGAATCGCTCAACGCCAAGGGCCAGTCGTTTGGCGATCTGGAAGCGCTGCTGCTCGATGGTCCGGCTGTCGAGAGCGCGCATTTCAATCTCAAGGAGCGCCGCAACGCCGCATCCATTCACCTGATGTACCCGGTGCCCGCCGACACGAACATCGCCGCGTTTTACTGCGAGGTTACCGCGGTCGAGGATCCGACGGCGACCTTCTACATGGCCTGCGGCTGGCATCGCGGCTATTTCGGGATGCAGGTGAACAGTCCCACCGAGCGACGGATCATCTTCTCCGTCTGGGACAGCGGCGGCGAAGCCGTGGACCGTAATAAGGTTGCCGACGAGAAGCGCGTGAAGCTGGTCGCCAAGGGTGGAGGCGTCTATTCCGGCGACTTCGGGAACGAAGGCACCGGCGGCCACAGTCACCTGAAATACCCTTGGAAAACCGGCGAAACACAGCGTTTTATCGTCACCGCTCAGCCAACCAACGAGACCTTCACCATTTTCGCCGGCTACTGGTTCCATCCCGACAAGCAGGAGTGGATGCTCATCTCTGCGTGGAAGGCGCCCAGGGAAGGCGGCTGGCTGAAACGGCCGCATAGCTTCAGCGAGAACTTCTGGGGCAGCAACGGTCACCTTCTGCGAAAGGCTCGTTTTGGCAGCCAATCGATTCGCACACCCGCCGGCCAGTGGGTCGAACTGACCACCGCGAGCTTCAGTCACGACCCGACCGGCAAGGCCGACCGCCTCGACCGGTTCATGGGCTTGGAGAACGGCCAGTTCTTCCTGAGCCATGGCGGGTTCGTGGAAGGCTTCACGACGTTCGGCGAGAAATTCACCCGGCCGGCCGCCGGCAAGGCGCCGTCGGACATCCGTCTGCCGCCCCTGCCCCAGTGAGAACGCGGTTATGAAACTCTTTGTTCTGATTGGCCTGAATCTGCTGATAAGCACATGGGTCAGTGCGGCAGCCAAATCCCTTGATCTCTCCGGCGAATGGCGATTGCGGCTCGATGCCGCAGACCAAGGCGTTGACGCCGACTGGCCGGCCAAGCCGTTGGGGGGCAATGACAGGATTTCGCTTCCCAACACCACCGATCGTGCCGGGTTCGGCTTTGCGCTCGACACCAGCACGATGCTGCACACGGCGCCGTTCCCGGTGACGACACGCTTCCCTGGGGTGAAAGAACCGGTGCGTGCCGACGAACACGGCTACCTGGTGCGCCGGCATCTTTTTGTCGGACCGGCGTGGTATGAGCGCGAAATCGAGATCCCCGGAGCGTGGAAGGGGCATCCGGTCGCCCTGCGCCTCGAGCGCGCGATGTGGAAGACCGACGTGTGGGTGGACGGCCGCTGGGCAAGTTCGGGCAACAGCCTGGTTGCCGAGCATCGACACGAACTCGGCGTGCTTACCCCCGGCCGTCATCGGCTGACGGTCCGCGTGGACAACCGGATGATCCACAATATCTCGACGGTCACGCACGCCTACGGTCCGGAAACACAGTCACGCTGGAACGGGATTATCGGGGCCATCACACTGGAGGCGGCGAGCGCGCTTTCCATTCGCTCGGTGGCCATCTTCCCAGCGCCGGATCGGCGGTCGGTGCGGGTGGTCTTGCACTTGGCGAACGCCGACGCAGGTTCGGCGTCCGGCTCTGTGAACGCCCGCCTTCTCGCGGAGCAAGGGGACCGTTCCCTCGGTGAAGCCGAGGCGAGAGTCTCGTGCATGCCAGGCCGGAGCACCCACGAGGTCGTGCTCCGGATCGCCCAGACGGCACAGGCTTGGGACGAGTTCAATCCGGTCCGCTACCGCGTCCATTCCACCTTGCGGAACGAAAGCGGCCCACTCGATGACGTCAGCGTCATGTTCGGATTCCGGCACATCGAGCGTGTCGGGAAGGCCATACGCCTGAACGGGCGGCCTGTGTTCCTGCGTGGCACTCTCGATTGTGCCGTGTATCCGAGAACCGGGCACCCGCCCATGACCGTGCCCGAATGGGAGCGAGTGGTGGGGGTGGTCAAGGAGTACGGTTTCAACCACGTGCGATTTCATACCTGGTGCCCGCCCGAGGCGGCGTTCGAGGCGGCGGACCGCCTGGGCATTTATCTCCAGGCCGAAGCGCCCGCGTGGGTGGACGATTGGGGCACGGGCACCGTCACCAAACCCGCGCCCATCGGTCGCGACCCGCAGGTCACGGCGTTCCTGCAAGCGGAATTGCGGCGCATGTCCGAGGCTTACGGCAATCGCCCGTCGTTTCTGCTCTGCGCCATCGGCAACGAGTTCGGAATCCAAGGCACCGACTGGGAGCGGGTCAATGCCATGGTGGACCAGATCAAGGCCGGCGATCCGCGGCGGCTCTACACGGCCTGCGGGGCGCGCAGGAACCTGCCGGCGGATGACTTCTGGTTCACCCACAACAGCGGCGCCAGCACCCGCGGCGTCGGCGCGGCAAGCACGGACTGGGACTTCGCCAAGGCAGTCGAGGCATCGCCCGTGCCGGTGATCGCGCACGAAACCGGACAGCGGCCCGTGTTCCCCGACTACGACATGCTGCTGCCCAAGTTCACCGGACCATTGTTGCCGTTGAACCTGGAACGCTATCGCCGCGCGCTGCTTGCGAATGGACTGGGTGGCCAGATGAAGGACTTCGTTCGGGCCTCGGCGCGGTTCCAACTCACCCAATACAAGGCCGAGCACGAGGCCATGCTGCGTACGCGCGGTTACGCCGGCTACCAGTTGCTCATGCTCAACGATTTCACTGGCCAGAGCGAGGCGCTCGTCGGCATCCTCGATCCGTTCTGGGAAACCAAGGGCATCGTCAGCCCCGGAGACGTGCGCGCCTGGAATGCCCCAACCGTCGTGCTGGCGCGGTTCCCGAAGTTCGTGTGGACAGCCGACGAAACGTTCAGTGCCCGGTTGGAAGTGGCGCACTTTGGTTCCCAGGATCTGCCTCCCGGCCCGGTCAGGTGGTCATTGAAGCGCCGAACCGGGGAAGAGATCGCCTGCGGCGAACACCAGGCCAAGCCAGTTCTCGCTGGCGGTCTGTCCGACCTGGGTGCCATCACAGTGCTCCTTGACCGTATCCACGAGCCTTCGGCCCTGACGCTTCGGGTGCGCTTCGGCGATTCGGAGAATCACTGGAACCTGTGGGCCTACCCGGCCTCTGCCGATGAACCGGAGCCCGCGGGCGTGATGGTCACAGCCAAACTGGATGGGGGCGTGTGCCAGGCGCTGGCCGACGGCCGCAAAGTGATGTTGCTGGCGCACGGACTGAGAAATCCGCACGCCGCGAGAACCGGGTTTGAGTCGGTGTATTGGTCCGCCGGCTGGTGGGGCAACAAGTTCTCTTCGCTGGGTGTGCTCTGCGACCCGAAGCACCCAGCGCTGGCGGGCTTCCCGAACGACGGCTGGAGCGACTGGCAATGGCAGGACTTATGCGCAGGCGCCACCACGTTTGGGCTCCAGGGCGCGCCTGCCAAATTGCGGCCGATTATCCAGCCCGTGCCGGATTTCCACTACAACACCCTCCTGGCACACGTGTTTGAGGTTAAAGTGGGTAATGGTTCACTGCTGGTCTGCGGCTACGATCTGACCAGCAACCTCGACCGGCGTCCCGCCGCGCGGCAGTTCCGCCGCAGCCTCTTCCGCTACGTGGGCAGCGATGCGTTTCGCCCTGCCATGGAACTGACTTGGCCCTGGATCGAGAGCCGGTGCGGCGTCGCCGGATTGCGCCGGCTCGGCGCCCAGGTGGTCCGAGTTGACAGCGAGGACCGCGCGAATGGCAACGTGGCCGAGAACGTGCTCGACGGCGATCCTGCCACTTTCTGGCACACGTGCTGGCCGCCGCAGAACAATCCCATGCCACACGAACTGGTCATTGACCTGAATCGCCAGATGCCGCTTCGTGGTATCACGTACTTGCCGCGTCAGGACCAGTCGAATGGTCGCATCGCCCGGGCGGAGGTGTTCGCGGCGGCTCGTGCCGGAGACTGGGGCGATCCGGTGGCCGAGGTACGTGGACAGGACAGCAGCCAGTGGGTTACCGTGCAGTTCAGGCAACCCGTGACGGCGCGCTTCCTCCGCGTGGTGGTGAACTCGGAAGTAAAGGGACAACCGTTCGCCGCAATGGCGGAACTCGACGTCATGACCGGCGATTAGGAGTCATCATGAATGGAATTGCCTCTGTTCTGATCATTTGCCTGGTGGTGTCTGCAACGGTTGCCGGTGCCGCGTCCAGCGAAGACGCGGCTCTCGACGCTTCTTTCCGCGAGCATTTGGAGGCCAGCTTCCGATTGCGCCCCAGCACGGCCACCGGTCTTGGCGATCATCGTTTCGATGATCAACTGGATGACGTTTCGCCGGCCGCTCGCGCCCGCTGGGCGGAGCAGACCCGGGTGACACTGGAGGCCCTGCCGCGCCGCGTGACTTTCAGCAAGCTGACCCGTGCGGGGCAGATTGACTACGAAATCCTTCAGCACAGCCTCCGTCGTTCGCTGTGGCTCACCGAGCAGTTCAATCCCTTCGTCACCGACCCGCGGAGCTACAACGGCCTCATCAGCGGCACGGTTTTCAGCTTGCTCACGCAATCCACCCTGCCTCTGGAAACGAACATCGCCAACGCCGTGGCGCGCATCCGCCAGATCCCGAAGGTGATCGCGGCCGCACGGGAGAGCCTCAGGAATCCCCCCCGCGTTTACGTTGAGACGGCCATCCAGCAGAACCGGGGCGCCATCCGCTTCTATGAGACTGAGGTGTTTGAGCTGGCCGGCCAGACCAAGCATCTCGCTACGCTGAAAGCCACCGCCGCCGAGCTCGTGCCTGTGCTCCGGGCCTATCAGGAGTTCCTCGAAAAGGACCTGCTGCCGCGTGCCAACGGCGAATGGCGCATAGGACGGGAGAAGTTCAACCGCAAGTTCGATCTGGACACCGACGCTGGCGTGACGGCAGAGCAGAACTACGCCGACGCGCAGGCCGAGTTTGACCGCGTGCGCAACGAGATGTACGTCATCGCCCGGCAGGTGTGGAGCCGATACTGCCCGGGCGCGATCCTGCCGCCCGACGATGCCGAGGGCCGCCGGGAGACCATCGAGCGGGTGCTGCATCGCATTGCGAAAGACCACGGCCAGCCGGAGCAGATAGTCCAGGACGCCCGCGCCACGGTGGCCGGCATCAAGCGGTTCATCGCTGCTGCCGATATCCTGCCCCTGCCCGAGCCCGACCGTTGCCGCATCATCGAAATGCCGGAGTTCCAGCGTGGCAACGCAGTAGCCTACATGGCCTCGCCGCCGCCGCTCGACCCCAACGCCACCGCCCATTACGCCATCAGCCCGCCGCCCGGATCATGGGACGCCGTCAGAGTCCGTAGCTACCTCGAAGAATACAACCGGCACCTGCTCCAGGTGCTGACGATCCACGAGGCCTACCCCGGCCATTACGTGCAGATGGAACATGCAAACCGCAACCCGTCCCCCGTCCGCAAGGTGCTCGGCTCAGGGGTGTTCATCGAGGGCTGGGCGGTTTACACCGAGCAAATGATGCTGGACCAGGGCTACGGCGACGGAGATCCCGCCCTGCGCCTCAGCCAACTCAAGTTCTATCTTCGCGCCGTGGCCAACAAGATTCTCGATCACCGCATGCACTGCGAGGCCATGACCGACGACGAAGCCATGAGCCTGCTGGTGAAACAGGCCTTTCAGTCCGAGGGCGAAGCGCGGCTCAAAGTGATCCGCAGCAAGCAGAGTTCCGTGCAACTCTCGACCTACTTCACCGGGCGCATGGCTCACTACCGTCTTCGGCAGCAAATCCAGCGGGAACTGGGTGACAAGTTCGTCCTGGCGCGATACCACGAGGCCGTGCTCGCCAATGGATCGGTTCCAGTCAAGTACCTGTCTGAACTGGTGCGCGCCCGTCTGGGCTTGCCTCAAGCCGCAACATCCGAGAAGCCATGAATACCCAATATAGGCCTACTACTGGACCAAGGCACGATGGCGGACAAGCCATCGCCACCGCGCATGCCCCCGTCTTTTCTCTTATCGGCAACACGCCGCTGATCCCGCTCCGCTTCCGCACCGAAGGCGTGACGCTGCTGGCCAAATGCGAGTTCCTCAATCCCAGCGGCAGCATCAAGGACCGCTTCGCTCAATGCGTCATGACCGATGCCGAGCAACGCGGATTGCTCCGGCCGGACTCGATCATCCTCGAATGCACCAGCGGCAACACCGGCATTGCCCTGGCGATGGTCGGTGCAGCGCGCGGCTATGGCGTGACGATTCTCATGAGCGAGAGCGCCAGCGTCGAGCGCCGGCATCTGCTGCGGCAGTTCGGGGCCCAAGTCATTCTGCTTCCCAAGGGCGGCACTTACCAGGCGGGCATTGACCGCTCCCGTGAGATGGCAGCGCGGGATGCGCGATACTTTCTGACCCGCCAGTTCGAGAACCCGCTGAATACCCAGGATCACGAGCAGCATACCGGTCCGGAGATCCTCCGCCAAGTGGCGGGGCCGATCGACGCTTTTGTGGCCGGCTACGGCACCGGGGGCTCCTTGGGCGGTTGCGGGCGGGCCATCAAGGCCCGCTATCCCCAGGCGCGCATTGTGGCCATGGAGCCGGCCGAGGAGGAACTCCACGCCGCCGAGTGCCGTTGCTGCTTCTGCATCGAAGGCGTCGCTGGAAAGGGTTTTGTCCCGCCGCTGCTGCAGAACGCGCCGTTGGATGCCACGGTGAGCATCAGCGCCGCGGAAGCACTTCAGGCCACCCGCCGCCTGCACCGGGAATTCGGCCTTATGGTTGGCACCAGTTCCGGCGCCAACGTTGCCGCCGCGCTTCGCATCGCCCGCGACCTACCGCCGGATGCCGTCATTGTCACGTTGCTCTGCGACCGCGCTGAACGATACTTCAGCACCCGCCTCTTTACCGAAAGCGATAGCAGCAATTCCAAACCAGGTACCCGTTGATCGATTCACCCGGCAAAATCGGTCGTTTCTCGCCGCTATTGCTTGGCTGTCATGGCCTGTAGAAGGCGAAATGCCATGAACCGGCGAGGCAACTCCTGCGGGTTCGAATCCCACCGGCCGGATTGTGCGACGAATGCCGATGGAACTACAGGACTCCTCGCCTGACTTTCGCACTGACGAGCGTCGACCCTCATTATTTGAGCGCAAACGCACAAAGCAGCCCGTAGGTCTCCACCACAAGCCGGAGGATTCACGGTCGCGGCGGGTCGTCGTCGGGCTCGGGCATCAGCAGCTTTCCGCTACGTCTCCGCGGCGGCGGCTGAGGCGGCTGCGACGCCCGCTGTGGCAGCGGCGACGCCAAGCGTGCAGCCCGCGACCGTAGGCCTTGAAGCGGCGACGACGCATGGCCTTCTCTTTCTGCTGACGCTGGTCGCTGTGAGCCAGCAGGTAGAACTCCCCCTCGTGCTGCGCCCGTTTCACCGTCATCGCCTCATGCACCTGCTGCCAGGGCTTGTCCGCGAACTGCTGATCCAGCTTGCCGAGCATGCTCCGCGGCGTGCCCACCTTCTCCGTGCCTTGGGAGGGAAGCGGGGGTATGGATGGGGTGACGGGAAGTGTTTGGAGGCAGTATCGGGCCATGGGAGGGGGAAAAAAGTTTGGCGGAGGGTGGGTAAAAGCGTAAGATGAGCGGGGGAGGGGGGTTGAGTGGTTTTCTGTTTAATAGAACCGGGCAAAACGGAACAAAACCGACCCCAAACCGACCCCAAAGTGACCCCAAAGCGACCCCAAAGCGACCAAAACCGACCGAAAACGACCAAAACCGACAGATAGCGACCGCCGAGCATATGAGGGGGGGATTGGGGCGGAGGCGGTGCGGTATCAAATTTTCAAAGAGCCTGGCAGAGGGGATTTGCCCCCCGACCCGGCAGGGGGACATCGTCCGGCCTGCCACGGAGGTATTATACCACAGAATGGTGGCAATGTCAACTAAAAAATGGCGGGAATTGTTAGGGTTTGGAGATAGTCGGTTGGGCGGGGTCAGGGGGAGGTCGGCGGAAGAGCCGATCAGGCAAATCGGGGGGACGGAGTGTTTTCGGCGGGTCTTCAGCGGACCTGACTACTACTTCGCCGGATAATGAGGAGTGACCCCTTTTCTTCGCCGGGGGTGCCGCGAGAGCTCGATGTGAAGGGCACCCGAATAATCCTCAGAATCATACCGGATTTATCTTGGTCAGGCACAGATTTAGTGCGCAAGCTTTTAGCGACACAATGCGGTTCAGTTCCAGCCGCCGTGGGCGCGAGAGGGGAGCAGGAGGGTGTCGGTGCGATGGTTTGGGAAGGGCTGCCAGGATTCCTCAGGGGAGGCGATGTAGATGTTGTCCTCGTTGTAGCCGCAGAAGGGTGTGGTGGCCCAGGCGACATGGCCATCGTTGTAGAGGACGTTTTGGCCGGCTCCGGTGTGGTTGGGGCTGTTGATGGCCTTGATGTCGGAAGCGGACAAATTGGATCTGGGGTAGGCGACCCGGACGTCGGCATCGTTGCGGTCGGCCATGACGGCGAAGTCGGAAGGGAGGTGAGCGGGCATGGGGCGGTACTCGATTTGTTTGCCCTTGATGCCGGGGTAGGGGGTGGCGTAGGAGTAGTGCAGGGTGTTCAGCGCGGGGCGTTCCCAGCCGAAGTCCTCGTAGTAGGCGGGGGGCGGATCCGGGACGCTCCGAGAGCGGGTGGGAAGCGGGTCGACGGAGGGGCAGAGGAACAGCTTGTTAGGCACGAGGCGTCGCAAGACCAGCAGATGCAGGGCGGCGGTTACGCTGTTGGGTTCAGACCTGAATGCGCCGTCGCCTCCAGACCAAGCCATCGGAGGCGCGCCGGGGACATAGAGAGTCCGGGGATTGATGCCTTTATTGTCATTTGCATATATGTGCAGGGCGATGCCGATCTGTCGCAGATTGCTGGCGCATTTGATGCGCCGGGCGCGCTCGCGGGCACTATGCAAGACGGGCAGGAGGATGGAGACCAGCAGGACGATGATGCCGATGACGACCAGAAGCTCCACTAAAGTAAAACCGCGATTGGACTTAGGTGTGGAGTCTGCCATGCGGGACCCCTTTCGCTGAACGCGCTGCCCGTATTCGGAAGTGCCGGGCAACAGAATACACGTAAGAATTTTACCAGATTTTCCTTGACAAGGCAAGTCTTCAGTGCTACTTTTTTTTGTTGGTTAGAGAACTGTAATGCGGCGGGCTTGTCCCCGGGGTGGGGCTTGAAAGGGCCATTTCGGGTTATTGCTAATGGTAAGCTCGGCAAAGGGTGAATTGTGCACCGCGATGGGTGTGTGCTTGTCGCGGGGATGGTCTTGGTTTGTCAATTCAGGATAAGGAGCTGGTTATGTTGAAGTTGATCAAGCGGTTGCGGTGTGCGCGGCGGCAGGGGATGGATATGGTGAGGGCGGCGGTTGGGGGGGTGGTGGAGCAGCTTGAGGGCAGGCGGATGCTGGATGCGATGCTGAGGAACGGGGAGGAATACAATGGCTTCTGACCCTGTTTCTTGTCGCTTCGGCGGACCCTACTACTACTTCGTCCCGGATAATGAGGAGTGACCCCTTTTATTCGTGCCCTTTTATTCGTCATTAATCCCATGCGCCGTTGGCTGCGCCACAGGGGAGCAAGACAGTGTCGTGGCGGTGGGCGGGGCTGAAGGCGGAGCCGTCTAAGAGGTTGGGTCCGAGGGTTCTGGGAATGAAGATGTTCTCGCCTTCGTGGCCGCAGAAAGGGGTGAGGGACCAGGCGACGTGGCCATCATTGTAGAGGACGTTTTGGCCTTGGCGGTCGTGATTGGTGCTGTTGGAGGCCATCATCTTGTAACGAGGGGAGTCGGGTGTAATCGTCACCATGTGAGACCACCGGGCGTCATTTTTGTCGGCGACGACGGCGAAGTCGGCGGGGAGGATGGCGGGGATGGGACGGAATTGGGCATGTTCGGGGGTGATGTTTATGGAGTAGGGGTTGGCGTAGCTGTATCCGAGCATGTTGCTGCGGGGCCTTACCCAGGTAAAGTCATCGATCTCTTCCGTGGGGTCCTGGCGCATCGATATGACGGGGCGTAGCTCGACGGCGGGACAGAGGAAAAGGTCGCGGGTGGCGAGCCGATAGCGGATGAGGAGATAGAAGGCAGCGGTGATTTGATTGGGGATTGCGTCGTGCCCGAAGGGATTGCCATGCCAAGACATGGGGGGGGTGCTGGGGTCGTGGATGCCCCGGGGGTAGGAGCCTTTCTTATCGGAGCTGGCGTAGTTATGGAGGGCGATGCCGATCTGCCGGAGGTTGGAGGCGCATTTGATGCGGAGGGCTTGTTCGCGGACTTTCTGGAGGGTTGGGAGGAGGATGGCGATGAGCACGGTTATGATGCCGATGACGACGAGAAGCTCGACCAACGTGAAGGCTGGGAGCCTGCGACGTGAGTCAGGTGACATGACCTGCCCCTTTCAAATGGCCCCGACCCCGGCGAGAGTCAGGCGACGTGACCTGGGCCTTTCCAATGGCCCGACCCCGGAGAGAAGGTAGATCCCAAATTAATGATATAAATTTACCTGATTTTCATTGACAAGCAAGCGCCCTGCGCGTTGTTTTTGGAAATTAGCTGTTTTTTTGTGTTTTACTGTCTGACATAAGGGCGCGGGCTGCGGGGTGGGGGTATTGGGACCACCTGACGAAGTAGTTGTTGGTTGACGGGGAGCGGCGGCGGTGGGGGAAAAGCGGAGGTTGGGTGAGGGGAGGACATGGGGGAGGGCCTTTTGGTGGGGTTAGTAGTGGGTGTACCAGTGCATCCAGGCGGGGAGGAGGACGCTGTCGTCCTTGTGGGCGGGCGCGTGAGAGCTGTGGGAGCCTTTGGGTCCGTCGCCGTCGTAGATGTTGTCGTTGTTGTGGCCACAGAGAGGGGTGATGGACCAGGCGACATGGCCATCGTTGTAGAGGACGTTCTTGCCGGCCTGGGTGTGGTTGGAGCTGTTGGCGGCGCGGATGATCTGGGGGGTGGGGTTGGGTGCGGAAGGGCG
>JAPLNB010000296.1 GCA_026693085.1 Planctomycetota bacterium | reverse complement strand
GGTGGGGTGGGCGCAGGAGCATGTGCATGGTCGGGTGGAGAACAGCGTCGAGATCGACGCCGCATCGAAGTTGGTGAGCCGGGGGAGCGGCCACTGGAATGAGATCGTCGGCGCGGTACGTAACGCGGGCACTGTGGATGTGGACCATAGATTGGACGTTGGGGCCGGTCTAGTAAACAGCGGAATCGTCAATGTCAACGATAGCCTAATCGTGACGGGGCCGCTGGTGAACCAGGGTCGTATCACGGTCAATGGCGCACTCGAGTATACTGAGATGGTGTTGGACGGAGGAACGGTCGTTGCGGCTTCGCTTAATGTGAGTTCGGATCGTGAAATTCGCGGCATAGGCAGACTTCAGGCAAACGTGACCAATTCGGGAGTAGTCACTCCCGGCAGTCCGTTTGGGACCATCGAGATAACGGGCAACTACTCGCAGACGGGCAAGCTGGAAGCCGGCATCGGTAGCGCGTCCCCGACGGATTTTGGGCGCGTCCTTGTTGCCGGCAACGCAAGCATTGGCGGAACTCTCGACGTTAACGTGCTTGACGGCGCCCGCTTCGATGCCGGCGGCACATTCGATCTTCTGACAGCCAATGCGGTTGCCGGGCAGTTCAGCAACATCATCCTTCCCGTTGGTTCGAGCGGGTTGCCGCTTTTTTCTGTCAGCTATCTGCCGAATGCCGTCAGACTCACCGCTCTTCAAACAGTTGCGCCGCCCACAGGCCAATGGAACGCTATTGCCACGGGCGACTGGGGCGTCCGTGCCAACTGGCTTGGTGATCTCCCGAACAGCGTTGGCGCTGTCGCCTCGTTTCCCGCGATTGTAGCTCCGTCGTGTGCGGTAACGGTCGGTGCTCCCGTCATCGTGGGAGCCATCAACTTTCCGGACGTCACCGCCTGCAACGTGACGGGAGTTGGTCTGCTGACAATGGAAGTTCTTGTTGGCAGGGCCTCGATCGTGAGTGATGGTGGCCTCCACACGATTTCCGTCCCCATAGAACTGGCAAGCGATGCGGACATCACAGTCAGCAAGGGGACGTTAACCATGTCCGGCTCCATCACGAACACCACCGGAAGGACCTTAACGAAGATGGGCGGAGGCGCGCTTGTCGTAAACGGGCGGCAAACATACGAGCCGGCAGCCGCGCTTGAAGTGCTGGCGGGGGCGGTGAGCCTGGAGAGTGATGCGGGGGCGGGCGGCGCGAACTTGTCGGTGACCGTGGGGGCGGCGGGGACAGCCCATTTCGGTTCGACGCAGCGGTTGGCCGGGCTGAGCATTGTGGGCGGCGGCGCGGCGGATCTGGTGGCGGGACATGATAAAGTGATGCTCGTTTCGTCGCTGGCAATTGATCCCGCCGGGAAGCTGGATCTGGCCGACAATGCGATGATCGTGCAGGCGGCGATAGGTTCACGGGACAGCGTCCTGGCGAACATCGGTCAACTCATTGCTGCTGGGCGGAACAAGGGCGCGTGGAACGGCACTGGCATCATCAGTTCGGCCGCCGCCAGCAGCGGACTGACGGGATTAGCGGTGATGCTCAATGATCGCGGCGACGGTGTGCCGCTGGTCACGACGTTCGATGGCCTGAGCGTGGGTGCCAACTCAATCCTGGTGAAGTTCACATGGAACGGCGACGCCAACCTCGATGGCATTATCAACGCCGATGACTACTTCCAGATTGACTCCGGCTTCATCTCCCAGAAGAAGGGCTGGTACAACGGCGACCTGAATTACGATGGCGTGGTCAATGCTGACGATTATTTTCTGATTGACTCGGCATTTATTGGCCAGAGTGGCCCGTTGTCAGCCGGGCACTCGCGAGCTTCGGCTGTGCCCGAGCCGGGCGCGTTGGGATTGCTGCTGGCCGGTGCTGCGACGCTGATCACACGCCGCCGGCGGCATCACCAACCCCGCCCGAACCGCCCGGATCCCCCTGACCTTCCTGACGCCGGAAACCTCGTACACCACGCAGATTTATCGAGACGGAGAGTCGAAATCTGAACTCGTGATCGAAGAGAAAACGGTCACCAGCGCCGACGCTCTGACCATCCCCATGCTCCAGGCCGGCGGCTGCGCCGTGTACCTGCACCCTGTCCAAGCGAGGTAAACTCGACCGAGATGTCCGTCCTGGTCTGTAGAGGAAGGTCATATCACTGGAGGACCGAGCGCATGAGCACGTCAGCACTTCACATCCGCTTGTTCTCGCTGCTGGCTATGCTTGCGACCGCGGCGGGAGCGACGCATTCTCTCGCCGCCGAGAGCGAGTGGGTTCATCCCGGCCCCAACGGCAAGCTCGTCTACAAAACCACGCCTTCCGGCGACCGCATCATGGATTTCTCGTTCGCCGGCTACATGGGGGGCGGCGTTGCCCTGCCCAGCGTTCCGGTCAAGCAGACCGTGAAACCCTCTGGCGGCGAGGATGACACCGCAATGATCCAGACCGCCATCGATGCCGTATCCGCGATGCCTCCTGAGAACGGCTTCCGCGGCGCTGTCCTTCTGGCCTCCGGCATGTTCCCTTGTTCCCGCACGATCACGATCTCCGCCAGCGGCGTCGTCCTCCGCGGCAGCGGAAATCAAGGAGCCGCCAGGAGCACCATCAAGATGAGGGGCCGGCCACATCTGGCGATTGCCGTTCGCGCTCCCGGCGGCCGACGCGAAGACCAGACTGATGGTTTCAGTGCCGCCCAGACCGTGATCGCCGATGCCTATGTCCCGTCAGGATCCCTGTCTTTCACCGTCGTCGATATCACTGGCTTTGCCGTCGGCGACACGATCGCCATCCGCCGGCCGGTCACGCAGACCTGGATCAAGTTCATGCAGATGGATGACCTGGTGCGCGATGGCCGGCCACAGACCTGGATTCGAGCCGGCACCGCCACCACGACTGAACGCCGCATCGCCGCCATCAAGGACAAGACGATCACCCTGGATGTCCCGCTCTCCGATTCCTTCGATGCCAGGTACCTGAACCCGCCGGGAACGGCAGTCGTCAAGATGAGGGCACCGCTGCGCGTGTCGCAAGTCGGCATAGAGGACCTGCACATCGAATCACCACCGCAGGCGATCCCACACACGCAGCCGCATTTCACGGCACTCCGCATCACTGGCGAGAATTGCTGGGCGCGGGACGTGCTGATCGAGGAAACCATGAACAGCGTCGCCGTGGGCGGACGGCACATTACGCTGCAGCGCGTGACCGTCAATCGCAAGGCGCTGCACCAGGGCTCCAGCCGTCCGGCCGAATTCGCCCCCAATGCCAGCGATGTTCTGCTGGACCGATGCTCCAGCACCGCCGACAACGTCTGGTATGTGGCGACCGGCGGCGGTCAGGCCGGCCCCATTGTGCTGCTGAACTGCACGTTCAATGGCAACGGCCGAGCCGAGTCGCACCAGCGTTGGTCCACTGGCACTCTCTATGACAACTGCCAGGTCCCAGGCGGCGGGATCGAGCTGCGCAACCGCGGCGCGATGGGCTCCGGCCATGGCTGGTCGATGGGATGGGGCGTCGTCTGGAACTGCACCGCCAAAGACTACATCGTGCAAAACCCGCCGGGTGCGGTGAACTGGCTGATCGGCAGCATCGGCCAGAACAAGCTGGCCCCCCGGCCATTCGGCTCACGGGCGAACCTGCCCGAAGGCATCATCGATTCCCATGGCGTCCCCGTGACGCCGCGAAGCCTCTATCTGTCGCAACTTGCCCAGCGCCTGGGGCCTCAGGCGGTGAAGAACATCGGCTATTGAGCACTGGCCCTGATGTGTTCGCCGGCGCCGGCGTCACCAACGCTGGAAAGCCCATTCGCTTTGATGCTCGTCTAGTGCGGCCCATCGGCATCCTGCTGCTCAGTCGCGCCCAGCCAGCCGTCCTTCCCGCGGGCCAGTGTGAAAGGCGCCCAAAGCCTAGTGCATTGTCACGCAACTAATTTAGGGTATATCGATTTCAGTTTCACGCGAGCATCACCGACCGTGAATTGCCAATCGACTCCTCTTTGTCGGGCGTTGCTGTATTCGTGCCAGGCAGTGGTCTGCTCACAGAGCGCCTTGACCGTTGCAAATCGACGACCGGTGACGCATTGCCGGGTCATCGAACTCAATTCGTTCTCGGCGATGTTCAACCAACTGCCGTGCTTGGGCGTTTGGCAAAACTCCAGACGCCTGACCAGCGATCTCGCCTGCTCCGGCTCGAAGGTCTCGTAGAAGGCACCTTTGGTGTGCGTATTCAGATTGTCGCAGACCAATATCACCTTCTCGGCCGACGCATATCGTGTTCCCAGCAATTGCGCCATTTCCTGAGCCCAATCAACCTTGGTCCGCCGGTCACGCACTGAGACCAAACGCCAGCCCGAAAGCGGTTCACAGAACATGAAAATGCTCGCCGTTCCCGCCCGTTCGTATTCGTAGTCCACCCGACGCGGATGCTTTGTGGTGCCGGCGATCGGCTCACGTGTTTCTTTCAACAACTGAATCGGTTGCTCGTCCATGCACAACACCGGATACCGGAAATCGTAGGGCCGGGCGTACACCTCCAGCACTTGCTCCATGCTCGCGGCGAACTCGGCATCGGCTTTCGGCGGGATCACCCAATACTCGATCTTTCGCCTGGTCATCCCGTTTTTTTCAGCGTCCGGCGAATGGTCTCGTGACTTACCGATTCCACGATCTCCAGCATCACCGCTTGTTCAGCCAATAGCCGCAACGTCCAATTGGCGAACCCTTTCGGCGGTCGGCCCAACCGCAACGCGATGATCTTGGCTTCCTGCTCGCCGTCGAGAACTTTCCCGCGAACCCGACTCTTGGGTTTGCCGTCGAGCGTGATCTCGAACCCTTCGGTCACCAAACGTTCGCGAATGTTCTCCACCGTTTGGGTGCTGCAGTCGAAGGCCTCGGCGATTTTCACATCGGTCCACTTCGGGCCATCGGCGTCCGCCTTGAGGAGAACTTGTGCGCGCCGCACCGTCTGCGATGCGACTCGCTTTTTCTTGAGAACTTCCGTCAATGTCGCACGCTCCGCATCCGTCAGCCGCACGATATATCTCTTTTGCATGGTCCAACATCGACCAACATCGGCTGGAAACAACATCCTAAATTAGAAGTGTGGAAATGCGCTAGTTCCGGTGGCATAGAGCATTGGACCAGTATCGGTCCCACAGTCCGCTGCTCTGGTACAACGCTTCGATCGCCATCATTGCCTCGGCATTGTCCAGGTCCCAACGCCGGGCGCGTCCTTTGACGCGATCGGTCGTCACGCCGCACATCGATTCCATCGGCCCGCTCCCCACGTTCCAGTCGTGTCGATCACATTCCTC
>JAPLNB010000295.1 GCA_026693085.1 Planctomycetota bacterium | reverse complement strand
TTCGAGATGAGCTGCCGCTGGTCCAAGGCGTTGGCCAGGAGAGGGTTCTTGAACAGGGCCGTCAGGGTTGACTCGGAAATGCTGCTCGGGTGGGCGGGCACCTTCTGACTAAGCAATGCAGAGAGGTTGGCGAAATGACCGGCGAAATCACCGGTGTTGATCGCGGCATCCAGATCCTTGTCGTTCGGAGCCCAGGCATGAACGTTCGCGGGCACCGACAAGAGCGAAATACAAACGATCAGCAACTGAGCTGTTCCTTTCTTAAGTGCTGTCATGACGCCTCGCATAAGGGAAATCTGCAGAAGGATTCGCTGGAGTTCTCGGGTCGCCGAGCAAATTCATTTCGGCGGCGCAGCCAACTTGCCGCCGGGATAATCCTCGCCACGGTAACTCCGCTGCACCGATTGCTGCCAGGTTTCCAACTCGGCCTTCATTCGTTTGACAATCTCAGGGTGCTTGATCTGCTGGTTCTCAACTCTCATCTGCTTAACTTTCAAAGGACTTCAATTTCGCTTCCTCTCCTGCCCATCACTGGGCAACCAAGGCCAAAGCGAACGCAGCAGAGTTGGCACTCCCGGCCAATTCCACATCATCTCCGCGGCAGCGTCGCGATGCTCCGCAGCTCAGGCTGATCTTTTGCGGCTTCGATGGCCTTGACGGCCTCCTGGACAGCGTCGATTCTTCGTTTGTTGAGGGTCCCCTGGGGAAACCTGCCTTCTTTGCATTCGGTATTGAAGTAAACGATCAGGTCTTTGAGGGCCGGCACGGCTGGCTTGGCGGCGGCGCCATAACCGATCAGCTCCTTCATGATCACGCCGGTTCTGCTTTCGCTGCCGTGGCCGCCCTGGGTTTTTGCGAAAATGACACCCGCTTCAATGCCCTCTTTGAAGTGGTATTTTGTCAAGGCCTTGAACGCTCCCATTCGGATCTCATTGCCGAACATCGTGTCCGCGGGGCAGGGGGTTTTGAGGGCGGCGAGGATGTCCGGCGCCAGTGCCTGAACGTCCTCGGCGGTCAGAAGGTTCTCAAAAGTGGGTCGCAGATGCATCCTCGCCATGCCATCGGCATTCCTGGCGACGGCCTGGATCGACGGGTAGAGCAGCTTCCTGTCAACGCCATCGATGGACCTTCTCAATAATCCGCCGAACAGTGCCTCAGCCAATTCGCCCTGGGTGAGTTGGATCGGATCGTCCCAAACGATCGGCTGGAGGGGTTCGGCGGTAGCGACCAGCGCCGTGAGCATGTCGGTCACGACCGGCCGCGCCTTGTCGCCCATGTTCTTGAGGGCATTGGCGGCTTTGATGCGCAGCCAGCGGTCCTGGTGGGTGAGCAGACGGACGAATACGGGCAATGCTTCCACGTTCCTGATAAGCCCGAGCGCTTCGCAGGCTCCCTGGCGGACATGCGCATCGTTGCCTTCGGACATGGCAATCAGTTGGGGCACCATCGCCTTGGCTTCGGGGCGCTTGGCCAGTTCCTCCGCCGCCCAGCCGCGGACGATGGGGGACCAATCGCCCAGAGCGGCGATGATTTCCTCGGTGTGCTTGGTCTTGCGGTCCAGATCGAAGCGGCCGGAAGCAATGGCCTCGGCAACATCCTTCTTGCTGAGCGAGTTCGCCTGATTGGCGTCTCTGCCGGTGATGCAGAGCCTTTTCAGCGGCAGGGAATAGGTCAGGACATAAGTGGCTGTCGGACTCAGGCCGTAGTAGCCGCTCTTGCCGTAGTAGGTGTTGTCGTCTGTCTGGCCGGGTCCATATTGTTCACCGCCGTCATAGGTGAACGATCCATCGCACCGCCGCACCAGGTCGAGATGCCACGATGCTTCCTTGAAGAAGGCCACCGCCGCGGCAGGTCCGCCGGCGTTTGCGCCCAAGGCGCCCCAAAGATAGCTGAATCCCTGACCGGTGTGTCCGTATTCGCGATTCTGATAGGAAGCGGTGACCATCTTCGCGAAGTATTTCGTTTCGGTAATGCGATTTCCGTGGAGTGCGAACAGGACGGCGGCCATGGCGTTTTTGCCGTTGTTGTCATGGTTCGGCCAGGGCAGATGCTCGCCGTAGGGAATCGCTCCCTTGTCCACGAAGTAGCCGAAGAACCTGGAGGCTGTCAGGATGGCACGATCGACCTCGAGATCCTTCACGCCGCACTTTTTGCCCATGACGATCGATAGATTGGCCACCAGTCCCGTCGCGTTCACCGGGCCGTAGGGGGGGATCGATCCGTGGAGTTTTCCATCGGGAGTCGGGGGTGCGATGCCATGCCCGTAGGTGCCATACAGGCTTTGCCCCTTGGCCAGGGAGATCGTGTACTCATTGATGGCGTGCAGAACTTCTATGTCGCCAGTGAGCAGGTAATACTCGCAGAGAAACAGGTTGCGGTATCCCCAGTCCCACGTCACCATCCCGTCTTTCAGTTCCAGCTTCAGCGTCGGCGGCGCCATTTTCCGGGCCAACTCCCGCACTCGGGGAAGGGACTCGGGATTGCCGGTCGCCATCAGCGCCAGGCCGTTCACCGCTCCCCAGATATCCTCATTGAGCGGCTCTTTCTCCAGAACCTTGCATGCTTCGTCGAAGATGCGCTTTGACTTGGGGCAATTGTAGGGCGCGGTGTCGCTGTAGGTCCCCAGGACCCTCAACTTGAGTTGCATCTGTTCTGCTTTGCCCGCGCGCCAGATCGTCAGCTTCAGGACGCCTCCGTTGGCTTGCTTCTCGGCTTCCTGTATTGCGACGGCGAGGCTCTTGCGGGCATCGTCGCTGAAAAGCTTGTCCCCAGCGCCGAGGATGACGTCGTCCACTTTCATCACACCGTCCGCCGGCGACTTTTCCCCGACATGAGTGACCAGAATCTGCCGGCTGGCCGTCGTGGTTCGCCCTTGCTGGCTCTCGAAGAAGTTGGCGGGCTTGGTGTAGATCCACCCGCGAAGCCCCGTGGCGCCCAGATTGTACGTCAACTTGCGGTCAACCGTGTTGTTCTGCGTGAGATCAGGTGGCACCGATGGCGTCGCCGCGAGGAGTTCACTGGCGATCATCACGGCCATGGCGGCCAGGCCTATCATGCTTTTCATGTGCATCTCCGTACTTTGGCTTATTTCAGATTTTCTCCCCATCGTTTCTCACTTCGGCAGCAGTTCCTTCATCGCTTTGCCCAGCGCATCGCCGATGAGGAAGTAAGTCTCCCCGTTCTTGAACTCGTGGTAACCTTCCCCCGTTGGCGAATCCTTCTCCGCCCGCACAAAGTCGTGCGTCTCGACGAACTTGACCGTGCCTGCAAACTCCGGTCGAGCCGCCGCGTCTTTCTGGGCTTTTCGGATCGCCAGCGCGGCGGGTTCCTTGCAGTCGGCGCCCCAGGGTCCGGTGAATTCCCCGATCACCACCGCCAGCTTGGGCGTCTTCAAATCGCGGCGTAGGTCATTGATGAGGTTCACAAGATTCTGCTCATATTCCGGGACGCCGATCTTCGGGCTGCAGAAGTCATTCCATCCGTGATACCAGACAAAACCGGCCAGTTCATAGCCGCCGCCCGCGTAGCCGGGGAACTGCGTCTTCAGGTCTCCGAGCACCCTGTTCACCGTGGCCAGCATCTGCGTATAGAACGGCCCCACGGTGCCGCCGGAGGTCGGCGGGCGAAAATCCTTGTAAAGATCCCGGCCGCCCCAAGCGGTCTTGATGATCAGTACCTGGTTCTCGAAGTGGTTCCCGAGCAAATGGCCGAATTGCATTTCCGGGCCAAACCAAGCCTTGTTCCCCACGTTCCATCCATAGCCGAACTTCAGTGGCCCGTGGCTGCTGCCTTGCTCGCTGATGTTATAGACCCAGACGTCATCGCGCCCCTCCGCCCAATTCCCATTGGCATCCACGAGATGCTTGAGCAGCGTAGCCTTCGCGGGGTCCTTCAGCATGGCCACCAGCGTGCCCGGCTTTTCGGTTCCATCCTTGTCCTTCATCGTGACGACGCCCTGTCCTTGCATGTTCGACTGCCCCGCGAGGATGAAGACTTTGAGCGGGCTCTTGCCGGCCTGTCTCGGTGGGTTGCCTGGGGCGGCCGGTTGGGCGAGCGCCGGATGCGTCAGCACTGCCAAGGCGACGACCGCAAGCAGGATCAATTCGGCAATGTTCTTTCTCATGCGCGAGACTCCTTTGTGGACTTGGTCGAATGCAAACATATCGTAACGGTTTGGTCGGCATGACAACATCATCATTCGGCCGGTCAGTTTTCTGTGCAGCTTATTTCTTTTCGTCCACGATGAGTTCGACGATGTGGACGAAGGGGTTCGCGCTGTTCTTAAGCATGTTGATGCGGACATAGCGGGCCTCGGTCTTTGGAAACCTCCCGGAGTAGCCTTTGGCCGTCGCAGGAGTCTTGTTGGCTGAAAAGTCCAGCACGTTCTTCCAGCTCTGTCCGTCCACGGAGACCTCGGCGTTCCATTGGTAGTAGCGGACGTCGTCCCAGTAGGTGATGACGTTGACGAAGTTGATGGGACAGACTCTTTCCAAATCCACCTGAAGCCACTGTGGCGCCGAACCTTCTGAGGCCCAATGCGCGCCGGCGTCGTCAGCGTGACCATCCACGGCAATCTTGGCAAACCAGCCGTCTTTGCGGTCGGGCGATGGACCGACGGTCACGGGCTTGCCGGTGGCGAGGTTGGGCTTCGCGGGGATCCGGCTGCGGAACCAGCTTCCCACGAGATGCCCCTGCTGCACGCCCCGCTCGTCGAAAAGCCCGGCCCGCAAGTGCACGGTCTGGTCCACGGTGATGGGGCCGGTATAGGCCAGCCACCGGTCGTTGGGTAGGCTGTTGTCGAGGGTGTATTTCAGCTTCAGGCCAGGCTGGTTCGGGATCAGCGTCAACGTGAGCGGTTCGGTGAAGGTGTTCTCATCGTCAGCAAACCGCGTCCGCGTTTGAATGGTGATGGGATTGACCAGCTTCTCCAGGATGCCATCCGTGTGGGCAAGCCGTGACTTGAATTCGGTGAAGTTGCCGCCGGCTTTGGGATTCCAGGCGCGCTCGGCGACGAGTGCGAGGCGGTCGCGCAGGCTTTGGATCTCGATGGCCTCCGAATTCTCCCACGAACAAAGCTGCGTGCCCGTCAACTTCGCAGTGTCGGTGAGGCTGGTGTAATCCGTCGAGCCTTCGCGGCCGAATTTGGGCAGCGCCCAGTCGAACAGGAACTCCAGCGACTTCTTGTTGTCGCGCACGATATAGAGCGGAGTCCAGGTGGCGTTGACGACGGCATAGCCGTCTTTCACGATGTCGTTCGGGTTGCGGCCCTGGGACCAGACCATGACCCGCACGTCCTTGGGCAGGGGGTAGGCGCCGCCGGGGTTGCAGGCTTCTTCCCACACGATCGTCTTTTTCCCTCGCTTCGTGACGACGGTGTGCAGGTCGGTGATGAATTTGCAGTAGAGGTCGTGGACGCTCTTGATGCCGTACTTCGCCTGGGCCAGCTTGTAGTCCGCGGTCTGGTCCAGTCCGCCGAGGCCCACCTCATCCGCGCCCAGATGGACGTAGGGCGTGCTCTGGAAAACATCCATCACCTCGTTGAGCAACATGGTGAGCGCCTCGAGGGTCTTGGGACTGGCGATGTTGACCGTCGAGCCGTTGCCGGGAATGCCGAAGATGCCTTGCGCATCGGCGATGAGCCGGCCGGAGTGACCGGGCAGGTCAAGCTCCGGCACGAGATAGACGCCGCGGTCTTGTGCGAACCGCTCGAGCGCCCGAAGTTCGTCGAGCGTGTAGGGGGCGATACGCGGCTTCGACGTCGGTTCGAAGCGGGCGAACTCCCGGTTGCTCTCGCCGAGCTGCGGGAACTTTGTGGAGGGAAACATGAACAACTGGTCGTCCGTGAGATGCAGGTGCAGATAGCGAATCTTGTAGAGGCGGCACAACTCAATGACCTGCTCGATCCCGCCGGGCGAATGATACTTGCGGGCGAGGTCAATGAGCGCCCCGCGATATGGATACGCCGGCTCATCCACGATTTTCATCAGCGGCACGGTCAGCGTGCCGTTCCCGGCCCGCAATGCTTGCAGGAGGGTCACCGTGCCCGAAGCGACGCTCTGGTAGCTGCCGCCTTTCACGGTGGCGTAATCCTTCACTTCCAGGGTGTAAGCTTCGCCCTTCAGGCCCGGATCGAGTTGCAGCAGCACATCACCCGGCGCGCCTTGACCCGAGGCCGCCGTCAGCCGCATGCCGGTGGTCAGGGAGATTTCGTCCGTGAGAATTCCCGCAAGAGGCTCCAACTCTTTGGTGGCGGCTACAATGCGGCTGGCCGTGGTCAAAGTCAGTGAGCCCTGTCCCTTCGTCAGCATTCTTGGTAACGGAACCAACTGCGGAGGAGCGTCTGCTGCTTGGACTGACAGCGTCAACCGCATCGCAGCAAGCAGCACGGAGAGTGTGATCAGTGAACGGTGTTTCATACATGGATTTCGTTTTCAGATCTCACGGTTTATCGAGGACCACGGCGTCGAGGCCGAAGTAATACTTCGGGCCGGTCGAGGCTGGATTCGTCCCAGCGACCTCGGCCCGGAGGACGAACTTGCCGTCCTTCGGCTCGTGGACGCCCAGATTGATCGGCCCCGTGGGGGCCGGTTTTGCGGCGTAGCCGTCGAAGGTCACTTCGGCAGCTTTCCCGTTCACCGTGAACCGGAGCATCGCATAATCGGAGGCCCGGGTGGCGTAGAGCACAACCTTCCTCGCACCCGGCTCCTTCGCGGGAATCGCGACTTGCACGAATTCCCCTGCTTTGTGGGCTTGGACGAAGAGTTGAGCGTCGCCGCTCCAGCCATTTCCGATGGTGCCCACGTCTTGGGCCTCCGCCACGATTCCCGGGGCGCGATCGACGATCTTCAGAGACTCGCACTCGAATGCGCCGGCTATCTTCATCGGGGGTCGCCTGGCGTCCCGGAGCCGCTCGGCGGCCGCCGGGAGCTTGGGGAACGGCGCGTGGGGCTCGGCCTGGTACCAGTACGCGACCGAGGCGATGTCGTCGGCCATCTTCTTGTACTTGCCGTCGGATCCCCACCCCAAGGCTTGAATCGTCACCCGCAGATCCTCCTCGAAGTTGATCGGATCCTGGATGTGCCAACGGTATAAGCTCCAGAAGTTGGGTGGCTCGGTGCTGTCCGAGGTTGGCAGGACCGTCCCGGAGTAGGCTGTGGTGAAAGGCTTGGGAAAACCGTAACTTCCCAGGAAATAATCCTCGGTCCCGGTGCCGCAGATCGTCGGAAACCGGTCGTCCCCGTCCATGTAGAATTTGATCTCCCCCTCGCCGAACCAGCCCTTTTCCATCTGGGTCCAAGCCAGGAAGGTGCCCGCGTAGCGTCCCCGTCCTTTCACGCCATCAAGGATTGTGTAGGGATTCCGCTCGGCCGTGGACGCCCGGCGGTATTGGGCGTGGAAGGCGCCGGCGGCGGCAGGCACGTCGGTTTCCACGTAGGTGATCTGGTACGCCACCAACTGGACATCTTCGGCGGTCTCGTTGGACAGGGTGATCCGGGCTCGCGTCCGAAACGGCATCGGCCAGAAACAGTTCATGGCGTTGGCTGGATTGACTACCACGGCCAGGGAGTTCACCGGCGCGAACCGGCCATGGCCCACGGCGAAGAAGTCCGGAACAGGGGCCTCCACGGATGGGGTCTCTTCGCCGTCCCAATAGAACCGGATAACCAGCCCGCGGTTCAGTCCCTCGACCATCCAGATATGCTGGATGATCCCCGGGCCGGCGACATCCATCAGGACCGCCGTCTCCCGGGCGTTGACCCGGATGAAGGGCCGGACCTTCCACCCCTGGCCGAGGTCGTCCGCGGCCCGGGCGCTCGCCGCGGGCTTGGGCTCGGTCGGAATGGGGATCGCCATGCCGCCTTTCCCTTTCTCTCCGGTCGGATTCTCGGCCGAGATCGACCGGGTGCGGCCTCGGCCGAGCAGAGGCAGGCTGCCCAGGCCGGGTTGGAGGCCGATGAAGGCTTCCTGGCTAGCTTCGGTTGCTTTGTCTGGCGCAACCGATGCCTTGGACGCGTTGCCCAACGGCGTCTTGGGCACATCGGCGGCGAAAGCAGAATCCTTCGGCGGCAACTCACAGAAAACGCCTGTCATCAGCGCAGCAATGAGGCAGGCGATGATCCGGCGTAAGGCGTGGTCTTTCATGGGCATACCTTTCGTGTCTCATTGGATCGTTGCCCAGATCGGCTCATGCTGACTCCATGGTGTCGCTTGACCCAGGCACTCGTGTAGGATCACGGCTCCGATAGTGGGCAGACAAATTCGACGAACGCGCTCTGGCCGGGGCCTACCTCCAATTGCAACTGGTCCATTCTCGGGAAAGAGCGGTTCGATCGCCATTCCTGGGCCGAAACACAGCGAATCCTGGGGCGGAGCACCACGCGGGCGATGGCGCTTGGATCCGTGCTCGCAGGCCGATCGGGCTTCTTGGCGACTCCGGCGTTGTTGACCAGTTCAATCACCCAGCCATGCGTCGTGCGATTAACCTGATACTGGATGGGATCTCCGGATACTTCGACGGGAAGGGCTTCGCGGGCCAGCCGCTGGAGTCGCGGATCGGAGATGGCGGCAGCGCGTCCGGTTTCGGGATTGGTCCACGGCTCCAGCACCTCGGTGCCGGGGTGCTTCGCCAGCCGGGCAAACCGGGGGCCCATCGCTTCCTGATGTGCAGGCGATAGAAGCAGAGTCCTGCCCTGCATCAGCGCACGTTCCAGTTTGGCAACGAGTTCGTCATCGAACTCGATGTCTCCCGCCAGCAAAATGACCTGATAGCTGGCGATCATTTCCGCAGACGCGCTGGTGAGTTGCACATCGAACATCTCCCCGGAGGGAGTCGGCCGCAGGTAGCTGGATTCGGGGTTGGCCGGATCGGGCTTGTGGTGAATATGATCGCTGCCCGGGAACAGTTGGTGGTCGAACAGATCGCGGACCTGGCGGTCGCCGGCGGTCGGCTCGAGGATCCCCCAAGGCCTGTCCATGTAGCCGTTGTATCCCGCCAGGTGGTCGAGCACGATGGCCACGGGTGTGAACGGCACGCCGCGATCGTGCGCCCGCATAAACCCAAACGCTTCCGCCGCCTTCCGGCCATGCGCAGTCAACGTCCACGGCGCCGATGCATTCTCGAAGAAGATGGCGATGCTGTTCTCGGGCGTCACCATGGCGGCCCCCGCAAACCAGGCGTGCAGCCACATCCGTTCGTAGAAGCTCAGGGAGTGGCCGGCGTCCAATCCCCGAGCCCCACCGCCTTCCTTGCGCAAGGGGCCGCTGGTGGTGCAGGCCCCCGAGAACCAGGGGCTCACCTGCACCGACCAAGGCAGATGCCATTGGCGCGAGGCGCCACGCGCAAAGGCGAACTTCGACTGCGTAAAGGCGATGTTCTCCCCCACCTCGAGCCCGATGCACCGCGCGCCCCACTCCCCGGCATACGCCTCGTAGTGCGAATGGCCGGTTACGCTGATGACACGCCCAAGCAGGTCGCGGCTTCGGCTCGTGAAGTAGTCCTTGATCGCCTCGTGGCACTCCCGGCGGCTGGTGGGGCGCCGATCGTAGCCAGCGAGCCCCGGCGGCTTCATGAGGTGTTTGAAGGCATCAAACTCCTTGCCGTAAACGTCCCGCCACCAGCGCTCATTCGGCGAGAGATTGTGGAAGTAATACCCCCATTCACCGAGTTGGACCGCGGTGAAAACACCCGAGCGATCCAGGGCAGCGAGCGCCGCTCCATCCTCAGGACCAAGCACACAGCGTCCACCTTTGACCTGCATGTCGGCATACCCCGGATAGCACACGACCGGCCAACCCACGCTCGCGAGATATTCGAAAATCGCTTTCGCGTTCGGACGCGGCGTCGGGCCCGGGTCAAATCCGTTCCCCAGTTGCTGGTTACGCATCACTTGGACGAGTGATCTCAGCGTCTCCAACTCGGCCGGCGTACCGTACATCGAGAACACGAACGCCGGGTGGCCTGGCAACGGTCGCACCTGGAAATTCGCTGGAACGAGGGCGGCATCCAGAGCCGTCTGGCCATCGGCGGCGGAAGCGGCAGACAAGCACGACAACACCGCCAGGGCGGCGATGAAGATCGTCGCGCAGCAGCATCTGGCGTGGCTTACCACAGGATTCGCGTTCGGCGTTTCATTTGATGGGTTCTGCATGGCGGATGCGCCTCAGGGTTGGGGTTCGTCGGGCCGCCACGCCTTGAGGACGGTCAAGGCGCCGGGATCACCCGGCTGAAGGATACCGATGCGGCCAGTGGCCTTCTGCGGGAGGCTGTAGCACTGCATCAGGAGATCGTCCAGGTAGAACTCGATCAGGCTGGCCTTCAGCAGGAGACGGAACCGAACGGTCGGACCAAACTTCCATTCTCGATCAATCCGGCTCTCCGCCTTGAATCCGGCGCCGTCCGCACGCATCGGACCCAACTCGGTGACGCCGCCAGCATGAACAAGGATCGCCGTCCCGGAGTCGTTGCCTTGCGCGACGAACAGGCCGACGGGCGGAGAATCGTTCGAGGAGGGCAGTTTCAGGATCCCTTCCAGAATGAGACCAGTGCGCGTGTCGTAGTCGCTTTCGAGCATCGTCACCGCCGGCACAATCCCCTGTCGCGGCGACGCCACCTTATCATCAAGAGCGTGATGCTTCAGCTTCTCATTGCCCTTCCACCAGCCGAGTCGCAGTGTGCCTTCGTCATCGATCAGAGTCACCTTGAGCGTGCCGAAGCACACCTCGCCGTCACGCGCGATGGAATGATGGTTGACGAGAACACCATCGGGTGTCGGGAAGAAGCGGGAGAAATAGGTGTGCCCAGCCAGCAGGCGACGGTTTTTCCTGGCGGGCTGGAATGGCCCCTCGGGTTGGTCGGCCACAAGCATGACCATGAGGCCGCCGGTGCCGAACATCATGTAGTACTTGTTCCCGATCTTCTCGATCGCTCCCACTTCACCTTCGGCCACGCCCGGCGTCTTGGGCGGCTCAAGGGCCTTCCACCTAATCCCATCCAGGGTCTGGCCAAACCCGAAGCGTCCTCCCGTGTTTGCTCTTGGCGTGGCCGTCCAGTAACCGTAAAGTCCGCCGCCGGGGCGCGGGATGGTCCAGATGCAGTCCCACCGCCCGTTCTGTTCATACCAACGCTCGTTCTGGACGAATTCGTATTTGTTGCCGAGGCGCGTCCAGTGAATGAGGTCCTTCGAGTCGGCAAAGAAGATGGTCTGACG
>JAPLNB010000294.1 GCA_026693085.1 Planctomycetota bacterium | reverse complement strand
GAGATACTGGCCATCCGTGGCCTCCTGTTGGTTGGTGTCTTTAGCAAACACCATTATGACAGGAGGTCACATCTTGCGCAAATATCATAAATGAATTAAAGTCAGCCACTTATGGGTTAAGGAAATGGCATTCGGGTCTGGCCCCTTTTGCACGCCCGAGGTCACCCTCTCCCGTCCCCGCCCGGAGCCCATGTCCAGGTTCCCCCACTGGCGGAGAAACATGGGGATGTGTTACTGTAAGTGTGATCCAGTCGAGCCGAACACACGCGGCGCAGACGCGCAAGCACGGCTCCCGTGCAAGACAGTTCTGCGACCGGTGGCGTTCTGGAAAATAGGTTTCAACTTCAGATCCGCGAATAGGTAATATTGGTTGAAAGGAAGAAACATATGAACAGCAATCAGCCCCGACTCGCTTCGCGACGACAGTTCATCAAGACCGCCAGCCAAGTTGCCGCCATCTCCGCGTTGGCAGGACCGCTCATTCCCAGCGTCCACGCGGCCGGCAGCGACCTGATCCAAGTGGCCCTCATCGGCTGCGGCGGTCGCGGCAGTGGTGCCGCAGTCGACGCCCTGTCCACCAAGAGTGGCCCGATCAAGCTGGTCGCGATGGCCGATGCCTATGAGCACCGCCTCAAGGATAGCTACAACAACCTCCGCAATTCACACGCGAAGCAGATGGACGTGCCCGAGGATCGCCGGTTCGTCGGCTTCGACGCCTACATGAAGGCGATGGACTGCCTGAAACCGGGCGATGTGGCGATCTTTGCCACTCCTCTGGCATTTCGCTGGGTCCACTTCCAGTATGCGATCCTGAAGGGGCTGAACGTCTTCATGGAAAAGCCGGTCACCGCGGACGGACCGACCAGCAAGCGCATGCTCAAGCTGGCCGAGGAGTCCGTGGCCAAGAACCTGAAGGTTGGCGTGGGCCTGATGTCTCGCCACGCCCGCCCGCTCCAGGAACTGTACAAGCGCATCCAGGATGGCCAGATCGGCGACATCATCGCGATGCGCGGGTACCGGATGCACGGTCCCCTCGGGCATTTCGCCTCGCCGCCCAAGCCCCAAGGCATCAGCGAGCTGGATTACCAGGTGCAGCGATTCCACAGCCTGCTGTGGGCCGGCGGCGGGTGCTACAGCGACTTCTACATCCACATCATTGACCAGCTCTGCTGGATGAAGGACTCCTGGCCGGTGAAAGCCCACGGGCTGGGCGGCCGCCACTATCGTCATGCCGGCGACGGCACTTTGTATGTGGACCAGAATTTCGACACCTACGCGGTGGAATACACGTTTGCCGACGGCGCGAAGTTTTTCTTTGACGGGCGCTGCATGACCGGCTGCGCGGACCAGTACGCCAGCTACGTCCACGGCAGCAAAGGCATAGCGATCGCCTCGAACGGCGGCGACTGCGGAGCGCCTTCCAGCACCTACAAGGGCCAGGCACCGCTGCGTCAGAACCGGCTCTGGCAGTCCACCGACGGCAGCAATCCCTACCAGAACGAATGGGATGATCTGATTGATGCCATCCGCAACGACAAGCCTTACAACGAGGTCAAGCGTGGCGTCGAGACCAGCCTGGTCACCAGCATGGGACGCATGGCGGCGCACACCGGGCAGGAGATCACGTTTGAGGCCATGCTGAACTGCGACCACGAGTTCGCCCCGGGGCTGGACAAGCTCACGAAGGATTCACCGGCCCCCGTGACGCCCGACGCCAACGGCATGTACCCGCAGCCGCAACCCGGCATCAAGAAGCGGGAGTATTGATGAAATAGAAGATTGTGTCCTCTGTCGCTCCAATAGTTGGAGCCACGGAGGACACCGGGGGCCACGGGACTTCAGGAGCGCGATCCCCCACGGAGCCGATTGGCACGCTCCGTGACAGCGAACCCAAATGCCACCTTGATCTGGCTTGGTCAACTCTCGTCCAACAGTTGGCGGGCCTTGGCCGCGGCCGGGGTGCTGGGGTATTCCCGCAATACCCGCTGCAAGTATTCACGGGCTCTATCTCGATGCCTGGGAGCAATCGCCCCTCCTCTTGCGTCCAGCCACATCCGTGCGGTCGCCACCAATCTCTGCGCCTGCGCGATCTGACCTGGCAGCGGGTAGGGTTGGCTTGCCGGGCCGGTCGTGGGGGGCGTCTTGGGTTTCGATTGGTCCAACGCAACAATGCCCTTCTCAAACCACAACGCGCTGGGAAGCTCGTGGCCCAGTCTTGGCACCTCAATGTACGTCACGCGAGTGAATCCATCCAGCAACAGGCCTTCGCATTGACCGCGGTCCTCCTGGGGGCTGTAGACCGTATCATCTTCGCCCCTCATGAACACCAGCCGCATGTCTTTCCTGATCCGATCGAGAGGCCCCTTCCACCCGGGCGTCATTCGCTCAACGGTCGTCTCCCACTGTCCGTTCTGGTTCTTGTACGTCACGTAGAACCGTCCGCCCAACAGGAAATAGCCGCCGCGAAAAACATCCGGAAAAGCGCAAACCATCCGGCTGGCCATACCCCCGCCCGCGGAAAAGCCCCCAATGTACACTCGATTCTCATCAATGTCGTAAAGGTTCTTCATATTGTGAACCGCGTCGAGAGGCAGTTGCGCGTTGCGAAGAAGACCTTTGCGGACAGTGGTGATGCTTGATGCGATGCAGATCAACTTGTGACGGCTGAAAATCGCCTGCCAGGCGGACGGCACCTCCGTCACCCCCGTCCATACGAACAGGCCATGCGGCACACCCGGCCTGTAACCCAGAGGAACAAAGACCTCAAAGGATTCGGTGGCCAGATCGTATTCCAGACTTGCCTTGTCAGCGTTCGGCCCCATGTTGCGAAGGTTCGCGTCGATCCGGCGGAGCACCTCGTCCCGCTCGCTCAGCGGACTGCGCTCGCCGAACGACAAACGCAGATGCCCCGTGGAAGCCGATGCTCTGGTCGTCGACATCTTGGCCGCACGCCCACCATATGCCGCCCCGATTGTCGTCTCCGCTCTGAGGGCAAACAACACGAGCGCCATCGCTACCGCTCTGCGCTGCACCGTGTTCATCACATACACCTCATGCTATTCCGACCGCTCCTTCCGTTTCGTCCCCGTTCTGCCACCCAATTGTACCACATGAGACGGCCATGCAATCATACGCGTGATCGCTAAGACGACTTGGACTTCACCCACTCCATCCAGCCACCCGGATACAGAGCAATGTTCGTATACCCTTGACGCAACAGCCATCCGGCAATGTGCCCAGCGTAAGGACACTTGTTGCTCTGGCAGTAAAGCACGATTCGAGACCCCTTCGGGATATGGGCCACTGCCTTGTGGCGATCATCGAGATCTGTGCTCACCCCGACGTTGATGGCGCCGGCGATATGGGCAGCCTGATAGTCCTGCGGATAACGCGCATCAATGATGACAGCATTCCGCTCCATGGCACGCTGAACTTGCCTGGTATCCAGCTTATCCAAAAACCCGATCCCGTGAGCTCGAACAACGTTATCGGTCGCCAACGAAGAAACGAGCAATCCTTCGTTCGCAAACAGATGGTACGAAATCCCGAAGAACAGAGCGATAGCCGCCAGTTGGCAGCATTGGATCATCGCTCCTGAAAGCCGCCGCCGGATGGGCAAGTGGCAGCCGGTGCCGCCGGAGGTGCCCCTTCTTGCATGCCGATGCCAGACCACACTCGCGACTGCCGCCAACACGATCGCTCCAATTATGATTCGCCATGTCGGCCAGAAAATCGCGCGCATGTTGACTGGCTTC
>JAPLNB010000293.1 GCA_026693085.1 Planctomycetota bacterium | reverse complement strand
GCAATCCGGTCATCAAACAGTTTGCCCAACGGCTTGCGGCCGTCGGCAAGGCCTTTAAGGTCGTCATGATCGCCTGCATGCGCAAGCTCGTGACGATCCTGAATGTGATGGTCAAAAACAACGAACCTTGGCGTGCGCCTGTTCTTCAAAACGCTTGACTTTTAACACAGCCGCTTTTCCGGTTTCCGGCGTGCCGGGAGAGGGGGAGGGGGATTGGCGATGATGGGTGGTTTGGTGGTCGAAGAGGAATTGCTAGGCGTTTTCGCGGGGTTGGGGAGATCGGAGCGCGGGGGCTGTTTACAGGTTGTACTGGGGGATTTTGAGGAGTTCGCCGCCTTTGAGGGCGGACTGGTGAGCTACGATTCCAGAGACGGTCAGGTTCAGGGCGAGTGCGACATCGACGAGCGGCTTGCGGTCTTCGAGGATGGCGGTGACGAACTCGTTCATGAGATAGCCATGTGATCCACCGTGGCCACCGGCATCGACCTTTGGGGGAAGGGGGGGGCGCTTGGTGTTGGGCAGGTTTTTTTGGAGGCCGTCGTACTTGCCGTAGAAAGAACCCCTTTGTCCGCGGATGCGGCCTTTTTCGCCGGAGTCTCCGGGAGTGTCCCAACTGACGGCCATCCTGGCGGTCCCGCCGTCGTTGGTGCGAAAGAGGGCGATTTCGGTGCCGAAGGGGTTTTTGTAGACGTTGTTCGCGGGCTGCAGATGCTTGATCGCGCCGGGGATGCCCATGCAGGAGACTTCGGTGAAGCTGCCGCCGTTGACGCCGGGGCAGTAGGCATTGGAGTGCGTGGGGTACCATTGCGGCGGCAGGCCGACGCGCCAGTCCTTGTAGGATGGGATGGGTTCCTCCATGTAGTGGTAATACTCACCTTCACAATAGACGAGCTTGCCAAAGCCGCCGGCTCGGTAGATTTGGCGCATGGCGTGGAGTTCTTCGTGGAAACAGGATGTTTCGAACATCATGTACTTGCGGCCGGTGGACTTGACGGTTTCGAGGAGTTTTTGGGCGTCCTCGAGTGAGCCGAAGACGGCGGGCACGGCGGAGGCGACGTGTTTGCCGTGGTTGAGGACTTCGATGCAGTGTCGGGCGTGGCTGGGTGCATCGGTGGCGACGAAGACGGCCTCGATGCGGTCGTCTTTGACGAGTTCCTCGAGGGAGGGGTATGTTTTTTGGCAACGGCAGGCTTTGGCCAATGTGGCACATCGATCGGGGAACAAATCGCTCACGGCGAGCACCTCGACGTTGGGGTGGTCCTGGAAGCTGAAGGCGGCGCCGAAACTGCATACGCCGTAGCCGACGATGCCGACGCGAATCCTGCGATCGGACAGGGGTTTCCACCCCTTGGATGCATTGGGATCAGTGGGTGTTTTTTCAAACCCCTGGATCGGTGATTCCGCAGATTCTGCCGAGCTTTGCAGCCCGAGGGCAGCGGCAGCGAACCCTATGGCCTGCAGGAACGAACGTCGCGTGGCGAAGTGTTGCATGGTGGACTCCTTTGTGGTGATCTGGAGGGCGATATTGGCAGATCAACCGTTGGCACGAGAAAACGAAACTCCTCTGGTAGGAATTACCGTTGGGGAACGACTTTGTTCTAGTGTAGTGATTCACCATTAATCTATTCTATCCTCCGTTTGCGTGTCTAATTCTGTAACTGGAGGATAAGGCCGTGCGAGTTGCACCGAAGATCGTGATGAGCGATGAGGATCGCCAGACGCTGGGAAGAAGGGGCGGTGCGGGACGATGGCGCACGACTCTGTGCGCAACGGCACGACGGCGTTGTTCGCGGCGCTGAACGTGGCGGAGGGGAAGCGGATCGGCAGGTGTATGAGCCGGCACCGCCACCAGGAATGGATCAAGTTCCTGAAGGAGATCGACGAGCAGACGCCGGCCGAGATGGACCTGCACGTGATCGTGGACAACTACTGGACGCACAAGCATCCGAGGGTGCCGAGATGGCTGAAGCGGCATGGGCGGTTTCACATGCATTTCATTCGGACCAGCAGTTCCTGGCTGAATCTGGTGGAACGGTGGTTCAGGGAGATCACGGACAAGCGGATTCGGCGTGGCGTTTTTCGCAGCGTGCCGGAGTTGATCGAGGCCATCATGGCCTACCTCGCCGGGCATAACGAGAACCCGCGGGGGTTGGTGTGGACAGCGAAGGTCGAAGACCTGCTGGCCAAGGTCCGGGGGGCGCGGGAGGTCCTGGATAAGATGCCATCAGAGTGAGACCGTACACTAATGTTGCGGCTGGATCTCGTTTTTTTCTAAAGAACACGGCGAACCGCCTCATGCGAGGTCGATGCGACGATCTTCAGCTCGAGGGCGCGATCCGCCAACAGCCGCAATGACCATTGGCCATACGCCTCGGGCGGCTTGCCGCACGCCATCGCAATCAGCCTGTCTTCTTTCTCACCGTCGAAGATCGGCTCGATACTCGGCCGCTCCTGCGGCCTGCGGGACAGGCACGCATGCAATCCCTCCTCGACCAGACGCCTGCGAAGATTCTCCATCTGGGCGACGGACACGCCCAGAGCCTTGCTGATCTGCGGATCGGTCATCGCCGGCCCATCCGCATCCGCCATCAGCAGCATATTCGCATGCGGGAGGTTGTAACCGGCGACCTTGGCGACCTTCACAAGCTGCTCCACCTGTCGCCGTTGGTTGGCCGAGAGCCGAACCCCATAACGCTTGTTCATGACGAGGGTCCTTGATCACGGGGAACCGCGTACAAGGAAGATCGGCAGATGGCTGAGTTAAGCCTTAAACTCGCTCAAGACAAGCCGCCAGGATCCACTGATTTGGCACAGCCAGTTCGTGCAACCGGGTTAACAGGCGCGTCCCGAGATGCACGGCTTACTTGAGCAGCGCCGCTTCCGCCAAGAGGCCCGAGCCTCCGACCATGCTTGCCGGCCCACCCTCGACGCGCAGCACCAGCGACTTGACGCCGGCCACTGCCAGGGTCACGGCGATCGGCTCATCCATCGCGGTGCGATCGGGGCTTCTGTAAAGTTCTTTACCATTGCCTCGTACAACGAATCTGACGCTCCCCGCAGGCAAGACCCCGTCCGGCACGCCCGCCCGAAACACCAGGAGGCTATAGTTTCCATCGAGGCCAAAGGTCACGCTGGTCCCCGCTGCCAGCCCCAGGCCGCGTGCATAGGCCTGTCCGCCGAGCGACATCCGGCCGCCGCCGATCACGCCGTCAGCCATAAAGCGATCCTGCGCGACCGCCGCGCCTCTGCCGGTGTCGCTTTCCACCGCGACCGGCTTCAACTCTGACAACGGCATATACCGCGCGGCGCCGATACGGATTTCGACAATCTGGTCCGCTGCGAATTTCAGTGTTCCAAACGATCGTCCCTCCACCGCCAGCACGCTCTTATCAATGGTCACCTGGTCCGCCAGCAGTTCGCTTCCATCGGTGATCTTTATCTCATAGCGTGTCGGGGCTTTGGCTCCATCATTCAGCAGCACGGCCGCCACGCGCCAGGTTTCAAATCGCTTCAGCCCGAACAGGACGGAGCTGAGTCTGACGGAGGCCCCTTCGATGGCGAGGAGGTCGCCTTCGAAGAAGTCGCCGGTTGTCAGCAGGACGCCCTTTCGTCCGCCTTTCAGCTTCTGGAGCATTTCCGGTTTCACAGGGGAGAAGTAGATCCTGGCGACCTCGGCCAGGGGAATCGCGAATTCTCTGTCCCTGGCTATGCGCAAGACTGAGTCATTGGCCGAGTTGGCTTGGCCAGCCAGGAGGCTGCCTTGTCGGAGCAGCACGCCCCTGGTCGGCCAACCGGCGCTGGCCTTGCTCTCTGATTTGGTCGACGTCGCGGTCACCGCCACCCGCTCAAAGGTCGCCGTGCAGACCGCGGCGTTGTTCCGCGCGCTGACCGCGAGGCCGATCTGCACGGTTGCGGGGAGGTTCACCTTCTCCGATCGCACCAGTTCCCAACTCTCCCCGTCCGGCGAAAAATAACCCAGCAGCGTATCGCTTTTACGCACCAGCTTCACCCAGCATGGGGTGCCCGCGCCGGGGCTCTCGTTGCTTCTGGCGCTCATGCCGACTTTCGGTCGGCACTGGAACCGAAGGCCCCCGCCCGCGTACGCCAGCATCATGCCATAGGTGGCGGTGTTCTCGGGACTGGCGCGGATGATCACGCCCGCGGCGGCTCGCCGCTCGGTTTGCTGCACCGCGGTGATATTGGCAACGATCTGGCCATCGCCTTCCAAGGGCTGATGGACGAAATAGCCTGCGTCGCTGGCGCCCGACATATCGCCGCCGGATGCCCGGACCGTTACGGTGTCTCCGACAAAGCGAACGCTGCCGGGCACCGTGGCCGCACCGAGGTCGCGCCCGATCCATCGTGCGGGGGTGGAAGAGCCGGCGGCTGTCTCCTCGGCCTTGAAATTCGCCGACAGCACATTACCCAATTCCACCCGCAGGACGCCCCCACCGCGTGTCCGGACGGCAAGCTGGCCCTTATCGTCCAACAGGATCTGACCCTCCAGCGTCTTGCCGTCCAATGTCTTGACGACACCCGCGTCAGCGGGCAGAACCGCCATGCACAGGCCCGCCACAAGCACGATCGCGGAGCAATACCGCGAGGCGCAAGGTGCCTGGCGAAGAGCCAATGTTGGGATGGTGGGAGTGTTGGTTCGCGGCCGGTTCTGAGCAATTGAAGTCGATTCGCTCATCGCTCATCACCCATCGGTTGTCACCGCTGATACAGCGGCAGGTAATGGTAGGGCATGGCCAGGATCATCGTGTAGACGGCGGTCTGATACAGCGATCCGCCTTCGCGTCGGTTGTCCCAGGGGACATCCCAATAGCATATATCGCGTTCCTGTTTGACGCCCGAGAGCAGCTTTTTTTGGATCTGCTTGTACCACTGTTCCCAGGTATCGCCGCCGATCATGTACTGGGCGGGGGCGGCGTAGAAATGACCGTAGGTAAACCACTCACGATCCTGGGATTCGCGGTCCCGGGCTGCCCGGCGCATGATGAAGTCTGACCCCTTTTTCACATGCGGATCGTCATACCGGCCGCAGACCTGCAGCGAATAGATTGCCGCGGCGGTGCGCGCGAACCCCGGGCTGCGATTTCCGGGCTGGTAGGTGAAGCCGCCCGTGTCCTTGTCATAGCAGCTCAGGACGTATTTCACTGCCCGGTCGATGGTGGCCTGGGGCACTTCCAGGCCCGCGTTCTTTGCCGCCCGCACCGCGACCACCTGCAGCACGGTCACCGACATGTCCGCGTCGCCCTTGCGCGCCTGATAGCGCCAGCCCCCCTCGTCGTTCTGGCACTTGACAATCAGCTTCACCGCCGACTCCAGCTTGCCCTTGAGGCGAGGGTCCTTGGTCTGGCCATATAACTCAGCCAGCGCGATGGTTGCGATGCCATGGCTGTACATGATCTCGTTGCCAGAGCTGCCGCTGGCCTGAATCAGGCCGTCGCTCTTGATGGTGTTGAGAAGGTAATTCATCCCCTTGGTGACGTGCTTGCCGTACTCGCCTTCGTCGGGGAGTTGGCCGGCGGTGAGGAAAGTCATGAGGGTGTAGCCAGTCATGGCGACTTCGTATTTTCCGCCGTCGCTGGCGGACCAGGAGCCGTTGCCGTTCTGTTTGGATGCGAGCCACTTGAGGGCGCCGCGGATGACGGCCTCGGTCTTATCATCGACGACGACCCTATCCTGGCCCACGCCGGGCAGCGCACCTTTGTCCGCGTCCTGCGCCAGCAGCGTGGCGCCCATCGCGTGGACACACGACACGAGACCCAGAATGACTGCCAGTAATCTCATCGTACATCCCATCTGCTCTTACTTATCTTCTTGATCCGCCAGGTTTTTCAGATACTGCTCGATTTTCGCGCCGTATTCCTGCGGGTACTTGTCGTTTTGGGACTGGGTGATGGCGGCACGATCGCGGGGGGGCAGGCCGATGAAGGTGCCGGCGCTCTTTTCATCTTTTTGGGGTCCACTGGCGACTGGGCCGCCCTTGCTGCCGACGTTGCCGGTGGATTTGCTGTTGTTGGGCGGGCCGGGTTTTTTGCCGGGCTTTTTGCCTTTGGCTTGGCCGGGTTTCTGGGCCTCGGATGGGGTCTGGGATTTTGAGGGGTGGGCGGAGGCCATCTGTCCGCTGAGGCCGGCCTTGGCCAGCGCCATCGCGGCGGAGGCTTTGGCGAGGGCTGCCTGGGCTTTCTGGGCTGACTCGTCGGCACTGGGCTTATTACGGGCGGCGGCAGCAGTTGAGGCGTCGGCCATCGCCTGGGCGGCCTCTTCGACCGCGTCCGCGGCGCCGCTGGGCAGTTGGCCGTCGTCCTCCGCGGCCAGTTCGCTGGCTTCGGTGGAGGCCTGCTCGAATGCACCGGATGCCTGTTCCATGGGGTCGGGCTTTTGGCCTTGGGCCAGTTGTTCGACGGTTTTTTTCAGCTCGGCTTCCTTCTTGGCGAGCTTGGGGAGCTTCGTTTTCTGGGGCTGGTCTTTGGCCTCTTTCTGCATGGCTTGCTGGGCTTTGCCCATGGACTTGGCGGCGTCTGGAAGTTGTCCCTGGGCAAGCTGTTGGGCGGCTTGATCCGCTGACTCCTGGGCTTGTTGCATGGGTTCGGATGGACTGTCTGACTGGGCGTTCATCTGGGCCAAATCCTCGGCGATGTCCTTCTGCTGAGCGGTCAGGGACTTGGCCATGGCGGCGGGGTCGCCGTTCATTTCTTCCTGGGCGGCGGCGACTTCGTTTTTCAGTTGCTCGATCTTTGAGGCGGCGTCGGCCAGGGCGTCGGGGTTCTGTGTTTCCTGGCCTAACTCCTTCATTAGCTGTTCGATGCGTTTGTCGAGGGCATCCTTGGCCTTGAACAGGTCGGCCATGGCTTCCTTTTGCGGGGGTTGGGCATCCTTGGGCTTGTTCTGATCGAGCTTGCCTTTGGCGTCGCCCATGTCCTGTTTGGCTTGGGCAAGTGATTTGGCGGCGTCGGGTTCCAGAGGGGCGACGTCGTTTTGGGCCTGCTGGGCGTCCTTTGAGAGCTTATCTTGTTGGTTGGCCAGTTCTTTTGGGGCGGGGGCGTTGGGGTTTTTCTTGTCCTGAGCAGCGGCGGCTTTTCCGGTGTCCAAGCCGACCTGCTGCTGGTTGTCGATGAGTTTTTCGATCTTGTTGCGTACATCTTCAAGCTTGGCCAGCTCTTCCTTGGCTTTTTCGAGTTCGGCGACGCGTTTGGTGAGTGCTTCGTCGGCTTGTTTGAGGGAGCTGATGGCGGCGGCTTGGGCTTCCTGAGTGGTTTTTGGGTCTTCGGCTTTGGCCAGTTTTTTTTCGGACTTGTCCATCTGATCGGCGGCATCGCCGATGGGTTGGGCGGCTTCGGGCACTTGTGCGGCGGCGTCTTTTTGCAGCTCGCGGGTCTGGTTTTTGAGGTCGCCTTGCTTGGGGGCCATCGCTTTGAGTTCTTTTTGCTTGGCCTCGTTGGTTTTGGTGTCGGCCTTGAGCTGTTCTTCTTTGTTGATCAGCTCGCGAGTGCGTTCCTGGAGTTCTTTGGCGGCGGCGAGCTTGTCGTCGAACTGCTTGGCCGGCTCGGCTTTAGCGATGGCCTCCTGGACGGCGTTTTTGGCGGCCTCGAGGTTGGTCAGTGCTTGCTGCTCATCCTTAGCGGCTTCGTCGCGGCGCTGCTCGGTGAGGTCGGCGCGGGCCTCCTGCATGTGGTCCTGGGCGGTCTTCAGTTCCTTGGCGGCATCGGGGGCGATGTTCTGGAGGTCCTTTCGGGTAAGGTCTGTTTTATCAACAAGATCGGCTTGGCGATTTTCGAGTTCGGGGGTGGGGGCGCGGTCCTTTTCGGGGCCTTTCTTTTTTGTGTCGTCGACGAGTTGTTTTTGCTGCTCGATGGCCTTGTCGATTTCTGCGGCGGCTTGGCGGAGGGCGGCGAGCGTATCTTTAGGCGGGGCCACGAGTCGGGAGAGTTCGCGAAGCTGATCGCGGACGGTTTTTTCGCTGCCGGCGGCGCGGTAGAGGTTGGCGGCCTTGAGGTCTTCGATGGCGGAGTCCATGGCGGGCTTGAGGGCGCCGTCTTTGACGAGTTGTAAGGCCTTGTTCAGCCGGTCTTTAGTGGTGCCCTCGGAATCCTTGAAGATGGTTTCGAGTTTGCCGAGGATGGGATTGGCTTCGTCCTTCAGTGACTGCTGCTCGGCTTGCTGGACTTGGAGGGAGGCTCGCTGGGTGTCGTCATAGCTGGAGCCGGTCTTTCCGGCGGTAGCCTTGGCCAGATCGACGGTTACCTTGAGGTTTCCGTTCTGTCGTTCGGCGAGTGCGGCGAGGCGAAGGGACAGCTCGTAGAGGGCTTGCTGGCGTTGGTATTCGAGGAGGAGTTGGCGCATCTGGACGACGATGTACTTTTGGTCAGCGACGGCGCCGGCGACGTTCTTTCTCGATGCTGAGGCATCAGTTACGCTGCGTGCGGTCTGGAGCAGGTCGATGACTCTTTGCATGTCCTTGTCGGAGAGGTTTCCGAGGATAGAGCGGATGGCAGCGAGGATCTGGACGTCTTCGCCGTCGAGGCCGTTGCGTTTGAATTCGTCGATGATGTCTCCGAGCTGGTCGGCGACTTGGGCGGTTTGTGTTTTGATTTGCTGCTGTTTGGCCTCGCCTTGTCGGATGCGGTCGGCGGGCAGTGGGGTTTGCGCAAGGCTCAGGCCGGCTGATAGATAGATGGCCAGAACAGTCAATATTGCAGTACGCATATTCTCTCCTACTGGGGCTTTTCCAGAATCAGGGCACCGAGATTCTGGTTGAGTTTTTCCTCGTCCGTTGTGACGGATTCGATTGTACCGAGCTGGTCGTTGAGTCGGTTCATTAAATCGGCGCGTTTTGCGATTTCGCTTACAATTCGTGCGCGGAAGCGGTCGGAGAAGGCTCTGCCGGGGCCTGTAACATTGTTGGCGTCTTGGACTTCCAGCCAGTACTCGACGGCTGAGCCTTCGAGGGGGATGGGCTTGAGGGAGCCGAGGTTGAATTCGTAGCGGCGTTTGAGGCGACGGAGGTCTTCCGGCTTGTCTTTGGAGAGGTCAAGCTCGATGGACTTTTCTTCGCCAGGGGACATAGTTTCTAGCGTAACTTGTTTATCGACACGGTAATGCAGCAGGACTCGGGCGACGCCATAATCATCGGCGGCTTCGAAGGACATGAGTAGGCGGGCTTGTTGGGTGGCGAGTTCTTCTTTGCGGTCGGGCCAGATGATGTGGACGGTGGGGTCCTTATCTATAAGCACATCAATGGGATAGACGGTTTGGTCGTTGGAGGCGATGCCCAGATCATCGATGAGGCGGACGGAGAAACCGGTGAGGCCTCTGGGGGGGATGGGGTTGATGAGGCCGGTGAGGGTGAGGTGGTCGTTGGAGGAGGGTGGGAGGGGAGCGTCTTTGTTGGGTCCGACTAGATGTAAGTATCCATTTCGAATGGGTTTGCTGGACTTGACCTGGACCTTAAGCTGGCTACCGGCGAGGAGGAGGAGGTCGCCTGGGGAACGGCGTTCGGGGGCGCGGCGGGTGTAGGCGGGATAGGTCTGTTGCATGTCGATGGAGGTGATGGTTGGGCGGGCGATGGCTTGGACAATGTAAGTTTGGGTTCGGCAGTCGTTTAGGCGGATGAAGTAGGAAAAGGACTCCTGCACGTTGTCGATGAGCTGTTGGAAGTGGCGGGGGTCGTCGGATTTTGGGTTGATCGTCAAGATCTGGTTTCGACCGGAGTTATAGTCGATTCGGACGCGGCCGGTATTGGGGACGACCCCGGCGGCGATGGCTTCGATGGTGATGGGGTCGCCAATGGCGATTATCTTGTTTTTCGACAAGCAGTTAACGCGGGTCTGTCGGGGGACTGGGACGTCGGCGAGGAAAGCGCGTTTGAGGAGGTCGGTGGAGATGTGGGCGGAGTAGACGAAAGTGGAGAGGCCCAGAACTAATATAAATGCTGATAGGGCAGATGTTTTAACGAGAGGATCGTGGGGGACGATGGCACGGAAATCGAGGGGGGAGGCGAACTGCTCGGTTTGGCATATCATTGCCTCTATCAAGGATTTAGACGTTCCGATGGGGACGTCTTTGGGGTTGGAGAGCTGGATGGAGGCGATGAGACGGGTGCGGAAATCGGGGAGGGCGTGTTCGACCAGGAGGGCGATTTGTTCGTCGTTGAAGCCGAAGAATGTGGGGGTAAGGACTTTTATTATAAGGACATAGGCCAATACGGATATATCCAGTGCGAGAAAGGCGGCGCGAAGCCAATGGGGTAGTTCGAAGTAGAAGTCGAGGATCATGGTGAAGGCGAGGAGGAGGACGGTGGCGCCGACGAGGGCGGCGAGGCCGGAGCCAGCGGAGATGAGGGTCTGCTTTCGGCGGACGGAGGCGATTTTTGTTGTCAGAATCTCGCTCATAATCAAACCACAAAAACGACCCAAACACCCCCCCGCGAACACCCCTAAAGCCACCCGCCGGCCCCTCTATACTCCCCCGCCAGCAACCCATAAACCACCCGGCGGGCACCCTATCACTTCAATTGTGCAAGCTTGCGCAAAATCCACTCAAGGGTGACAAGGGAAAAGAGGAGGAAGAGGTAGAATGGGGAGGACCAGAGTTCGACTTCGCGGGTGGATTCGAGTCGTTCGGTTTTGGAGCCGATTTTGGCGGGGAGGGTATGGAGGTCTTCTTCGCGGAAGAAGGCGCCGGCGGTGGTTTGGGCCATTTGTCGGAGGAGTGACTCGTTCATGGCGGTTTCGGCGAGTTCCTGTTTGGGGTCGGTGACGGCGAATTCGAGCTTGGTGGTTTTGTCGTGTTCGACGGTGAAGGTGCAGTTGCCAGGGGCGGGGGCGATGAGTTCACCGCGGTACATTCCGGGTCGGTCTGGGAGGGGTCTGAGGAGGACATCGCGGGGGAGTGCGTCGGAGTTGGCGATGGAGCAGGAGCCACGGACGGTGGCGTCGGTCATCGGCTCGAAGGCTTCGGTGTAGAGTCGTGCGAAGAGGGTGACTTTGGCGCCGGTGGTATAGGTTTTCTGGTCGGAGGTGAGTTGGGTTCGTTTGGAGGCGCCGAGGAGGTGAGGGAGGGCCATGCGTTGGACGATTTGGGACCAGAGCATGGTGTGGTTACGGTCGGCGGTGTTTTTGCGGATGCGCCAGAGGTTGTCGGTGCCGAGGTAGAGGACTTGTCCGAGGCCATATTGTTGGAGTGCGATGATGGGCATTTTGCCGAAGCGGGAGGCTTTGGTGGGGTCGGGATCGACGGCGAGGACTTCGGCGGCGGGTTTGGCGCGGGCGACTTTGTTGGCGAAGTAGATTTGTGGGATCTTGGCCCAGGCGGCGAAGCTGTCGAGTTCTTTATCGGCGAGTCGGAGCATGGTATTGGATTTTCCGGCGGGGGTGAGTTCGATGTTGATGGGTTTGGCGGCGGCGGGGAGGAGGGAGGAATCGAGCATGGATTCGAGTTCGACGGGGAGCATTTTTTCGATAGGTGTTGAGCGGTAGGCGTTGGGGGTGAAGCGTTTTCCGGCGAGGGTGATGAGGGAGCCGCCGAACTTGGAGACGAACTGGTTGATGGCGTCGAGTTGTGTTGGGGAGAATATTTTGGGGTCGACGTCGCCGAGGATGAGGACGTCGAACTTGAAGAGGTCCTCGTTTTTTCGGGGGAATTCGGAGAGGAAGGGGGAATTGGGTGCGTGGGAGATGGCGGGGTCGGATTCGAGGAGGATGAACTTTGGGTCGATGCGGCGGTCGCGGGCGAGGATGGCCTGGAGGTATTTGTATTCCCAGCGGGGGAATTGTTCGAGGTAGAGGACTTTGATTTTGCCGTCGATGATGCGGATGCGTTGTGTGGCGGTGTTGTTGTCTTTGACGACTTCGTCGTCGCGTGGGGGGATGGTGGCGCGGATTTCGAAGTCGCCTTTTTGTTTGGGTGTGAGGGTGAGGGAGAAGAGTTGTTCGGGGTCGGTGGTGAAGGTGATGTCTTTTTCGGATTTATCTCCGCCGAGGTAGACGGTGAGTTTGGCGGATTGACCTGCGAGGCCAGAGGCGCGGAGGCGGACGGTGATGGGGACCTGGTCGTTGGCGAAGGCGATTTCGGGGGCGAAGATGGAGGAGAGGATGATGTCTTTAGGGGAGGTGATGCCGACGGCGTAGATGAAGAGTGGGAGTTGATCGCGGGCGGCGAGGTCGGCGGCGTCTGTGGGTTGTGAGCCGGAGTTGTTGGCGCCGTCGGTGAGGAGGAGGATTCCGGCGAGGGGTTGGCCGCGTTTTTTGGAGAGGAGTTCGGCGATGGAGTCTCCGATGGCGGTGTAGGGGCCTGGGGCGGTGAGTTTGTCGATCCAGGGGGCGGAGGGGGATAATGATGAATGATGAATGATGAATGATGAGTCAGAAGGGGGTGTTTGGGAGGGGGGCGTGGTTGGAGGGACGGGGTCTTTACGCACACGCTGGCCG
>JAPLNB010000292.1 GCA_026693085.1 Planctomycetota bacterium | reverse complement strand
CGGCGGGTGCAACCACACGAACTCGAACTGACCCGGCAGGTCCATTCGTGTCAGGTCAAAGCCCTTCCGCAGGTCGCCGCCCCAGAATTCGATGCCGGCCTGCTTGTACCGGTTCAAGCCAGCGATGACATCCCGCGTTGTTCCAGAGCCGAGCATCGGGTCGGCTACCCACTTAACCCGATAGCGAAGCACAAGGTTCTTGGACAGCCGGCCGTCGCAGTTGCCCCTGTAGTCACTGCGGCCCCATGCGTTTTCCCGCTGCTCATAGGAAACCACCGAGGTCATGTCCTCGTCCTCCTCGTAGATGTCGTAGAACCCGCCGCCCAGACGCGACAGGATGCCATCTGCTACTGCTTCCGACAGCCGGGCCCGAATCGTGTGCTCGGGTGTTCCCGGCCGTTGCCGCTCTATCTCGATGTGCAACTCGCGGATGTGCGCTGCACCCTTCTCGTCCACGTACTCCAGGATGAGCGTGGTAATGGATGTTTCCGTCAACTTCATCGCCTCCCCTGACCGACAAGGCCAGGCCTCATGAGGGAGGACTGGCCAACCCACAAATGCCGGTATACTGGCTGGCAGACGATGAAGTGGAGCAGACAAGCGGTGGATTTCGTGACCAAACAGCTACTGACGACATCATGGCACTTGTTCCACGGAGTTCAATGCCTTTTGCGCGCTCGCGGAACTACCGGTTTGACGCAACTGAGCTTAGAATTGCCGGCGTTCCGTTTCTGGATCCGAAGTTCGTTGGAGTCGCGACAAGGAATCTGCGATGGGTGACGCGAGCCATCCAAACTGGAGTGCCATCACCACGTCCGCCTTCCCCTGGGAGAAGGAGGCGCTCGACTACATGCGCGCCCAGTTCCCCAGCCACGAGCCGTACAGGGCCTGGTCGAACTTCGAGTTCATCGCCGATGACGGCAGCCTCAACGAGGTCGACCTGCTCGTGTTCGCGCCCCAGGGTTTCTTCCTGGTCGAGATCAAGAGCCGCCCGGGCGTTCTCACCGGCGACACTCACACCTGGACATGGCAGCACGACAGCCACCAGAAGGTGGTCGATAACCCAGTCTTCCTCGCCAACCAGAAGGCCAAGAAACTTGCCTCACTGCTTCAGCGCCAGCGTACGTTCGAGAAACTGCGGGTCCCGTTCATGGATCCGTTGATCTTCTGATCAGCCGAGAACCTCCAGTGTCAACTTCCGGGGAACGCGCGGTTCCACGTCTGCCTCCGCGACCAGGCCAACCGGCCCGGCGTCATGGCCGCCATAAAGCGCCGCGAATGCTCCGGCCTGTCGGAGCAGTCACGCGGCACTTTCGACCGCGCGATGGCCAAGGCCGTCAGCCGTGCCCTCGAGCAGATCGGCATCAAGCCCTCCCAACGAAGTCGCCGATGGTGCCGCCGAGCCACACCACAGAGTTGTGGATTCTGCTTGATTCATCCCCCCCCCCCCACGGTAATCTATACCACACACGCGAGGGCATGGGCGTCTCGTAAGATTCTGTGGGTTCAGGACAAAGCCGATGGGCACTGTTTGAACAAGCCAAAGGAGGCATCCGATGATCGGGTATTTTCTCCGCAACCGTAAGTATGCTGGTGGGTCGTGTCGGTCGAAGCAGGGCAAGCGGGCGGTGATGAGGGCGGTGGCGGAGGGGTTGGAGGGGCGGGTGTTGCTGGCGGACTTGGCGGGTTCGCTGAGCATTCTAGCCACCTGGGCCGGTGCTCCTGGCAGCTCGGGGAGAGACACTCTTGGGGTGTTTGTCTCGGACGGGTTGGCGTATGTGGCGGAGGATAACGGGGGACTGGCGATACTGGATGTCAGCGATCCGAGCCAACCAGTGCATCGGTCCTCGATCCTGCAGAATCGGGAGGTGACGGACGTCTTTGTATCCAACGGGATGGCTTACGTGGCAAGCGGTTCATACGGCTTCGCGATCGTTGACGTGCATGATCCGGTGAACCCTGACGTGCGCGGAACGCCAGACTGGTTCGGTTCCGAGGCGTGGGAAGTGCAAGTGGTGGGGAACACGGCTTACGTGGCACACCGGGAGAACGGGCTGCAGATCATCGACGTTTCGGACCCGGACTCGCCGACGATCGTTGGGGAATACAATCATGAAGGCGGACTTGCGTTGGGGGTCAGCGTGGTTGGCGAAATTGCGTATGTGGCGGACCACGCCGCTGGGTTGGAGATTCTCAATGTGAGTGATCCGGAGCATCCGTCGTTGATTACGCGGTACTCAATGCCCGGATACGCCCACGACGTTGACATCCGTGATGGTTTGGCGTACGTGGCGGCGGCGCAGGCGGGTGTTCAGGTCGTGGATGTAAGCGACCCGGAGAACCCAAAGGCAGTGGGGAGTCCGTTCCCATCGCAGCACATGGCGAGGGACATCAAGCTGGATTCGACGGGACAGTACGCGTATGTGGCGGACTGGGTCCGCGGGAGCGTGCAGTTGTTCGACGTGAGCACGCCATCAGCACTAAAGCTCATTGACACGTGTGCCACAGCAGGTCAGGTGAACGCGTTGGCGATCGGGGAAGACGGGACGGTGTATGCGGCGAGCAGCGGGAACCTGACGATAATTGAGAGACGTCTGCCGGTCGAGATGCCCGGTACAGGGCATTATTACGAGCCGGTGGCGGGGGTCATGAGTTGGACGGAGGCGCGGGATGCGGCGGCGGGGGGGACGTATAAGGGAATGCTGGGGCATCTTGCGACGATCACGTCGGCGGCGGAGAACGAGTTTGTTTATGGATTGGTGAAGGACAATCCGGACATGTGGTATGTGGACGGCAATGGGACGCGAAGCGGGCCGTGGCTTGGGGGGTATCAGGAACCTGGGCAGGACGTGGCGCCGAACGTTGGATGGAAATGGGTAACGGGGGAGAACTGGGTGGAATGGGACCCGTCGCCGTGGATTGACGGGAACCCGGATGATTGGAAGGGGGACGATGGAGTCAATGGGGAGGATTATCTTCAGTACCTGAACAACGCGACGATCCAGGGTCCGAGATGGAATGACGCGGCGAACATTGCGTATCCGAAGCGGGGGTATGTGGTGGAGTATGAGCCGGCTGTGAAGTACCTTGGCTTGGCATATCCCTGCTTCAACGACACCGACTACGCCAACCCTTCCGCGAACAAGCTGCTGAATTATGTGCAAAGCACTGCAACCCGCGTGAATACGATTGAGCTCGTGCCGTCGTGGCACATGCTTTCCAAAGAGGGCAGCATCATCGAACGCGACAAATGGTGGTCCAACGACCCCGACGAGCTTCAACTGCAGGGAATGATTGCGGATGCGAAGCGCCGGGGTTGGCGCGTAGTCCTCAAGCCTCACATTGACGTCCGTCTTCCCGGCGATGACGGCGAACTGTATACCAATGACGATAAAATAGAATGGAGGGGCGAAATCCTCCCCAACGATCCCAACGATCCCGACTGTGTGAAAAAGTGGTTTACGAACTACGAGAATTTCATCACAACATATGCCAGGATCGCGAAAGATTACCTCGGGCCCGAAGATGTCTTCGTCATCGGATGTGAGCTGAAGAAAATGAGCGGCAACTACAAGGATCTGTGGATAGAGCACGTCATAGAGCCGGTGAATGACCTCATTAGCAGCCGCAAGTGCCGCCTTACTTATGCCGCCAACTGGGATGAATACCCTACGGTAGCATTCTGGGATCGGAATGAGCTTGATTTCATCGGCATCGACGGGTATTTCCCTGTGGAAGAGCCAGTTGCTGGCCTGTCTCCTGCGTACCAGGACTACCTGAGAAAGTGGGTTGACGAGAAAAGCAAGATTCTCACTCTGTGCAATCAATACAATAAGCCAGTCATATTCACGGAAGTGGGGTGTCCCTCGCAGGATAAGGCGTACCTAGCGCCCAACGATGCTAGCAAGCACTGGAACGTGAATGAACAGGTTCAGTTGTATTACTGCCAAGCCGCGGCTGAGGCGTGGCGAAACGAACCGAGGTTCGCCGGAATGGTATTCTGGTGGCTCTACCCCGAGACGGTGGAGGAATCCAAGACGCATGATGGGTTCACGCTCATCTACACCAGGCAGGATGGCGCGGGGGCAATCACCATCGAACCGAAAAAGGCCGCGATGGTGCTCGGCGTGGATGTGGTACCGCTGAGACAGGTTGCCGACTCGCTCGGAACCGGATTTGGGGCTGCCCTGAGCGACAGGGTGCTGACGGACAGCTATTACGCCGCCAAGTTCGCGCAGAATTTCAGCGTGGCGACGCTGGAGAACGATCACAAGGCGGAGTCGATATGGATCGGACCGGACCAGTACGACTTTGACAAGGCCGATCAGCTTGTTGACTGGGCCGCCAAGAACAATGTGCAGGTGAAGTATCACTGTCTCCTCTGGGCTGCCCCGCAGGGCGTACCGGACTGGCTGCGAAATGGGAACTACACGCAGGCCCAGGTGCAGGAGATGACAAAGGACTATATCGAAGAGGTGCTCTCGCACTACAACAACGAGAGATTCAAAGGCATGGTGAAGTACATTGATGTGGTCAATGAATGGGCAACCAAGCGTCATCTTGTGGATGATGAGAATGATCCGCTGAATGGGTATCCTGAGACCAATTGGTGGGTGGAGCATTTCGGGTTGGATGAGAACGGGCACGATGCGATGGAGTGCGCCTTCAAATGGGCCGCGGCCCAGGCAGACACGCTCGGCATGGATGTGGAGTTGCTTTATAACGACTTTGGGATGGAAGGGAGCGGTGTTGCCGACGAACTGCAATTCAGCGATCCGCTGAACACGGAGAATCAGGCTTGGTGGGAGAAATCGAGCTATCCTGTGATGCAACCGATCACAGAAACCGTCTCGTTGCAGACCACCTACAAACCTGCAAATGTGTCTTTTGATGGGGGCGTGCTCAACTTGGTGGTACCCGCGGGCACACAAGAGGGGGGGCAATACGAGTCGAAGCTGCCGGACGAACCGAAATATGGCCAGCGATTCGGCTTTGGCAGTTACCGTGCCAAGATACGGGCGAGTGACGTTGCAGGGACAGTCCAGGGGATGTCTCTGTACAAGCGCCCGTACAGCGATGGCCCTTCACAATTCGGGCATAGGGAAATCGACATAGAGTTCGGACTGGTCGAGGATCGGCACGCCGTCTTGTTCACAACATGGGTTGACGGAGTGAAGGCATCAGATTCGTTCGGCATGACCTTGGCGTTCGACCCATGGACGGAGTTTCACGAGTATGGATTCAACTGGCTGCCCGATGACGTGACGTTCTTGATTGACGGCCAGCTCGTTGGCAGCATCTCAAAGAAGGTTCCCCAAGAGCCCTGTCCGCTGATGTTCAACAATTGGATCAACGATCTGACACGTTCTGGTGACTCGACGATGCTGGTGAAGGATGTGACGTATGTTCCCCTGGACCGGAGCGATGAAGCGTACCACAAGCTGTTGCGCCTGAAAAGCGAGGGTATTCGTGTCGACGGCGTTGGCTTTCAGTCGCACCTTGGCTCTGGGGCGATCCCGGCTCAGACAACATCGCATTTTGATAGACTCGACGGCGCGGGTTTCGATATCTACGTCTCGGAATTTGACACCGACGGTACACCCCGGCAAAGCGAGAGCGAACAGGAACAGGTCTACCGAGACTACCTGACGCTGTGCCTGGAGTACGCGAGAACGCATCCGAGTTTCAAGGCATTTCAGATGTGGGACTTCTGGGATGGCGCAACGTGGAACCAGCCAGATGACCCGCCCCAGGCGGTGCATGGGGGCCTTTACGATTCCGACTGGCAAGTCAAGCACACCTACAATGCGTTCTACGAGGCGTTCGCCGCTCAGGGTATTTTCGCGGTGAGCAATGGCGTGTGCGAACTGGATACTTCGCACGGTTTCTCATCTCTGTCATTTAGTGGTGGCACAGTGAATGTACCAACCGGCTCCAGCAAGCCGGTCGTCACTTATGGTCTGACAATCACGGGAGAAGCGTCGCTAAACCTCAATGACAACGAGCTGATGGTTCGGGGTACAGCAGCGACAAGGAACAGGATTCTTGAGGATGTGTCGGCTTGGATTGAGACTGGCCGCGCTGGTGGTCTGTGGTCTGGTCCCGGGATCACCTCTGAGACCGTAAAAGGTACTCCGTTCGCCACGCTTGCGGCGATCCTCAACGACCGTGGTGACGGGACGTCCATTCTCACCGCGATCGACGGCGTGCCCGTTGGACCAAACGATGTCGTCGTCAAGTACACCTGGAACGGCGATGCGAACTTGGATGGGCTTGTGAATGCGGATGATTACTTCCTGGCGGACAGCGGGTACATCACGCAGAAAGGCGACTGGTACAATGGCGATTTCAACTACGACGACACCATCAACGCCGACGATTACTTCTTGATCGACTCGGCGTACATTGGCCAGAGCGGGCCATTGGCAGCATCGAAGCCTCAGTCGGCGGTTTCGGCAGATGTGGTGGCAATGAAGCAGGCGGCAAAGAAGGCTGATTCGGACGGCATCGTGGCTCAGTTATTCTCCACTGCGCCGGTGCTGTGACGGTGGAAATGTCCGCAATCGCAGGCATGGATTGGCTCAGTTAGTGCCGTTTGACTCCTACTTGCACTTTCTGAAAAAGCCTGACCATCACGCGGCAAGGCGCAACAGGCGTTTGGCGAAGGTGAGGATTTTTCGCGGGATGGGCCGTTCGTCTATAGCGGCCAAGAATTGTGTCCTTTTGCCGGATGTACATCATGGCCCGCAGCGGCGGGCCGATCGTGCCCCACGACGCATGTCGCACCACCCAGGCCAAGGTCACCCAGAGATGTCCGTAGAGGAACTTGGCGTCGGCGGGCCCGGGAGTGGGGTTGTGGTGAATACCCGCCCCTTGGACTTTCGGGCCATAGCGTTTGGTGGGCGTATCGTCGATGGCGAAGAGCCAACGGGGTTGGTCGGGAAGGTTGTCCCAGAGCAAGAGAAACAGTCGCGTGGCCAGCGTCTGGGCTTTGCGTCCCACGGCGGCGATGAAGTAGCAATAGTCGGAGAAGTGGCGGGTGACAGCCGGCCGCCCGCAGCCAACTGGTGACGGTGCGTCGGCCGCCGGCGAAGAGCATGCCGAAGATTACGATCCCCAGCCGCCAGCGGCAGCGTCCGTGCAATCCATCGGCCAAGTATGCCCACCATTCCGACCACTCCTGTGGATAATGTCCGTTGGCCATCCTTGGCCCTCCGAGTCACGACGACAATCAAACCATAGCCATCATGACTGAAGAGCCGTTGTTTCGTCACTGCCATTTTCCGTCGGCCGCCTCACGAACCACACGCTTTTTCAGAAAGTGCAATTTGATGGAAAGACCGTGCAGGGAAAGCTGCTGCATCGGTTTGACGATCCAAGTCGGAAACCCCCACCACGGACCAGGAGGCAACCGAAGGCGATGCCAGCACCTTCCGATGGGGTGGCGATCCTCGACGACCTGACGATCGAGCTACCTTAATCGCAGAGAATCCTCTTGGCGTGAAAGTCGAATTCGTCGGTCGTGTGGGCCATGCGCATGGTGCCTGTGCCCGTGGTGCAACTCGGAGGGTACTGCCAGCGGGCGGTGGAGAGAGAGGGTTCGGGCTGGATTTCGAGGAGAGCGGGCTGCTGCGGGCCAGGGCGGTGCTGCAGAGGAAATAGCGACAGGCTGGCGGGGGGGCATATGCGGCGTACCCCGGGGGTAATGCCTCGTCCCCGGGGCCACCCACGCACGCCCACGCGGAATCGGATGTTCTATCGGTAACGAGACGGCCATTTCAAGACGAACCAGCGCTACTAACGACGGCTGCCACGACGGGAATCCGGGGGCGAGAATCGTGCGGGCGAGTGTTTGCGCCTTTCCTTTTCGAGTATCGTGAGTGACCATTCAGTTCAAGGCGTTCATCCGGCGATCAGGAGCGTGGCTTGGACCGGGCGGAGGAGCCGTGCAGTGTCGCAGACAAGTCCTTACTCAATGGCAATTCCCATTCCCGCCCAGGGCATGCCTCCACCAAAGTTGCCTTGGCTCCTGATGGCCACGCAACAGCTTCACCGCCCGGTATCGTCCACTAACTCATTCATGCGACACCGTCTGCGTTCATGGCCGGCTCGATCCGCACTCGATCAAGCTGCGATAGCGGAAAGTCCCTTGCCGCGCCATCAACCTGACTCTGTTCACTCTGGTCCGGTGAGAAGCATGAGATCTCTGAGAACCACCTTGGTGCTCTTCCTTTCCCTTGGCTTGGCCTCGTGCGGCTGCAGGAGCATTCATCACGACCAAGCGAAGGCCGTGCCAGTCATGTCGTTCGAGGAATACGGGCGGACGCCTCTGCCGCCGGTGCCTTATGTCATCTCACTCTCTGACGGCAAAGGCCAGCTCTTCTACTTCGGCGCCCGGCATATGTTCGATCCCGCCGACTGGCAAGTGCAGGCGATCGAAGACTTCTGGCATCACTACCGCCCAACTCTGGCCTTTAACGAGGGCGGGGAACCGCCGGTGATGCCATCACGTGATGAGACGGTAAGTCGCTTTGGCGAAGCGGGGCTCGTGCGGCACCTGGCCAAGCGGGATGGCGTTGCCGTCCGCAGTCTCGAACCGTCACGAGAAGCCGAATACGCTCTGTTGCTTGAGGTGTTCTCCGAGGAGCAGATCAAGGTCTTCTACGTTCTGCGCGGGGTGGCCCAATTCCGCAAGAGCCGCAATGACGAGACCCCGGAGGCGTTTGTGGCAAAGGTGCTTGCTGGCTTCGGGGGCGAACCCCGGCTGCAAGGGCCACCGCGTTCGCTCGCGGAGTTTGAGCGAAGCTACGCACGCCTGTTGGCCGAGCCGGCTGATTGGAGAACGGCCCCGGACGGGTGGTTCGATCCCGCGGCGACCGAAAAAGGCCAGTTCACCAACTGGATATCTCGAAGACTCAGTGAATTCCGCGACCGCCACATGGTCGGCTTGCTAACCGGGGAGGTGCGGAAAGGGGCGCGTGTCTTTGCCGTCGTGGGCGGCAGTCACGTGATCATGCAGGAACGCGCGCTTCGGGCGGCCTTCAGAACGCCGTCGAACGAGTGAGGACCGCGGCGGCACTTGCTTCAACCACAGCAAGGGTTCTGCGGGCCACCTCGCTGATGACTGGGGTGGCCGAGCTGCTTCTTGTGGGGGTCATCATCCGAGCCCACCGGCAGATGAGCCGGATGACGCCGGCCACACGAAAGCGAGGTCTCAATATTGCAGCTCAGGAAATCCACCGTCTACGGCGATGACTTGGGTACGGGCGATGACGGCCGATGGAAGACAGCGCGCATTCTCGGGTGGCAGAGTCCACGTTGTATGACTATGGCGTATGCTTGCGTAACCCCCTGCCTTGCATCCGATCAGATCTTGCTCCTGCCCCGCGGTAACTTGGCAGGAATACCTACATATATAACGTCTATATAGAAAAGAATAGCAGAAGAAACGAACACCACTCCACACAGACCGCAGAGTTGCACTCGCAACGCACCCGGGGGCGTCGGAATTCCTCGACGAGGGCTTCGATGGTGCGGAGGACTCGTGAAACCGGTTGCGCCGCTGCTGAAACCCGCTCGCGCCATCTCATGGCGCCGCGAATCGGTTCACGCTGAATACCTCGGCTTCGGGCTTGCGCTGGTCCTCCGTGACGGGCAAGGAACAGGTGGAGGTTGAGGAGCAGGATATGGTCTGGCGGAGGAAGTAGGGGGCATTAACCGGGATTTCACATGTGGTTCGAGTCCGACACCCATATAATGAGAGCCATGGCCTCACGGTCGTCGTGCGGCTTCGGTCAAATGCGAATCCGGGATAACCGGAAGGAATAAGCCATGACGATGTTCCAGCGAGTGTCGACGTTTCTTGTGCTGACGAGTCTGGCCTGCCTGGCGATCGGCGTATCGTCCAGCCGCGGTGCTGATGCGCCGGCCGGGAAACTCGTGATCGTGAAGGCGGTCTACGGAGAACTGCCGGATGGCGACAAGACGGATGTGACCGAGAAGGTCGCAGCCATGGTCAAGGACAATGCGCTGTCGGTGGAGGCGACCAACGACAACTTCGGCGATCCGGCCGAGGGGGTCGTAAAGAAGCTGAAAGTGGACTACACCATCGGCGGAGTGGCCGGGAGCAAGACGGTCGACGAGGGCGAGACCCTGACGATCGCCGCGGTGGAGAAGCCCGTGGTATCGAAACTGGTGATCAAGAAGGCCGTCTATGGCGACCTGCCCGATGGCGCCAAGACGGATGTGACCGAGAAGGTGGCGGCAATGGTGAAGGATGGCGA
>JAPLNB010000291.1 GCA_026693085.1 Planctomycetota bacterium | reverse complement strand
CGGGGATAAGACTGGTTTTTGTCTGTTGCTCGGCTGATTTTTGTTTACGGGGGGCGGGGGAGGGATTATATTGGGTGGCGGTTGTATGTCTTGGGTTGAGTTGTTTGGTGGTTTGGGTTGTTCAACTCGTGGGAAAGGGGTATTCTATGCGTCGGCGATCCTGTGGTGGTTGGGGATTCACGCTGGTTGAATTGATGGTGGTCATCGCGATTGTGGGGTTGCTGGTGGCGATACTGCTGCCGGTATTGAGCCGGGCGAGGGAGGCGGCGAAGGAGGTGCAGTGCGCGGCGAACTTGCGGGCGTTGGGACAGGAGATTGGAGTGTACGTCACCGATTGGAAGGGAGCCTATCCGCCAGGGCTTGCCACGGCGATAGAAGGGGAGCTGCTCACGAACTGGATTCTGGTTCTATCGCGACTGTCATCGCGTGGCCCGGTGGCGCAGCCGCATCCCAACAACATCCCGCGATGGATGTCGCAGATCTACCAGTGTCCTTCGGCAGGTGTTGGGCCAGGATCTGTAGTGGGCAGCGGCAACGGGCCAAGCTATCTCTTTGACGCGCGGGTGCTGTGTGTACTGTGGGGCCCTTCTTCAATTGTGATTCCTACGGCCTCTGGAAGGAACGCATGGCCGAAGCTGGGCAAGATACCGCTCGCGTCAGAGCAGATGATGCTGGCGGAGGACTTTACTGATGCGAGGGCTATCAGCTTTCCGCACTACGTCTGGGGAAGTCCAGAGAACGAAGAGCCCAACGAGCGGGTCTGGATGCCCGACGACAAGGCGGTGGGCAAAGGCAACGCTAAGAACGGGAGGGTGATTCCGTGGCACGGGCGAGGGCGATGGAGCAATGTGCTGATGGCCGATTTTCATGTGCAGATGCGTGTGACGCCACGGGAGGGGTGGGAGCGTCGGTGTCAGAATCCGACGCTGAGGGATCAGGGTCCGGCGTGCCCGTATTGAGGGAGATGGAGGCAAGGTCGCTCCAAGTCGCGCGACAGGAGCGAGCGAGAGCGGAGGCTGAAGTGGTTTTTACGGGTCTGGTATTGTCATTTGCAGCATTTGGTAATACAATTGGGGCATGACGACGATCACCTGCAAGATTCCTGAGCGGCTGAACGCGCAACTGGAGGCGGCGGCCAGGGCGAAGCGCGTATCGAAATCAGCAATCGTGAGGCGGGCATTGGAGGAGCAGGTCAGACGAGCGGGGCGAGCAGCGGTGCCGAGCGCCTATGACTTGGTGAAGCATCTGGCGGGGTCGGTGCACGGGCCGCGGGATCTGTCGACGAATCCGAGGCATATGGAGGGGTTTGGTGGTTGAGGGGCGGGTCATCATCGATACGGGTCCGATCGTGGCGTTCCTTGTGGAAGAGGACGCACACCACGAGTGGGCGGTGGGGCAATTCAAGCGGTTGAGAGCGCCGATGTTGACATGCGAGGCGGTGTTGACGGAGGCGTTTTTTCTGGTGCATCGGCTGCGTGGGGGCGTAGAGAAGTTTGTGGAGTTGCTGGAGAGCAGGGTGGTGGAGGTGGGGTTTGAGTTGATGGGAGAGCGGGAGGCAGTGGGGAAGCTGATGAGGAAGTACGCGGATTTGCCGATGTCGTTGGCAGATGCGTGTCTGGTTCGGATGGCGGAGCTTCATGCGGGCGCGGCGGTGCTGACGCTGGATCGGCATTTTCGGATTTACCGGAAGAATGGAAGACAGCGGATTGGTGTAATCATGCCGGGGGAAGGTTGACTGTTGGTTCAGTCAAGAGAATTTAGCTGTAAGTGAGATACGCCTGCTTGATCTGTTCGAGGTATTGGGTTTGGTCGGAGGCCCAGCGTTCGGTGGAGAAGATTTCGACTTCGTGGTAGCCGGTGAAGCCCGTGGATTCGACGCAGTGGCGGATGTGTTTGAGGGGGATGCAGCCTTCGCCCATGAGGCCGCGGTCGTTGAGGAGGTCGCGGGTGTTGGGGCGCCAGTCGCAGATGTGGAAGGCGAGGAGGGTTTTTTGTTGGGCGGCGAGTTGGATTTCTTTTTCGAGGTCGGGGTCCCACCAGGTGTGGTAGACGTCGAGGGCGATGCCGAGGAAGGGGGAGCGGTGGTACTCGCAGATGGCGCGGGCTTGGGCGAGGGTGTTGATGGCGGAGCGGTCGGCGGCGTACATGGGGTGGAGGGGTTCGATGGCGAGTTTGACGTTGTGGGATTGGGCGTAGGGGAGGAGTTGGCCGATGGCGTCGCGGATTTGGGAGCGTGCGGTGGGGAGGGGCAGGCCGGGGACGGCGCCGCAGACGAGGACGAGGAGGGGGGCGCCGATGGCGGCGGCTTGGTCGATGGCGCGGCGGTTGTCGTCGAGGGCTTCCTGACGCTTGGAGGCTTCGAGGGCGGGGAAGAAGCCGCCGCGGGCGAGCGAGACGACGGTGAGACCGGAGTCGGCAAGCATTTTGCCGGCGGCGGGGGCGCCGATGGGATCGATGACGTTTCGCCAGACGGTGATGGCGGGGACGTTGGCGTGGGTGTAAGCCTGGATGCACTGGGCGAGGGTCCACGGCTTGTTGGTCATGGTGTGGATGGCGAGGCGGGAGAAGTTGGTGAGGGGTAATGCGGGCATGAGCTGTCTATTCCTGTTTGGTTCTCGGCGCGATTGTGCGACTGCGAATGAACTCCAGTTCAGGCAGGGCCTGCAAGTCCTTGGGTCTGCCGGCGGCGCGCTTCGCGTCAATCAAGGCGGGCAGATCGAGGACCTTGACCGCAAGGCCATATACAGTCATCTCCACGCTATGTTTCAGCACATCCTGATACGTGCCGACACCTGTGATCTCACCGAGAATATCGAGCACACCCCAGTCCGTGGTCAGATTCAGGTTTCGGAACCCGATAAGGCGGTCCATGTCAAAAAGGGCCGGTTGGGCGGGATGCATGCGGAACTTGGGATGCAGGTCCCGCAGCGCGCCAACAATCCGTTTCAGGTTAGTCTCGTCCAAGAGAGCGCAGACGTCCAAGTCGAGGGTCATTCGAGTCGATCCATGAATGTTGGCGGCCACGCCACCCACAACCACAAACTCGACGGAATGATCATACAGACGTTTCAGGAACTGCTGGATCGTAACCATAACGTGCAATCCGGGCCTGTCGCGCGATCTCCTGGAATTGACGCCACTGCTCATGCCGTTCGAGCCGCTCGGTGGGCGTCAGCGCCAACATGCATTCAACCAGATTCTTATCAAAGTCCGGATCCTGATGTGGATCGGGAAGGTCATTGGGGCCGAAATGGATGGGCGGATCGTTTTTCATCCGTTGATATCATACGAGATACTTACAGTTCAGGCACCTCCACCCATTGGCGATTGTGCCAGGATTTGAGGCCACACTCGGCGAGTTGGACGCCTTTGGCGCCTTCCTTGAGGGTCCATTTGAAGGGTTCATCCAAGACTACGTGGCGGAGGAAGAGCTCCCATTGGATTTTGAAAGCGTTGTCGTAGGTGGTGGCGTCGGGCATTTTGGACCAGGAGTTGAAGAAGTCGATGGGTTGGGGGATGTCGGGGTTCCAGATGGGCTTGGGGGTGGTGGCTTCGGATTGGATGTAGCAGTCGCGGAGGGTGGCGACGGCGGAGCCTTTGGTGCCGTCAACCTGGATGGTTAGGAGGTCATCGCGGCGGACGCGGGTGCACCAGGAGGAGTTGAATTGGGCGATGAGGCCGCCCTGCTCGCCTTGGAGCTGGAAGATTGCGTAGGCGGAGTCGTCGGCGTCGGATTTGTAGGGTTTGTTGGATTCGTCGAATCGTTGGGGGAGGTCGGTGTTGGCGAGGGCGAAGACGCCGCGGACGGGGGCGAAAGTGTTGTCGAGGACGTAGCGCCAGTGGCAAAACATGTCGATGATGATTCCGCCGCCGTCGGCGGAGCGGTAGTTCCAACTGGGGCGTTGGGGGGGTTGGTCGGGGTGGGAGCCTGGGAAGACCCAGTAGCCGAAGTTTCCGCGGATGGAGAGGAGTCGGCCGAAGAATCCGGTGTCGATGAGTTGTTTGATTTTGCGGATTCCTGGGAGGAAGAGTTTGTCCTGGACGACGCCATTTTTGAGGCCGGCTTTCTGGCAGAGGTGGTGGAGGTGGAGTGCGTCTTTGAGGTTGGTGGCGGTGGGTTTTTCGCAGTAGATGGCTTTATTGGCTTTGACGGCCATTTCGACGAAGTGGAGGCGATGGGGGGTGGTGGAGGCGTCGAAGAAGATTTCGTTGCGGGGGTCGTCGAGGGCATTTTGGAGGTTGGTGGTGTAGCGGGTGAGTCCATGGGCGCGGGCGAGGGCGGCGAGCTTGGATTCGTTGCGGCCGGTGAGGATTGGGTCGGGGAGGATGGTGAGGTCGTCGGAGACTTTGAGGCCGCCTTGTTTGATGATGGCGAGAATCGAGCGGATGAGGTGTTGGTTGGTGCCCATGCGTCCGGTGACGCCATTCATGATGATACCAATGTTGCGGGTCGGCATGGTTGTCCTTTGTTATTTGTTATTTGTTACTTGAGTGGGGTGCTGGCTGGTGAGATCGCGTTTGCGGGAGAGGTCGTCGTCGGGGTAGATGACGGCGATCCAGGGGGAGGTGGGGGCTTTGAGCTTGGCGGTCCAGATGAGGGTTTGGGGGTATTGGGATTGGAGGTCGAGGGCTTGGGTGGGGGTGGTGATTTGGAGGTTGTGTGGGCGGAGGGTGAGGGTGTGGTTGCCGGTGCCGCGGACGCGGGCGGCGATGGTGATTTGGCCGTCGTGGGCGGGTTTTTGGGTGAGGGTGAAGGTGATGTGGTTGGAGTCGCGCGGGGGAGTCATGAGGTCGGCCATGATGAAGAGCCATCGGCTGGAGGGGTGGACCCAGACTTCTTTGTAGTTCCAGCAGTTGGTGACGGGCCAATAGGGAGTGTCTTCGTTGAGTTTGGTTTGGATGCCGACGGGGAGTGAGCCGACGATGTCGCCGGAGAGGGCGGTGTATTGGGGGGCGTAGTCGTAGCCTTGGCCGAACATGGTGGATTGGGCGAAGGGATTGCGGCCGACGACCCATTGGAGCTGGGATTGGCAGAGGTCGGCGAGTTCGCGGCGGTTGCGGAGTTGGGCGGCGGCGGCGAGGGCTTTGGTTTGTGAGAGGAGGATGCCGTAATGGCCACGGAAGGTGGACCAGACGGGGAAGCGGCGGAGGTAGTAGGTTTCGGAGAGCTTGAGGCCTTTGGAGACCTGGGCGGGGTTGTCGGCGAGTTTGTAGATGCCGGCGGGGAGGAGGGAGTAGGGTTCTTGAAAGCGGGAGGCGGTTTGGAGGAAGTCGGAGTAGAGTGCGACGGAGGAGTACCACTCCATCCAGTCAGGGTGATTGGGCAGGGCGTTGCAGAGATCGACGAGGGCGACGACGGCGGCTTGGTCGTGGCCGCGATGGAGGTAGTTGAGGATGCGGTCGCGGCGGGGGCTGGAGTAGAAGAAGCCGGCCATGGGGATGGGCCAGTCGGTGTAGGTTTTCTGTTGGGAGGCGACGAGGAGTTTGGCGATCTCGGCGGCTTTGTCGGCGTAGGGTTGTTCGGCGGTGGTTTTGTAGAGCTCGATGGAAGCGAGTATGACAGCGCCGAGGGTTTCGACGTTGGGGTTGTTGAGCTTGGCGATGGCGAATTGCCAATCTTCGCGGGCGATTTGGAGGCATTGGGCGGCGAGAGTGGGGTTGGTGGATTTGAGGACGCGGGCGGCGATGGCGGAGGCGGAGGAGCCGACGGCGTTGTCGGTGGGGCCGTTGGTGACGTTGTTGGCGAAGGTGTCGTCGGGGGTTCCGATTTTGTTGTCGGTCCAGTAGTCCATGGTGGCCCAGAAGACGCGGAAGCCGTCGCCGAAGCGGGTTTTATGGAGCCAAGCGAGTCCCCATTGGGCTTCTTCGATGAGGCGAATGGAGAGTTGGGGGTCGCGATCGCGGAGGCGTTCGGCGAGGGTGAACATGGCGTGGGCGGCTTCGGCGGTGTTGATGAGGCCTTGGGAGAGGTCGCCGGCGTCATGCCAGCCGCCGTTGATGACGATGCGTTTGCCGTTGTGTTCGGCCTGCCAATCCGCATGGCAAATGTCGTGGATGCCGGGGATATTGTCGCCACAGCGTTCGCAGTAGAAGAAGTTGATGGTTTCCCAGACGGTGTTACGCCAGATGTTGGTGTCGATGCGGAAAGAGGGGGTTGTAATGTCGCCGGCACGGAGGAAGTAGTCGCCGGGGGCGGCAATTTCGGAGAATTCGAGGATTTGGAAGGTTCCGAGGGGGTTGGTGAGGGTGCGCAGGGGTTTGGTGAGGACGGTTTTGTTGGTCTTGCTGTTGATCAGCTCGAAATGGTCGGTTTTGAGATCGGAGGCGAAGGCAGTTTTGGGGCAGTGGAGTTCGTAGCCGGTGTGGCTGAAGGCGATGTGTGCAGGTGCGACGGGCCAACCTTCGTGGTAGTCGGGGGTGACGCGTTGGAGTTCGAGTTGGTCGAAGTCGAAGGAGACGTTGTTCGAGGCGGTGGATTGGTTGCCTTGGAGGCGATAGAAGAGGTCGAGGGCGGTGACTTTGTCGCGGGAGAGGTGGTCGATTTCCCAGACGATGTGGTTCCATTGGCCTGGGGTGACGAGGGCGTAGTGCATGGAGCCTCGGGTGAAAGGGAGGGGGTGTTTTTCGGCGCCGTCGTTGGAGAATTTGAGGACGAGGGAGGCGAATTTGTGGCCTGGCATGGTGGGGTAGACCCAGACGGAGACGCGGTTGAAGCTGGCCCAGTCTTCGCCGGGGAAGGCGTGGTGGAGGACGGATTCGCCGGAGGGGCGGCCTGATTTGGTGTTGGGGTTGTCGATGGTTGTGGGGGAGGAGAGGCGGAGGGATTTTTGGCCGTCGCGGAAGCGGTCGGTGGTGAGGGCCATTTGGCCGGGGCCTTGGTGGGTCCAGGTGGAGAGGTTTTCCATGTTGTCGAGGAGGCGGGAGTTGAGGACGGTTTTGTTGAGCCAGCGGGTGTTGGCATTGCGGGATTGGTCGATGGGGATGGGCATGGGTGGGGCGGGGGCAAGGGGCGGGTCTTGTGCCGAGGGGTTGGATGATCCGCAGCCGGTGAGAAAAGAGAACGCGGCGCAGAAGAGCAGAGGCCAGGTAATCGAGCGAGACATGAGGACCTCCTTGGAGTCTGTCATTTGTTCTTTGCGGGTTCGGGGCGCGGGGGTGGTCGCGTATGAGAAAGAGCGCATGACAAGCCTCAAAGGGAAGTATTAACAGACTGGGGGGCTTGGTGGAAGGGAAGCCGATGAATTCTATGGCGTGGGGGGCTATTTTCGGGAGTTTTTAGGCATTTGTGGGGAATCGCAGAGGCCGACTGCAGGAAAATGCCCGGAAAACCCGATGTTTTTAAGAAGAGGGCATTGAAAATGCCTGTTTTTTCGCGTAATTGTTGAATGAATGGAACGGGACGAACGTTCCAGGGATCTTGTGCTTGTGGCACAGGGTTAAAAAAATGGGCGTCTATGGGAGAGCGCCCGGCCGTCGGTTGGAAAGCGGCGGTGGCTCCACTCGCCTCTGGAAGGGGCGAGGCAACTATCTCTCAGAGAAGGAGATTTCTATATGGCTAAAGCAACAAGTGGGAAGACCCTCACCAAATCGGAGATCGCGACCAAGCTCGCCGAAGCGGCTGAGATCAGCAAGAAGCAGGCGGGCCTGGTATTGGCTGCGCAGGCGGACCTTGCGTACAAGAATGCCAAGAACATGTTTGTGATCCCCGGCATCGGCAAGCTGGTGCTGGTGGAGCGGCCCGCGCGGAAGATGGTTATGCGGTTTGGGCCGAAGGCGGGTCAAGAAGTGATGGTTCCGAAGAAGAAGGTCGTGAAGTTCCGCGTGGCGAAGGCCGCGAAGGACGCGATCATCGGTGTCAAGAAGTAAGACGTTTTTCGTATTTCGGTGAAATGCAAGCAGGCAGCGGGATGTTCCCGTGGCCTGTTTTTGTTTTTTGGGGAAGTGGATTCACGGCGGAGGCGTCGAGGGAAGACAGAAGCGGGTTGTTGTTCATCGCGGAAGCGATTGTCGTTGGGGCGCGACTGAACGTTGAGCGATTCGTCCGAACGAGAAACCGCCCGGTCCTGGGAAGGGCGGTCGGTTGTTAGTAGGGTTGTTGGATAAGGTTAGGCAGCGGCGGTGATATATGGCAGGAGGGCCATATAGCGAGCGCGTTTGATGGCGCGGGCAAGCATACGTTGTTCCATGGCGGTGGCGCTGGTGCGTTTGCGGGAGAGGATTTTGCCGTTTCCGCTGATCATGCGTCTGAGGGATTCGGTGTCCTTGTAGTCGATGTAAACCTTGCCGGAGGCACTGGTACGGGTGACCTTGATCTTGGGCCGGCTGAAGGTCTGGAACTTTTCTTGACGTTCGCGGCGTTCGCGGTTGTGTTGCGGTCTGGGCATAAACTTAATCACTCCGAAATAAGTCGAGTGGGGTATTGTAGCGGCATTTTGGGGTTTTGCAACAAGGTGAGAATGTAATTGACGGCCGGCCGGCAATGTATTAGGATTGGGGCTCAGAGTGGCTGGTGGTCACATTTCTAGGCTCAGCTACAATTTAGGTTCTTTCGCAGAGAGTGGCATATGAAAACAAAACGACGTAGAGGTTTTACGTTGGTAGAACTGCTGGTCGTGATCGGCATTATCGCGTTGCTGATCTCGATTCTGCTGCCTGCACTTCGGCGTGCCAAGGAGGCGGCGATGCGGACAGTCTGCCTGGCGAATCACAAGACGTGGCTGCAGGCGACGCACCTGTATGCGACTGACGCCAAACAGTATCTGCCGTGGTGCAACTGGCTGAACCAGGGCGGCTTTGCCGATCAGATCGGGTACCTGTACGACCCGAAGAAAGGGCAGAACAAGGGGCAGTTCGATGCCGAGGGCATTAATCCTGCCAAGAACAGCATGAAGACGGGTTCGCTGTTCAAGTACATGCGGAATACCAAAGTATACCATTGCCCATTTGACCCGGAGGAGGCATGGGACGTCGGCTCCGCCTCGGTAACCCACCTGATTACGAGCTACTGCATGAACGGCGCGGTCAACGGGTATGGCAGGGACAAATGCTGGACGAAGCTGACTCAGTATAAGCCGGACGATGTCATCTATTGGGAGCAGGATCCTGCAGTGGACAATGGATTCCTGTTCAACGATGGATCGAACTTTCCGGGGGAGGCCATCACGCTACGGCATGGTGGCGGGGCGATTCAGAGCATGTCTCCGTCGGCCAGGAAATCTGCCGGCGCGATTGTGAGCACATTCGGCGGATCGGCAATTTGGACCAGCCGTCAGCAATTTGACACTTGGGGCGCGACGGCGAACCGGTCGCCGCTCTGGTGTGTTCCGAAAAAGATCAGCGCCAGCGGCCACTAAAACCGAATGGGTATTCTGGTCGGCACGGGCAGTCTGTCTGCCCGTGTCTCTTTTTTTTGGGCGAAGTAGAGCGACGACACCGGCGAGACGGGTTGTTGATGGAAGGAGCGAGCAGTAAGCATTTGCCGGAGACAGGCGGCGATCGGGGGCCAAGGGGGGTTTGAAGGTAAATGAAGCAGGCTTGGCGCACAGAGAGGAAACGAGCGGTTGCGCTTGCTCGCAACGAAAGCGCGGAATAAGAGTGCGAAGCGTTTGACTTGGTGGAGGGTGCGTTCAGAAGGGGATCGCTGGAACTGACGGCGCGCACAGGGGCGGCAACGATGCTGCCGCCGAGTGATCGCGGGTGTGGTTCGGGGATAAGACCGTCGATACCGATTACGGCGTGACGGGATCGGCTTCCTGATCGGCCTGCACGGGCGTTCTCCTAATCGGGCTGGCTTGGGCGCGGTCTTTCATACTGACCCACGCCTTCTGGCCAGGCGTCTTCACCAATGATTCGACAAACACCTCGGGCGGAGGCGGCTTCTGCTGATTGGCGGGGTCGCTGTAGAACGTAGCCAGTGCCTGCTTGCCGGCGGGGGCGTATTTCTCCATGTAGGCGACGAAGGGGTCACCTTTGCCGTGGCGGAACACGTAGGCTCGGACGGCGTCTTTGCCTTTGGGGCCCTTGAAATCCTTTGCGAGGTTGGCGTAGTCGCCGGGGAAATAGGTCTTGCCATCGTCTTCGGTGTAGAATGTGGACTTGGCGGCGGCGGCGGGGGTTAGACTTGGCGAGCGATTCTGGAGGTAAATCCAGACACCGGCGAGGATGACTACTACGCCGACAAGACTGCCGGCAACGAGGGGGTTTTCGTTCAGTTTTTCGCGAATTCCCACAGCCAACTCCTTTGACAGGAATGCGGTCCGGTGGCCGATTACGGCACGGCGTCAGATGAACATCGACGGAACACCAGCACGAGACGGATTCTATTGACTGGGGGCGACCTTCACAAGGCCGGTCGTAGCAGGAATGCGGCTGATGAGGAAGCAGGAGGTCTGCTACGGAAAGAGTTGCTTGGCGGGCTGGTCGCTCCTGGGTGGCACGGCTCGGATCATGGCGGTCTGGATGCGGTCTTTCATACTGACCCAAGCCTTGTCGCCGGGCTTCTTTACGAGCACTTCGACGGCGGCGTATACGGGTGGGGGCTGTTTGGCGTTGGCGGAGTCGCTGTAGAAGGTGGCCAGGGTCTGCTTGCCAGCGGGGGTGTATTTTTCCATCCAGGCGACGAAGGGCTTTTCATTTCCGTATTGGAAGACGAAAGCCCACACCATTTCTTTGCCGTTGGGGCCTTTGTCTTTCGCCAGATTGGCGTAGTCACCGGGGAAGTAGTTCTGTCCGTCGTCCTCGGTAAAGAAGGCGGACTTGGCGGCGGCAGCGGGGCTCGAATTGGATGAGCTACTCTGGAAGTAAATCCAGACGCCGGCGAGGATGATTACTGCACCAACGATGCCGCCTGCAACGCGGGGGTTCTCGTTCATTTTTTCGCGAATTCCCACAGCTTGCTCCTTGTCAGCGAAATGCGGTTCGGCTGGCCCATCGATCAAAGCCGTCAGATGATGCCCGACGGGAGGCCAATTCGGGATGGATTTTATTGACTCAAGGCGGACTCCACAAGTCAGGCGGCGGCGGTTTCGATTCACCTGAGCACCTCGCATGGAACTGTGTCTGCCGCCGGCATATCCGTGCGAGGGCGAGGGGTCAGACGGGAGCGGCAGTTAGTTGCCGCACCCATTGATAGATTGGCACGCAGTGCTTCCACTGGCAGGCGCAGTATTGGACGAGTCTTGGCGAGAAAAGCTCGGGGGGTTTGCGGCAATCGAGTTCGGTGTAAAGGGTGTTGTGGCGAAGGAGATCGGCGCGGGGGCCGTCAATGGAATAGCCAGCGGGGACGCGTTTGTAGTGCTGGCCGCCGAGGTGGATGGCGGATTTTTCGAGTTTTTTTTTGATTTTGAGCAGTTCATTGCCGCGATCTTCGTCGGCGACGGCTTCGCGGTAGGCTTTGAGGACGTCCGGGGGGAAGAGGTACCAGCCGTAATAGAGGCGGATGCCGGCGTCATCGAGTTCGAAGTAGAAGCCTGGGCGTTGAAGTTTTTTGCCGGGGCCTTGCCAGAAGAAGATGCCGAGGTGGGTTTTGTAGGGGGACTTGTCGTTGGAGAAGCGGGTGTCTTTGTAGATGCGGAAGATGGAGCCGGAGGAAGTGGGGTCGGCAACGATGCCGGGGAAGAGGCGGCCGAGGACGGGACCCATGTCGGTGACGAAGGCGGTGGCGGGGTGGAGGACGTTGGCGAGGTAGTCGGGTTTGTGGCGGGTGAACCAGGGGCGGTTGTTGTTTTTTTTGAGGTCGGCGAAGAATTTGAGGGTATTTTTGGTGAAGCCTGTGAAGGTGGTGGTGGGGTCCATGGGGGCAGATGATACATCGCGACCGTGGTGATATCACCGGCCTGTGATTTCGAGGTCGGCGGTGGTGCCGGGGGTGAGGTGAGTTCGAGGACGGGTGAGCGGATCTGGCTGAAGGCTTTGAGGGCTTCGTTGAAGGCTGGGGTATCGCCGGGGTAGAGGGAGTTACTTCTTTGGTGCAGGCGCGCCACCGCCGCCGCCGGCACTGCCACCGCCGGCGCCGGCTCCGCCGCTGGAGTGGGTTTGCTGGTAGATCAGACCGAGAATTGCGGGGACGAAGACGGCGATGGGGAGGACGAACGGCTGGGTGTTCATGGCCTGGGTGATCTTGGGGATGGTGTCCTGGTGCTTGAACATCAGGCCGAGGAGTCCAATGATGAGCATCATTGCGCCTTGGAGACTGGTGTACATGATGACGCTGCCGCGGAGGAGGATGAAGGAAAGCATGCCGAATCCGACGAGGCCGGTCATTGCACCTGCCCAGGCCATGTCGGGCTGGAGGCCTGCGAGTTGCCAGATGGCGGCGCCGACGAGAGCGCCGCAGACGCCGCCGACGACAGCGACGGCCCATTTGACGAGTGGGAGAGTTGCGGAGGCGGCGAGGACCCCGCCGAGCGCACCGCCTGCGAGCATGTAGTTGTAGCGAGCGCCGATGGCGGCGCCGACGTACATGCCGATGAGGGCGGCATTGACGGTGACGAGCCACTTGTACTGAGACCAGCCGTACAGAAGGTAGACGAGGCCAAGGAGGATCAGCAGCAGACCGGTGCCGATGGACATGCCTTGGCACCAGGTCAGCAGATCGCCTTGGCCGGGGAAGTGCATGACCGGCTGGACGTGAGCCGCGTTGGAACTTGCAGGCGTGGTGACAAACAGCGTGGACAGCATGGCGTTATATGGGTTTTTCGAGAGGAATCACCCATCTCCTTTTTGGGCAGAAGGGTTGTTTTCGTCATTTTTCGGCTCGGCAGGCGCGGGGCGTGCGGGGCGTGGGTGGAGCCACCACTGGAGCAGTGCCCCGAAGACGACGACACCGGCCATGGCGATCAGTTGAACGGTGTGGTTTTTGGGAATGGCGTCGAGGATCTGCGGGCGGAGGTGGCTGGCGGCGAGGAATCCAAAACCGGCGATCATGCAGAATCCGCTGAGGCTGTAGAAGAGACTGATTGCCAGGCGGGGCAGAAGGAAGGAGAGGATGCCGGCGATGACCAGGCCGATGCCGGCGCCGAGGGGAGCGCTCATGCGCAGGTCGGGGGGGACGGCGTTCCAGAACTGGAGGGCATAGTCCCATAATGAGGTTGATTCGCCGCGGGTGGGGAGGGTCCAGTTGGTGTCGGAGGCATAGAGGAGCCAGGCGGCGCAGATGCCGCAGGCGGCCATGAGCAAGCTCAGGCCGAGCTTGACGAATACGCGGTGGAAGACGTAGCCGAGGACACCGAGGGTGAGCGCCCCGCCTATCGCGGCGGCCCAGGAGCCGATGGTGAGGCCGAGGGATCGGGGGACTTGGAGGCCGAGAGCCGCTCCGAGGGCAACGGCGACGAGGGTGACAAGCTGGCGGCTGAAGCGGGAGCCGATCAGCCAGAGCGCGGCGCCGAACGCCGCTCCCGCGGCGGCGACCCAAGCGACGGTGGGAGCGGCCTCGGAAGGAAGCGGAGGCAGAATCTGCTGGAGAACGGAAGTCATGCTCTTAGACGTTATCGGTCGGTTGGGGGGGATTTCTTGTGTTTGGTGGGGTGATGGCGAGGGTTCGCCGGGGGTTTTGCCTTAATTGCTCACCCAACAAGCCGCGAGGTGGCCGGCGGCGGCTTGTTTGGGCTCGATGGG
>JAPLNB010000290.1 GCA_026693085.1 Planctomycetota bacterium | reverse complement strand
CGCCGCCGCGGCCGCGGTCGTGGTGGCCAAAGCAATCCTCCGTGCGGCCCCACTCCACCCAGTCCCTGAACCCTGATTACGCGACGGCAGAAGCCCACGGATCATTCCGCGGGCTTTGGTTCATAGCACCGGTTGACAATTCGAGAATCGAAAATCGCCTCGCTACTCGCCCTCTGCGATGGCGTCGATCCGCCGCAACTGCCTATTGCTGAGCCAGCGGAAGAGGGCGCCGACGATTCCGAAGACGCAGAATATTCCGAGGAAAGCCCGCAGCATCCACGCCGGTCGCGGGTCGGATTCCCGTGGCCAGTCCACCAGCATGTCGACTGCGATCAGCGCATTGGTCCCGGCGTAGACCACCAGCCACGCGGCAATCATTGCCGAGGCCGCGAGGAAGACCAAAACGGTGGTCGTGTGGGGTGCTCGTTGCGAAGTGGTATTTTCCAGTTCCATAACATCACTCATATCGACATCTCCTATGACCGACACAAGGGATATACGATATGTGTGCCACGTGGGCAAAATGAGAAAGACAGCGAATCCAGGGAAGCCTGCCTTTGTCGGCATTTACCGGACCTGGCCCTTTGGGGTGGATGATCGCTGGCGGAGCATGTCAGCGATTCGCAGATGGGGTCGTGGGAGCGGATAGTCCGATAGATCCAGTAAACTTGCCCATACGGTGCCATCGGCGGGTCGCTTGACGGGATGGCCGCTGACCTGGCACACGAAGACCTCGAACTCATATCGCCGATGGGTCAGGTCATGTTTGATGCGGCCCAGAGGCTGCGGCGTGGTCACGTCCAAGCCCGTCCGCTTGCCGATCTGCTGAGCCGTCGGCCGGCCACGGCCGGCTTCGATGGTCAAGAACTGCCACATTCCGGCCCAGCGGCCGTTGGTCGGCCGCTGCTCGATCAGCCACTTCTGGTGGCAGCGGAGACAGAGGGTCCATCGCCTCTCGATCGGCCGGACCTTTCTCGCTTGCACGGCGGGAATTCTGTCCTGCATCCCCGCCGCAAACGCCTGGCAGTGCCGTTGGACCGGACAGCCCATGCACTTGGCGGAGCGAGGCGTGCAGATGGTGGCCCCCAGTTCCATCAAGCCGGAGTTGAAATCTCCTGCCCCCTCGTCCGGCAGCAGTTGCTCGGCCCGCTGCCACAGTCGTTTTCGCACGTCCGGCCGTCGCGGATCCTCCTGAATGGCATCAACCCGGCAAAGCACCCGGATCACATTGCCATCCAGGACCGCCGCTCGGCGATCAAACGCCAGCGAAGCGATCGCCCCTGCGGTGTAGCGGCCGATGCCAGGCAACTCCATCAGCAGATCGACCTGGGAGGGGATCACACCCGCATATTTTGCAGTGACAATTTGTGCCGTTGTGTGAAGGTTGCGAGCGCGTGAATAATAGCCAAGTCCTTGCCACAACCGCAGTACCTCTTGTGGCTCGGCCGATGCGAGTGCGGCGAGCGTCGGAAACCGCTCGATGAACCGAAGGAAATACGGCTTGGCAGTGGCGACCTGTGTCTGCTGAAGCATGGCCTCACTGACCAGCACGTAATAAGGGCTCGGCGTGCCTCGATCGACACGCCAAGGCAGCTCGCGGCGGTTCGCCCGATACCAGTCTACCAAGCGTGTTGAGAAACGAACCGTATTCCCGATCATGCAACACTCGCAGCGTCGTTGGTTTCTGTAGGTGAAAGCACTAGCGAATATTAGGCAATTCTCGTAGATATTGCCCGCGGAGCTTGAATATTCGTGCGTAAGAGTTTATTGTAGTGATGGTAGGAGCCCATCGGGAATGGCCGGGGAGGTTAATGTTTCATGGAGGAAATGAGCATGCGGAAGCCAAACATTGATGATTTTGTCCGATTAGTGACCGACATCCCCGAGCTCTGCCTTCGTCGAGGCGATGTGGGTGTCGTTCGCAGCACATGGTTTTCGCCCACGACTGCCTACGAGGTCGAATTCCATCCGGTCGGCTGGGACAGCCAGGCTCGCGCGCTGTTGTTGGCGGAGCAAGTGCAAGTTGAAGACGGCCCTCTGTTCGACAACCTGCGCGTGTGATTTCAGGGTGGCTGTGTCGCGCGGCGATACCCGATCGCTCGCTTTCGTCCGCATGCCGTAGTCATCGCAAACGATTGCCCACTCCAAACAATCCGCTTGCCAGCAAACCAAAGCAGAAGGTTCCGCGGTCGGCCCCAGTATCGAGTCGGTATTTCGATCGATCCGATCAGTAGAACTGGGGTGCCTTGCCGGATCATCCAAGGCCGCGTCCGGTCAGCGCCTTGGCGATCGTGTTTCGTGAGGCAGGGATCGAGCCCGGTCCATGTCCATCGACGATCTCCACTGCCAGCCGGTGCACACTGGGCTCGACCGGCGGCTTTCCGATGACCGCCGCTATGGAGTTGACCTCTTCCCTCTTGTTCAGCAGTTGTGTTTCCAGTTCCTGCAACTGCATTTCCAGGGACTGGAATTCCTTCAGTGCTGCCTGGTAGATCGATTCTCCCTCTGACAGCCAATCTTTAAATGACTTGGACACGGGCATCTCCTGCTTGTAGTGCCCCCACTATACCCGGCGAAACCGGGAACACCTCTCTGAGCTTACATCGGCTGCCCAGAGCGGGGTCATAAGTCCGCGTACCGCTTACTGCTGGAGCGTCGCCGGCTGCTGCGTTGGGTCCATCTGGCAATACGCCTCACACATGGCCAGTATCCTTGAAAATGGACCACCAACTCCACTCGGACGCCCGATAACCTGTCTGAAGCGGGCAGTGGCACTCGGGTCCAATCGGTCTGTTCGCCGCCGTCACAGGCACTGATGCCTACCCGCTTCCCTTTCACTGGCCCCCGGGCGCCAAAACTGGAGGCCTACGGATTTGATCCGTGGGCTTCTCTGAACAATCCAAGTCAAGCCTGTTAAACGTATTGCCGTTGTCCGCTTCCAGTCAACGCCAGTAACACTTCATAGGGTGTTGTTCTCCAGGCGGCGGCCAGTTCATCTTCGGCCAGCCCCTGGCCAAGCAGTACAACCTCGTCCCCCACGCGGTCCGGGGCGTCGATTTCGACATAGGCCGACTGCATCCCGACCTCCAAGACTTCGTGCTTGCAGCCGTTCACGAAGCATGGCCCCTTGCGTAGGCCATTCGAATACCCGCACAATATCAGGCCATGCCGGCGGGCATTGAACCGCTCATATCCGACGGGCCCGTGGCTCTGCCTGGCCTCGACCAGCCGGGTGGCCACGCGTACCGCTCCGCGATACATGGCTATCCCGGGCCTGACCGCATCCAACCTGGCGGGCGCGTGGTGCAGCAAGGCCGATCCGGCGGCATGCAATTTCATGCCCCGGTGGCCGCAGACGTCTTGCAGTCGTTTCGCCTGCTCCACAGTCACGGCATGGGTGAAGGCCTCGACGCAGTCGCCGGCCCGGACGACCGCCGCCACATCCGTTGGTGGGCACGCGAACCGCTGCATCCCGGTATCGAGGCAGAGCACGGGCCCCGCAGCCCGCAACGCCTCGGCCTGTTCCACGGTCGACACGGCAGGCCTGACGCGATGTTCCCGGTAATCTTCGCACCCGACCCTGACTGGGGGCCCCAGGACGATCGAGCCTTTCGCCGTCCGTTCCCACAATCGCGCCTCGACCGCCTCTTCCAGCGAGAAGACACACCACCCGTCGACCAGGTCGGCAGTGGCCTCGGCCACGGTTCCCGCCCCCAGACCATAGGCATCGGCCTTCACCACCGCCCAGACTTCCACTCCCACTTGCCCGCGAATCTGCTGCAGATTGCTCCTCACCCGCCCCAGGTCCACCGAAACCGTCACCGACCGGCTGGCATTCATGCCCCCATTGAACCCTTTGTTCTGTCGCGAGTCCACACCTTGCCGTATTGAGGCGTTGGGTGTTAGGGGTCTGCGGCTTGGCGAGGGGGGTTTTGGCGGTCGGAACAGGCCATAAGCACATGGAACGCTGAGGATTACCACAGGCATTCGGGTGAACAGCAGAAATGGGCGAGGGAACTGATCGGGAAGGCGAGGAAGGGCCAATAGCGACTGTCATCATTTGGAGCGATTTGGGCTCGCGGGGGAACCGAGAATATGGTATATGATATTTATAAGCGGGAGGAGAAGTCCTCTTGCGGGGAGCGAAACGCTCCCGGCTCTTTGACAATCGGGGCCGACCGGTTTCGACCGGACAGGCAGATTTATCGTGGCACGCCGAGGCGCACGTTGGCCGCGTTAAAAACGTGCAAAACCAATAACTGCCAACAACGATGTTGCAGGCCGGATTGGCTTTAACGAGCCGCTCCGGATGGCTGCCTAAATTCGCAGCCGTGGTCGTGGATGACCGCCCGTAAGATTTTGCGACCACAACAATTCATCGGGCTCGTCCAAAGGCGGCGTATCAGCGTCTGCGGACTAAAAAACACTGACGCTGGGTGAGGCGGATGTGTCCGCTGGTAGGCGCCTCATCGAGATTAAAGCAGCGGATAAGCGTGTAGAGGCGGTAGGTCGACTGTCTCGGGACGGGGGTTCAACTCCCCCCGGCTCCATTACTCGTAAGTTGTTATAAAAAAAACAACTTACGAGTTTTTTTATTCTGATTCCTACTCAGAATTACCGAAATGAGATCTGATTACCGAAATAATTGGAGGTTTTCAATCGGTCGGACGGCGGTTGGTTCCCGTTGCGCCCAAGATGCCGTTTCAGCGGCTGGCGAGGCGTAGAAGACGATGCACGAGTTGCTCAGTTCGGTGCTGTTTGGGGAGAATAGGAATGCGGCGGCAGGGGGAGCGGGGACGAGGACGGCATGACTATGAGCGTTGGGCGGGTCGGAGCGAGAACCGGTGCAGCTCTGGAACAGCGCCGAGGCGTTTCCCTTTGCTGACAAGAAACACCAATTCCGCTTGTGACGACTTGCTCCTTTCCGTCCGCCGTTGATTTCCGGGCAGATTCGAGCGTGTTCTGACGATGCGATTCCGGCGATTTCCCCTTGACGGCAGAGGCAATCAGACGCGGCTGTGGTTCTCACCGGCGGCGATGGCTGGCGTAAATGTCTATGAGCGTCCAAGACTACCCGAACGACCTATTCGCACTCCTCGCTGAGAAGATGACGTTCCGTGGCGGTGCGATCCGCGTCGTACGGAGAATTGCCAAGTCGAAGTTCTGGCGCAGGACACAAGAAGAACAGAAGGCGCTACTGCGGGCGCTGAATGCCTCGCTGGCTGTGATCCACAACGTGCAATGGCCCCAGCTCGTCTTTGGTCTAAATGAACAGGAACCCGACAGCAGCCGGATCTGTTTCGTGCCGGCACCAAACACAATTATTTTACGAGGCAAGTATCGCCTCTCGATCATTTCATTTTTGCACGAGTGGGGGCACCGGCTGTATGGCGCATCGGAGTTCACCGCCTGCAAGTTTTCACTTCAGCTCTTCAGAAGGTGCTTTCCACGGTCATTCGCCAGACTGCGTTTTGAGGGCCATAGGGCGAGGAAGGCACGACCATGAAATGGATCAAGGTGACCAACGTGCCGCAGTTCCCGTGATGGCCCAGGTGGATTTGAGCACGCGATCCGTTGGTTCTGGCGGTGAACGGGTTTTGCGGGATGGCCCACCACAGGTAAGGATCGACGAATCAACAACTGTCGGATGATTGGTGTGATGTGGTGGGATTGGCGATGCCGATATGGTGTAACGCCACGGAGGTCTGTTCTGTAACAACAAGGAGCCAAGGATGGCTTTCGTATTTCGGGATCGGTA
>JAPLNB010000289.1 GCA_026693085.1 Planctomycetota bacterium | reverse complement strand
TGTATGCTTTTTTTGATGATTTTGATGATGGGAATGCCGAGGGGTGGACGGCGGTGAATCAGGCGGGAGTGCGGCCGGGGGTGGTGGGGTCGCCGGAGGGGTATGCGCTGCGCGGAGTCGGGAAGGGGGAGGGAGGGGCGGTGACGGAGCGGTTGGTGCGGCGGCTGGGGCTGGCGAATGCGACGGAGGTGTCGGTGGAGATGCGGGCGAGGGCGGGGGCGGGGGCGGGGAATGTGGCGGAGGTGTTTTTGCTGGCGGGGACATCGGTGGCGGAGGGGATGCATTACTGGATGTGGGATCGCGGGGAGTCGGCGATGAATGCGGACTGGATCGTGGGGAACTATGACTACGTTTACAACTACGAGATGGGGGATATGGCGTATGGGTGGCATGATTACAAGTGGTGGCGGGATGGGCAGGGGTGGTGGTCGTTCAGCATCGATGGGGAGTTGAAGGGGAATCGGGTTCGGGGGGATGTGCAGTGGATTTCGTTTGAGAATCTTGCGGTGGGAGTGGGTCGGGATGAGTCGGAGATTGAGTGGGTGAAGGTGACGGCGATCGCGGACCCGCCCGCGGCGATGGAGCCGATCGAGATGCCGGGGACGGGGCATTATTATGAGCGGGCGGATGTGGAGTGGCCATGGACGTCGGCGAATTGGAATGATGCGCGCGATCGGGCGGCGGGCAAGACGTATCGGGGGATGACGGGGCATCTGGCGACGATTGGGTCGAAGGCGGAGAACGAGTTCATCGAGCGGAACGTGGTGAACTATAGTCCGCATCCGGATTATGGGAGTCAGTACTGGGTTGGGGGGAATCAGGCGGCGGATGGAGCGGAGCCGGGGGGAGGATGGGGTTGGGTGGGGGGAGAGACGTGGTCGTATACGAATTGGGCGGAGGAGGAGTGGCAGCCGGATAATGGGGCGCGATCGACGGGGTTGGACGAGGATGCGCTATTGATGTGGGGGATTGGGGAGGGGAGTTTTTGGGGAAAGTGGCGGGACTTGAACTACGGGTATACGGGGGTGGACGGGTACGTTGTGGAGTATGAGGCGGGGGCGGCGAATACGCTGGTGGTGGATGGCCAGACGGTGACGCTGGGGGTGTCGAAGAGCGTGGAGTCGGTTGTGATCAAGAGGGGGAGCGTGGTCATGACGGCTGGGGGCGGGAAAGTGTTGAGCACGGGCACACTGTCGATCAGCGATGGCGGGGTGCTTGATGTGAATGACAACAGCTTGATTGTGAAAGGCGAACGGGTGGAAGCGGTTGCGAATCTGGTGAGGTCTGGGTGCAATGGCGGGGCGTGGGATGGTTTTGGGATCCGGAGCAGCACGGCGAAGAGCAGGCCGGGGGGATTTGCGACGCTTGGGGTGGTTCTGAACGATCAGGGGGATGGCACGCCGATGGTGGGGAGCGTCGGCGGCGTGGCAGTGGTGGCGAGCGATGTGATTGTGAAGTACACGTGGAACGGCGACGCGAATATGGATGGGAAGGTGAATGCGGATGATTACTTCATGATTGACTCGGGGTTCATCGCGATGAAGAAGGGGTGGTACAACGGGGATTTCAATTACGACGGCAAGGTGAACGCGGACGACTACTTCTTGATTGATAGTGGGTTCATTGGGCAAGTGGGGACGTTGTCGGAAGGGAGTACGGTGGCGGTGGCGGGTGCGGAGGTGGTTGCGGCCAGAGCGGTTGGGAGGGTGCCGTTGGGGAGGGTGCGCGGGAAGCGGATTTTGGAGGAGATGTTCAGTGAAGCGTGATGGGTGAGGGCGGGATTGTGGGATGTGGCAGCAAAAGAAGAAGCCCACGGATGGGTGTCCGTGGGCTTTGGCGTTATTGCGGGTTCGGGATCTGCTGCCGGGAGAACGGGGGTTGGGTAGTCACTTGGCGGGTGGGTTGGCGGGGGCGGTACCTTGGCTGAGGGAGACGAAAGTGCCGCGTTTGTTTCCGACGACGATATCGGGGATTCCATCGCCGTTGATATCGCCGGCGGCGACCTGGGTGCCGACGCCGGAGACATCGTTGACGAGGTGGGGGACGAACTTTGCTTTGGCGGCGTTGCGGACGATTTCGAAGTAGTAGACGACGGGTGTGGCCATGGGTTCGAGGTCGCCTTTGGGGCCATGCGCCCACCAGCGTTTGCCGACGACGAAGCCCTTGAGGCCGCCATCCTTGAACTGCATGAGGTCAAAGGCATGGGCCTGGGAGAACTTGGCACCATCGGGGGTGGGTTCGCCCTTATCGCCGATGATGACATTTTTTTCGAAGCTGATCTGGCCGTTGGCGTCCTGGACCTGTCGCCACCAGACGATGCCGTAGAGATGGCAATGCCAGGCGGTGACGATGTCCATCTTGCCGTCGCCATCGACATCCATGGCGAGCATTTGGGCGGCGGCGTCGGCGAACTTGAAGGGGTGCTTGATCCAGGGTTTTGGGTCTTCGAGTTTAGCGGGCTGTTCCCACCAGGCGTTGGCTTCGAGGTAGTCGGCGCGGCCATCGCCGTTGATGTCGCCGAAGCCGTGGCCGTGGGTGAACATTCCGTAGCCGCCCTTGGGTGTGACGGCGGTCCATTTCCAGGGCTGATCGGGACTAGCCCAATTAGGTGATGCGTAGCCGAGGGTTTCCTGGAAGACGCAGAGGATTTCGGGTTTGCCGTCGCCATTGATGTCGCCGAACATGGGGGATTCGCCGCCTACCGAGGCGAAGGCCAGGTGTTTTTTCCATGTGTCGCCCTTGCCGGCGGGGTTTTCGTACCAGTAGGTTTCCTTGGCGGGGAATCCGATTTCGAGGACGTCGGGGTAGGAGTCGCCATTGAAGTCATAGACAAAGGTGAGGAAGTTCTCGGAATATCCTTCGGGGTTGTAGGGCTTGGGGGTGTAGAGTTCGTGCTTGGTTTTGAAATCGGGGCCTTGGTACCAGTAGGGTCCGGAGACGATGTCGGGGTTGCCGTCTTTGTTGAAATCGCCGAAGTAGGCTCCCTCGCAGTAGAACTGGTCGGAGAGTTGGGTTGTCTTGTATGTCGGCGCGGCCTTTTGGGCCGTTGCGGCACGGGTCACCAACGCAACCACCGCGATGGCAATAAACGTTCGTCGCATGATTACCTTTCTCTTCAAAGCCGCCCCGCTGGATATCCTACGTTGGGCGAGCCGTTGATGGTACACCGATCGCTACGCTAGAGATACCGCGCAATAGCTGAAAGGTTGCAAATGGGGGTGCTGTTTGGCAGGGGCATGGAACAGGACGGCGAAGAACCACGGCATCGCGGTGGGCTTTGGGCAATGAAGGGTCGGGGGTGGTGTGCGGTGTTGTTCGGGAGAGAGGTATGAGTGCGCGAGAAAAGAGAGTGCCGGCGTCTTATGCACCGGCACCCCCCCCCCGTTTCGCCCCTGTGATGGATCGCTATGGGAAGACATTGGTTAGAGCACGTGGTCTGCGAGAGAAGAAGAAGGGAGGGCGAGGGAGCAGTGGCTGGGCAGGATTCTCGCCCCCCCCAGTGGTAGGCAACCTGGACATCGTCAGAGCGCAGACCCGCTGTCTGCGAGAGAAAAAGAAGGGAGGGCGAGGGAGTAGTGGCTGGGCAGGATTCTCGCCCCCCCCGTTGGTATGCAGCTTGGACATCAGAACATCACAGACCCGCTGGATCTGAAAGGACGGGCATTTGCCCATCTGGCGGCGGCTTAAAAGGCCGCGGCTCGAACACCGGTCAGGGCCACTAATGTCCGAGTCAACTTCCGGTGAACCGCCGGGTAGCGGGTCAACCGCGTATGGGGCATTCGTCAGCAAGTTGTTCCCCGTTGTTCTCATATCCGTTCCCGTTTTTCTTGTCCGGTCAACGGCGAGCATCATAGGTCACCCCCAAAGCTCTGCAAGATCACCTATTCAGGCTATTGGGCCCATTTTCCGCGACAAAGGGGGGAAATGGGGCATTGCGTCTCTACCGTGGAGCATATTTCAATACTTGACCGGCGGCCTGGAGTTTTGTGGTCAGCGTGGGGATATCGATGCGTTGGACGGAGGTTTTTTGGGCGATGGCAGCGCAGGCGGCGCGGGCGGCGGACTCGCCGAGGGCCATGAACACGGGTTCCATGCGTACCGATCCGTAGGCGATGTGGGTAGCGGAGAGGCAGACGGGCACGAGCAAGTTGTCGCATTGATCTTCGTTGGGGGTGATCGCGCGGTAGCTGACGGGATAGGGGCCGGTGGGTCGGACCTGGACATCGCCTTCGTTTTCGACGGTGTTATTCTTGACGATGCGCTGGCAATTGTGGGAGTCCATGTTGTAGGCAGCCATGCCGATGGAATCGTCGCAGGTGCGTTTGTGCTCGCAGTCGGCCTGGGTGATGACATAGCGGCCGACCATTCGGCGTGCTTCGCGGACGTACATCTGGTGAGGCCATCCAGCGGTGTCGGTGAACTCGTCGCGGCAGAGCGTCCAGTGGCTCATGTCTTGCCGGATGTTGTCGGGCACACGGGGACTGGTGGCGAGGAAGTGCAACAGGCCGCGGATGTAGTGCTGGTGGTTCTTCCAGATGCGGGATCGTGTGGGCCAATCGCCGTCGGGGTAAGGGTAGTTCTGTCCGATGAAGTCGGTGGAGACGGCGCCGTTGTTGTTAATGTCGGTCTTGCCGTTGGGCATCATGTCGATCTTGAGCAGCATTCCGAGGTTGGGCTTCTTGTCGGCGGCGTCCAATGCTTCGAGGTACCTGGCGAGGAGCTCGTAGCGTTTCTGGTCGTAGGCTGGGGGCGGGGCGATGGGGAGGCGATTGGCGGGGTTCTGGGTGAGGCACAAGCGGAAGTTGTAGGCCTGGACGCTGTTGTCGGCGCCGCCGGGTTTTCCGCCGTCGCCGGTGGCGATGAATGGCAAGAGGCCGCTGGAAGGGTCGGCGGGTTTCAGGTAGGGATCGACCTTGAGCAGGAACTGATGGGCTGGGGTTTTCGCGCGAATGCCGTTGAGGGATTCGCCGTACTGTTCGACGGCTTCGCGGCCGACGGTGTAGGTGACGTTGGCGGCGGCCATGAGGTCGCCTTCGTAGGTTGCGTCGATGTACATAGCGGCTTCGATGAAGGCGGCGTCGCGCCGGGTGGGTTGCGGCAATGGAGCGCCGGTGTCATCGACGCCGGCTTTTTCGAGAGTGAGGGCAACGATCCTGGGGCCGGTTTTTCGGAGGCTCTGGAGGCGATGCTCGAAGAGCACCTTGATGTTGTTTTCCTGGACCCATTGCTTGAAGACGTTTTCGGCGACGTGTGGCTCGAAAGTCCAGACCTCGTCTTTGCGGTAGACCTTGCCCAGTTCCTTGTAGAAGGTTCGGGAGATGCCGCCGATGACGGCCTTGTTGCCGAAGTCGGTGTAGCCAAGGCCGCCGGTGGTCATTCCGCCGAGGTGGCGGCCGGGCTCGATGAGGATGACGGATTTTCCCTCGTGGACAACGGCGACGGCAGCGGCGACGCCGCTGGCGGTGCCGCCGTAGACGCAGACATCGACTTTGGTGATGGGCGGCTGTTGCGCGAACGCCGTCGCCGTCATGAACAGGACCAGGAACCATCCAGCACGATATCGGATACGCATGTGACCTCCCATGTGACTCGTTGGTACTGCCCGCTTGAACCGTGGTGCCATTCTCGCGTTTGCGGTGGAGAATCCAAGAGCCATGGACGAGACCGATCGGGATTCGCGGTGCGGGCGGCAGGGGGATTTGCCCTGATATGGCGTGGGGCTTATGCTGCCGCGACAGGAGAATAGACAATGAAAAGGCTCACCGTGGCGATCTTGTTGCTTTTATCTTGCAGCGTGTTTGCGGCCGACCAGAAGATACAGGAAGGATCGCCGCACGCGTTTGTGTGCACGGACTACACGCAAGGCAAAGTTTTCGTGGTGTCGGCGGAAGGCAAGGTGGAGTGGGAATACCCTGCGAAGGACTGCAATGACATCTGGGTGCTGCCGAATGGCAACCTGCTGTTCAACACCGGCCATGGAGTCAAGGAGGTCACTCGCGAGAAGAAAGTGGTGTTCAACTACGAATCCAAGAGCGAGATCTACGCGTGCCAGCGGCTGTCGAATGGCAATACGTTTGTGGGCGAATGCAACTCGGGGCGGTTGTTGGAACTGGACCCGGTCGGCAAGATCGTTAAAGAGCTTTCACTCCTGCCAGACGGCCAAGACGGCGGGCACATGTTCATGCGGAACGCGAGGCGTCTGGAGAACGGCAACTACCTGGTGGCGCATTATGGGCTGCACGCGGTTCGAGAATACGACGCGGCGGGGAAGGTTGTTTTGGAAATCGCCGCCCCCGGTGGCCCGCACTCGGTGGTCCGGCTTGCCAACGGCAACACGCTGATCGCCTGTGGTGATCACGTAAAAGATGGCGCTAAGGTCTTCGAGGTCGACAAGACCGGCAAGACCGTTTGGGAAGTAACGGCCGACGAATTGCCGAACATCAGCCTTAAATTCATGGCCGGGCTGCAAAGGCTGCACAATGGCAATACGGTCATGTGCAACTGGGTCGGGCACGATCAATTTGGCAAGGCTCCTCACGTTATTGAAGTGACGCCCGAGAAGAAGATCGTCTGGACGTTCTTTGACCACAAGACAATGAAAACCATTTCCAGCATCCAGCTCCTGGACGTCGGCGGGGATGTGACCAAAGGCGAGATTGCGCACTGATTGGAAGGCCAGGCTGGGAACACGGTTCGATATCCAAGAATCCGTGGTTGGCAACGCGGCGGAGGCGTGGAAGTCGGCCTATGGCCGGGTGAAAGCAGATCCGGATGCCGGGGTGATCAAGGTGATCCGGCTGGACGATGCTTTGTGGCTGGACTCGGTGATGCCGCTGCCTTCGCTGCCCTGGAAGCCCTATAATAGGTTCATGGATGAGATTCTTTTTCGGTTCAAGAGGCGTGGTACTCTGGCGGTGGTGGGCCAATTGGTCGACTTGGACCTGATGAACAGCGTCAACAGCACGGAATGGAAGGGGCGCGAGGCGGAATCCTGCAAGCTTGTGCAGTTCAACCAGGCCAGGCCTGTTTCGCGGTCGGAGCAGACCGATTTTGTGTTTACAGTCAGTTACCGTCCGCGCGGCGACGCCGGCACGGCGAAAGGGCACGACGCATGGTCCGGGCTGTGGTCTGACGGCTGGAAGATCAAGCATCTGAACATCAGCAAGGACGGAGTGCTGCTCGATGCCGAGGGCAAGCCGCTGCCGGATGGCCGGCCGCCAGTCGTGGTCGAATGCAGCCTCTTTAAGACGATCGACTACAACCGGTTTGACTTCGGGGAGCAGATCGATTGACGGGGTGAGGGTCTGGCGGGGTAGTTACGGTTCACCGCAAAGGGACGCCGGATAGATGGGGTGTTGCGGGACGTGTGGGGGCACGCGCACGGGGTGCGATCGGGGTCGGGGATGGTATGATCTGCGGCCATTGGTGTAGTGAGCTGGTTTGCAGATTCAGGAGAGTGGATTCATGGTCACGTTGGCTCGCGGGACGTCGGGGTTGGTGGTTGCCTTGCTGGTCGGCGTGTGCGTCCGGTCAGGCTGGGGACAGGTTGTGCGCAGCCCGGAACAGGGAGCTTGGGAAGAGCAGATGCGCGCGGCGATCAAGGCCAGCGACAGCGGGAAGAACGAGGAGGCGGAAGCGAAGTACAAGCTCGCGTTCGCGGCTGCGGAGAAGGCGAATCTCCAGGCGCAGGGTGCGACGACGCTCCAGGGGTTGGCGTTGTTGTACTACAAAATGGACAAGATGGAGCTGTCGTTGGACGCGGCGCAGCGGGCGTTGGCGATCCGGGAGAAATCCCTCGCGGCCGACGAGCCGGCGGTGGCTGTGGCGCTGAACAACCTGGGGACCATTCACGCGGCGATGGACCAGTACGGGGCAGCGGAACAGGTGTACAAACGAGCACTGGCGATCCGCCAGAAGGTTCTGCGGGAGAACCATCCGGACACTGCGCAGGCGGTGCAGAATCTGGCGTTGCTGTACCACAAGCAGGGCCAATACGCCGAGGCGGCGGCGTTTGGCAACCGCGCGCTGGCGATGCGTGAGAAGGCATTTGGTGTCAGGCATCCGGTGGTGGCGCTGAGCCTGCTGAGCGTGGCGAATGTGGAGGTGGCCAGGGGAGCGGCGGCGGAGGCGGAGCCTCTGGTGAAACGGGCGGTGGCGATCATCGAAGCCACCGTGGGCAAAGACAGCCCGGTGATGGCGGAGGGCCTGATGGCGTTGGGCACGGTGGCGGAGCACCTCGGGCAATTCGATCAGGCAGAGGCGGCGTTCGCAGCGTGCCTGGCGATGCGTCAGAAACGGCTGGCGGCGGACCATCTGGACGTGGCGGCGACGCTCAACAGCCTCGGCGAGCTGTATGGGCAGGAGCGTCGGCATGCCGAGGCGAAGGATTTGCTGAAGCAGGCATTGGCGATCCGCCAGAAGGCGTTGCGGGCGAATGACCACCTGCTGGCAGTGACGCAGAATGATCTGGGATTGGTGCTGGGGCGACTGGGCGAACAGGCCGAAGGCGAGCGGCTGGTGAAGCTGGCATTGGCGACCCGCCAGAACGCGTTTGGCGCCGAGCATCCGGACGTGGCCCAGAGCACCGACGTGTTGGGCGAGATCTGCACCGCGGCTGGGAAACTGGATGACGCTGAAGCGATGCTCAAGCGAGCGCTGGCGATCCGCCAGAAGTCGCTTGGGCAGGATCATCCGGCGGTGGGTGAGAGTCTGAGCCATCTGGCGGTGGTGTATGCGAAGCAGGGGAAGGCGGCGGCGGCTGAGCCACTGTTCCGGAAGTCGATTGACGTTCTGGAGAAACGGCTTGGGCAGAACCATCCGAGCCTGCTGCCGGTGTTGGAGGGGTATGCGGAGCTGATGCAGAAGGCTGGGAAGGCGGATGAAGCGGCGGCGTTGACAGCGCGGGCGAAGGCGATGGAAGCGGCGGTGGCCAAGGGCATTGCGACCGCCAGCGCGACGCAGCCCACAACGAAAGCCGATCCGGCGATGAGCAGGGAGGAGCACATGGCGGCGGCGGACACGGCGCTGCGGCGTGCGGAGTATGGGCAAGCGGAGCTGCATCTGAAGGCGATTCTGGAAAGCCGCGATGCAAAAAGCAGCAAAGATCCCCGGTACATCGCGGTGATGAACAATCTTGCGATGGTGTATCAGTTCGCGGGGAAATTTGGGGCGGCCGAGGCGCTGTATAAGCAGTCGCTGGAACTGCGGCAGAAGACGCTGCGTGCGGACGATCCGCAGTTGGCGCAGGCGATGCACAATCTGGCGTCGCTGTACCAGGTGCAGGAGCGTTACGGGGAAGCGGAAAAGCTGTATCAGCAGGCGTTGGGCATTCGCGAAGCGGTGCTGAGGGAGAACCATCCGGATACGGCGATGACGATCGGCAATCTGGCGCTGCTCTACCACAAACAGGGGAAGAACGCCGAAGCGGAGACGATGTTGAAGCGGTCGATGGGGATGCGCGAGGCGTGGTTCGGAAAGGATTCGTTCGGCGTAGCGTCGTCGCTGCAGGATCTTGGGGAGTTTTATACGCTGCAGAAGAAGTACGACCAGGCGGAGGCGATGCTGACGCGGGCGATGGCGATCGTCCAGAAGATCGCCGGGGCAGAGGCGGCGGAGACGGCGCAGGTTCTGGCGGGGATGGGCAGCATGTACCGCGAGCAGGGCAACTTCGCCAAGGCGGAGGAACTGCTGGCGCGGGCAGTTTCGATCGGGCAGAAGACGATTGGGCCGGAGCATCCAAATTTTGCGGTGTTTTTGTCATCGCAGGCGAAGCTGTGCCGAGCGCAGGGCAAGACTGCCGAGGCCGAGCCCTTGTGCGAGCGGGCGGTCGCGATTTATGAAAAGAAGCTGGCGGCGGAGCACCCGAAGCTGATCAAGGCGATGGAGGAACATGCCTCCGTGCTGCGTGAGCTGAAACGGGATGAGGAGGCGGCGAAGGTGGAGCAGCGGATCAAGCAGGCGAAAGGTATCCAGTGATTTGTCCGCGGTCCTTTGTCATTGGCAACTACGCGATGACGGGCCAGCGCAAGATCATCGGCATCGGCCGCGAGGTTCACAGTCAGGCTGCCGGTCAGGGCCGCCGGCGACCAGGAGACGAATCAGCCTGCCGCGGCGTTTTTTCGGGACAATGACGGTTCCAGGAAAGACCAGCTATGTGAAGTCAAGAGCATAAGCAGAAGATTTTCTGAGGACTGACCGTGGCGATTGAATGTTCATCACGATTGAGCGGACGGTGCGTGGGG